>JAAENB010001227.1 GCA_024224995.1 bacterium | reverse complement strand
GCATCCCTCCTCAGAGTCTCCATAGCCCTGGCCAGAAACCAGCCAGTAAAGGCGTTGCACTGCAACGTCTCTCAGAACCAAACCTTTGCCCGGAGCATCTTCGCTTCGCAAAAAACAGACCCCGGTATCACCACAGTTTCTGACGTATTTTTTCCCTGCTACACCGGGTCGGTCGTGTCTTAATATACAGAAAAACGTAATTCGGAATGTAAACTATGCACGGAGTGATGCCTCTGCGGGTTGTGAGGCTGTTTGAGCGGAGCGAGTTCCGAACGTTCTGCGGAGGCCATTACTCCGGGCATAGTTTATATTCCGGGTCGATATGCCTCTTAACCGATTACCCGGCCCCTGCGAGGGGTGCGACCCCCAGGGCCACCGACTACCTTACTTCTTAGGACTCACATGCATGGTAATTACCGCGCGAACCACTTCGATGTTATTGGTGTCCGTTACACTGATCGTTAACGGGAGTTCTTCTTTTTTGTTCCATTCTTTTTGAGGTATCGTACATGAAGCCTTCAGATTTGTTCTCGCAATTTTTAAATATTCAATATTCATACTACTGGGTATCCACCGCATTGTTGGGGGTAGTGTTGCTTCAAGTGTTGTTCCGGCAACAAGCTCGCATAAGTTTCCCATGGCAATCGCGTGAACAGAGCGCAAATGATTTTGTACGGACCGGCGCTTTTTCATTTTTATTTCACCGTAGCCGTGGCGGAGTTCTACAAATCGGGGATGGATAGTTCCAAAATAGGGAGCTTTTAAACAGACCAGTTTGGAGAAAATCGTTTTTCCCAGTGGAAATTTTGTACAGGTGTTATAGGCATTTAATAGTTTATTCATTATTGCCCTCCTTTAGTGTTATGTAAATTTGATAAAAAAACTATTCAGTACGTTCTTGAAAATGTTAATCTCTTCCGGGCTAAATCCCTCTTTTACTTTTTCATTTACCCGGTTCGATACAATTTTCGCTTTATTAATTTCTGTGATACCCTCTTCGGTTATAGTAATGAGATTCTGCCTTCGGTCATTCGGGTTCTGTTCCCTGGTTACAAATCCCGCTTTTACCATGCGGTCAATGAACCCGGTTATTGTTGAATTGTCTATGCCCAGTTTCCTGCTCAATTCCGTCATGGTTTGCCCATTCTGCAGCTTTAACAAAAATAATATTCCCATCTGGGCCGGAGAGATTTTTACTCCGGCTGCTGAAAATTCATTTTTTAGATAGTTTTGTAATACATGCTGCGTTCGTGACATCAGGAATAACAATCTGTCGTCATTTTTCTCGTTTTGCACAGTTTAAAACCTCTATTTCATTGTTTGGTAGGCCAATATTTGGCATACCAAGTATTATTGTCAAGAGATTAATCCGCTTTACTTGACAGCATTAATAAAAATGATATTTCCTACCGATAAAGATATAATACACAACAAATTTGAGAGACAGGGAAACCATTATGGAAAAAGAGACTCTAATAAAGAATGTCGCGAATGAATTAAACCTAACCCAATATAATATAGAAGCGGTGCTGGAATTAACGGAAGAGGGGTGTACCATACCCTTTATTGCCAGGTACCGGAAAGAGCGGACCGGGAGCCTTGATGAGGTCGATATCAGCAATATTTTAGAGCTTTTTTCCAGGATGGAAGAACGGGAGAAGAGAAGGGAGTACATTATACAATACCTTGAAGAGAATGGGAAGTTAACTCCGGCTTTGAAAAAGAAACTGGCAGCGGCGCCTACCCTGGCGAAGCTTGAGGACATATACCTGCCGTATAAGCCGCGTAAAAAGACCCTGGCCGACAAGGCCCGGGAACTGGGTATGGAGCCTCTGGCTGAGTTGATCAAGAAGAATAACCTGGCAGATGCTGAAGCGCTTAAGGCCGCGGAAAAGTATACCGGGAAAGATGTGCCGGAGAAAGAGGCCGCGCTTGAGCATGCCATGAACATAATCGTGCAGGAAGTATCGGATTCGGCGGAAGTGAGAGGTGAGGTGAGGGAGTCCCTGGGAAAAGGAAAGGTAAGCTGCGGCGTAAAAAAGGGAAAAGAGAAAGAAGGGGAAAAGTTTCGGGATTATTTTAATTTTACCGAAGAAATATCCGGCATGCCCGGTCACCGTATTATGGCCGTATTACGCGGCGAAAAGGAAGGCATCTTATCATTGTCGCTTGGTGAAGACGGTGACATGGACCGGCTGGCAGAGCGGATCAGCAAAATTCATTTTAAGAAAAAGGGCGATTTACTGGTAAAGGCGTCAAAGGAGTCCCTGCGGCGGCACCTGATGAATTCTCTGGGGAATGAAGTTATGAAAAAGGTGAAAGAGAGAGCCGAAGAGGAATCGGTTGGTCTGTTTTCAAAGAACCTTGAAAAGATCCTGCTCTTCTCTCCCTTTGGCGAAAAAGCCGTAATTGGAATAGATCCCGGCATCCGCACCGGGTGTAAAACGGTCGCCATTGACCGGAATGGGGATTTTAAAGAGTATATGACGCTTAACCTTCACCGGAATGAGCTGGAGGCGAAAAAACTGCTTGTCTGGGCCAAAGAATACGATGTCGCGGGGATTGCCATTGGAGACGGGACTTTTGGCCGGGAGACCTATACAATCGTCAAACAGCTGTTTAAAGGAACTGCTGTGGTTGTGGCCCTGGTGGACGAAGACGGGGCTAGCGTATACTCTGCCGGTGAAACAGCCCGGGAAGAGTTCCCCGAACTTGACGCCACTGTGCGGGGCGCTATTTCAATAGGAAGACGGTTTCAGGACCCTATGGCTGAGCTGGTTAAGATCGATCCAAAATCCCTGGGCATTGGACAATATCAGCATGATGTTAACCATACCTTGCTCAAAGAAAAGCTGGGGCAAACCGTGGAGTGGGCCGTTAACAAGGTCGGAATAAACCTGAATACGGCCGGGTATCATTTGCTGAGTTATGTGTCGGGGCTCGACAAACGAAAAGCAAAAGAAATAACCCGGTACCGGAGTGAGCACAAAAAGATACAATCAAGCAAAGAGTTGAAAAAAATTAAAGGGATCGGGGCGAAAGCCTTTGAACAGGCTGCCGGTTTTTTGCGGATACTGGACGGAGCAAATGTTCTGGACAGCACCGGGGTTCACCCGGAATCGTACGGCCATGTTGAGCGTATCGCGGAATTTTGTTCGGTATCGGTGGAGGAACTGGTAAAGAATCCCGGCCTTATTAAAAAAGATAAAGTAAAGAAAGCGCTCAAGATCCCGGAGCTCGACTCTATAATAGACGAGCTTAAACAAAAAGGACTCGACCCCCGGGAAGATTTCAAAGCTATGGAATTCCGTGATGATGTCCAATCCATTGATGATTTAACTGAAGGCATGGTCCTTAATGGAGTTGTCGATAATGTTCTGGCCTTTGGTGCCTTTGTAGATATCGGGATCAAAGATAAAGGCCTGGTTCATATTTCAGAAGTCTCAAATTCCTATGTGGAAGATATCACCAGCGTCCTCTCCATCGGAGATGAGGTTGAAGTCCGGGTTCTCGGGGTAGATCTCGAGAGAAAACGGATATCCCTTTCTATTAAACAGGCAGCTAATCCGGAAGCCCGGAGAGTTGGGTAATCTGGTGCCCTGCGGGCGGGGTGATCGGTGATCGGTTAAGAGCCAGTTGACCTTGTGGCCGCGTCTTAATAAAATGTTTATCAACCCGGCAGGCATAATTTACATTCCGAATTACGTTTTTCGGTATATTAAGACACGACCGACTCTGTGTAGTGGGGAAAAAATATGTCAGAAACTGCGGTGATACCGGAGCCTGTTTCTGTCGGCCCCCCAGCCCCTCGCAGGGGTCGCACCCCCAGAGGGGGCGCAAGAGTTTTTGGGAATGAGTCAATTATAGCCCGGGGTTTTAACCCAATAGGGCAGCAGAGCAGAACCCGGATAGCATCTTCCGGGAACAGGCTCTGTTCGTAAATTAGTTTCCCAGGGCTATGGGTATTTCTCATAGCGTGGGGCTTCCAGCCCCTCGTTATGAAGAAGAAGACCCTGTGTAAAATCTTAGCTTCTTGAGAGCAGTTGACCCCGCCCCGGCGGTAAAAAACTCAAACTTCAAACTTTCTTTTAAAAAGTAACGCTCTTTGGGGAGATGCGCAGCGTCTTGCCGTTGAAGGTGATTATATAATATTGGGTTCTGGTGAGGTATTTTTCTTCTTTGGTGTAGCCGCCGCAGCCCGCGATGATATAGCGAATAGAGTCTTTGCTGATTTCGTGGTACCCGGGAACGCTTCCGGAGAAAACAGCTTTAACCGGGTATTTGCGGAAGAGCTGGTGGAGCTCCTCCGCTTTTGGGCCTCTCAGTTTCTGCCGGGAATAGTAGAAGAGAGGATGATGGGTAAAAACGAAAATTGCAGAGGAATCTTTATGTCTCTCAAGATCGTTTTTTAGCCATTGAATATCATATTCCGAAGTAAGGTTTTTTGTTTTTTTCCCGGCGCTTAGCACTACCAGGTGATTGTTGCTATAGTTGAACGAATAATTGGGATATTTCCCGGTATACTTTTTATACAGATCTATTGAGTCATTAAAAAGATCTTTTTCTCCGGCAATGGTATAAAGGGTCGGCGTTAGTAATGCTGTTTTTGAATTAAAGTTTTTATATTGTCTAACCAGGTCCGCCTCTTTAATTCCCATCCACTCATAACCGCCGTGAATAATATTCCCGGAATGAATAACAAGAGCCGGATTCTCCATATTGATATAGCTTATTACCCGGGGAAGATTTTCCGCGTTGCCGGTAAAGGGCGAAGCCGGGTTTGTGTTCCCAAAAATAATAAAACGCAGGGGAACCGGTTCGCTCCTGGTTGAACCGGAACAGGAGAAAAAGAACAGGGAAATAAGTGTGATATATGTAAATTTGAGTATGAACCGCACGGGGAACCTCTTTTTCAATTAAGACCAGGCAGCGTATCCGGGAGCGAAAGACACGCTCCCGGAGGAATGTTTGATCCCATTAGACCAGTCTCAGAAGATCGGTAGGAAATGATTTGCATAATTCGCTCACTTCCTCTTTCACTCTGTTACAGACGGAATCATCATCCATATTCTCGATAATATCGGCAATAAGAGAACCGATTTTTTTGAATTCGTCTTCTTTCATGCCCCTGGTGCTCAGCGCCGGACTGCCAAGACGGATACCGCTTGTAATAAAAGGCGATTTATCGTCAAAAGGAACTCCGTTTTTGTTACAGGTAATTCCGGCTTCGTCGAGCCTGTTCGCTGCGTCTTTACCGGTAATGTCTTTGTTCCGCAGATCCACCAGCATAAGGTGGTTATCGGTTCCGCCGGAAACGATATTGAGTCCCCTGGACATGAGCGTTTCCGCAAGGACTTTTGCGTTTACAACTACCTGCTTTTGGTAGTCTTTAAAAGAAGGATCAAGTGCTTCTTTAAAAGAAACCGCTTTTGCCGCGATAGAATGCATCTGGGGTCCGCCCTGGACTCCGGGAAACATGAACTTGTTCATTTCTTTTTCAAATTCACCTTTACCCAGGATTACTCCGCCCCGGGGTCCGCGCAGGGTTTTATGGGTTGTCATGGTTACAAAGTCGGAAACAGGAACCGGGGAAGGGTGTTCTCCGGCTACGACAAGACCCGCGATGTGAGCAATATCAACCATCAGTTTCGCGCCTACGGAATCGGCAATTTCTTTAAATTTAATAAAGTCGATGATCCGGGGATAGGCAGAGGCTCCGGCAATAATGAGCTTTGGTTTGTGTTCTTTCGCGGTTTTCATTACTTCGTCATAATCAATAACCTGTGTATCTTCAGTTACACCGTAAGATACCACGTTAAAATAGAGACCTGAGAAGTTTACCGGGGAGCCGTGAGAAAGGTGGCCGCCGTGAGCAAGGTTCATGCCCATAAAAGTGTCACCAGGTTTAATCATGGACATCATTACTGCCATATTAGCCTGTGCGCCGCTGTGAGGCTGAACATTAGCCGCTTCCGCGCCGAATATTTTCTTAATACGTTCAATAGCCAGGGCTTCTGCTGCGTCAACCTGTTGGCAGCCGTTGTAAAAGCGCTTCCCGGGGTATCCTTCCGCGTATTTATTGGTCATGGTACAGGAAGATGCAGCCAGAACAGCCTGTGAAACATAGTTTTCCGAGGCTATTAAAATAAGGTTCTCTTCCTGACGATTGTTCTCTTTCTGAATAATGTCATAAATCTCAGGATCGATTTTTTGTAATTGTTCGGTAATCATACGATAACCCCCTTTTGTATTATCATAAAAATAACACCATGTTGATATCGTTATATATGTCAATATAAAATTAATAATAGGGAGGGGGACGAGGATTGATATATATTCGATAGACAGTGTTAAATGTCCAATTTTGGGAAAATACCTATATGATAGGTGTCAATTGCAATACCAAATAAAGCGAGTATAGTGTTCCTGCCGAGAATTCGTAATCCTTTAGTTTTTTTTCTCCCTTCTATTTTCGGCAAAAGACCGATTTTAAGAAAAAATGGGGGAAAATCTCCAATCTGGACTTGTACATTACTTCTGTAATGGATGCGGATATCGGTTCTGGCAGCACCTTTAGCAATTCCAACATCAGTAAAATTGTTGATATTTAATCCTAGCATTTCCGCTTCACTTGGGTGCAAATAAGAACCATCTGCTCCTGTATCCAGAATGAATTCAGCTTCATTCCAAACTCCTTCCCGGTCACTTTTTATTTTTACAGGGATTTGCGGTTTACCTGGGTAAGAATAAGAGTAACATATTCCATTTTCACCCTGAACAATTCCGTTGGTACCAATCCTGAACATTTAAAGATCCTCCACTGGTGCAAACATTATATAGGGCTCGTCATCGGGGTACTTTTCTTTAACTTTTTCTATTAATTTTTGTTTGCTTTTCCCATGGTCAACAACCTGGCCGTCAATAAAGGCTATAAGCTCTCCGGAATATTTTTCACTCAATTCTTCAAGGTGTTCGTTTAACCATTCATTGTCCGGTTCATTATCATCAAATTTCCTGGCTCGTAGTTCTTCTTTTGCTGATTCGAGCAGTTTTTCTAATGATCCCGGCTGTGTTTTATCAATATAATTATTTGCTCCTGCTTTCATTGCTTTTACACAATTTTCAAGGGTTGCATGAGCGGTATAGACGATTTTAATTTTAGGAAAAAATATTTTGAGGTTCTTTAGAGCATCCAGACCACCATTTTCTTCAGATGCTAATCGCCAATCAATAACTAGGAGGTCAAATCTTCTCTTTTCTTCTGAAATTTTTTTTGCTTCTTCAAATGATACAGATTCATATACTTGAAAATCAAATTCTTCATCCATTGTGAATACTCTTTTTATATCATTTCTTGGGATTGGGTCATCTTCAATAATTAAGACTTTTTTTAGTCTTGCCATTGGCAAACCTCCTATGTATAGATTGGTAAGATTATATTAAATCGTACACCCTTTTGAAAATTTCCGTCCTCAAACACTTTTCCTCCATGTTGCTCAACTATTTGTCGGACAAAAGCCAGCCCTAATCCAGTATGCCCTGATTTAGATGTATGAAATGCCTCAAATATTTTTTCTTTTTTTCAAAAGGAATTCCGGGGCCGTTATCTTCGTAAACAATTTTTATGAAATTTCCGTTTGGCCATAAGTTATGTTTATTCAATTCAAAATCTGAAGAATAGTCAGCCCAAATTTTTATTTCCGGATCATTAGGATTCGCATTGATGGTATTAATGGCTAAATTATGAAAAGCATTTTTTATACTATCCATATCAATTCGAATATACGGGAGTTTCTCTGTATCAAAAAAATTTACCATAATTTTTATATCAGAAAAATCTGCTTTAAGGTTTTTAATAGATTGTTCTATTATATTGAGGATGTTATTTATATTTTCCAATTTTGTAGGATTAATTTTACCGCCTTCTGCATACTCCAGGAATTTTTGGAGCACCACCATTCCTTCTTTAATATGTTCATAACAAGGTTTTAGTAAATTTTCTAAATCTGTATTGCCACAAGACATTTCAAGAGCCTCAGTAATACGTTTCTCTGTGAAGGGGAGAATGTTTCCGAGTCGATGGGCTGCCATAGCAGAAGCCTGTTTCAGGGCTGCCACTTTTGCAGCTCTAACATTTTCAATTGATTGGATCCTTTCAAGAGCTCTGGCGATCTGTTCAATAAATACACCAAGTAATTCACTGGTACTTTGATCGAAAGATTTATGACTATAGATATTGTCACAAAGTATAAAAGAATAGTTCTTCTTTGAAGGAGCAATACCAATCAGAATTACATTTTCAGCTCCAATGGTATCCAGGAATTCTTTAAAATCTCCTGAAAAATGCCTGTTTTTTAAACTTTTGAATACTTTTTTGTTCTCTTTTACCCATTGCAGGAAAATATCACCTTTTTCAAGATCAATTATGGTATCTAAAACCAGTTGGTTTAATTGAGTTTTTAAAGCTTTTTTGTTGTCGTCAAACGCATGGATACAGGCTTCAAGGCTAAGGGGATCATCCTTTTCCATTTTTTGCCGGATTAATTCCCCTTCTTGTTTATCTCGAGGACCAATAGACATTCGTCCTATTAATCGTTTGGTCACAGGCTGGTATTCAAAAAAAATAGCTCGATTAAATCCTATAACTTTACCATGAGTTAAGCCTGTAAGAAAGATATAAATTAAGCGGTCAAAATTATCCTGCTCCTGCAGCATAGCTCCAATTCGATATAAACTAATGATACTTTCAAGCTGACTCTCCTGTCTGGTAATAAGTCTTGCATTTGTAACAACAATAGCTGCTATGTTGGAAAGGATTTCAAAAAGCTGTTCTTCTTTAGGTGTAAAAAAAGATTCGGGATGCAGTGCATCGGGGATTTTGTTTTCAGCCTTTAGAACACCGATAGTTCTGTCACGAATAATAAGAGGTACGCCGATAAATGATTTGCATTCTTCATCACCTGTATATTGTTGTCCTTCATATTTTCCTATCCATGCTGGATGCCTGGTGAGTTCATCATGGGTTTTGGCTGAAAATTTTTGTTTTGTTAATGCTATCCATGCTGTGAGTCCAATTGCAGGGGTATCAGGATTAACTGAGAGATCGTATTCCGCTGTTCGTTTAAGATCGTTTTCGTAGCCTACAGACTCCCTCATACGGATGTAAAGTTCATTATCATCAACTAAAAATATTGCGCAAGCAGTGGCATTTGAAATATTTTTAAAACTCTCTACAATTATTCGGAGGATTTGATCTAATTCAAATATTCCCAACACTTTTGAAAATATTTCATGTATTGAATCAATAATTTCCTGATTTTGATTTTTTCTTAGTTCTTCAATCAAAAGCAAATATTCAATTGCAATAGTGGCAGTATTTGCTAATATTTCAAAAACCTGTTCTTCTTCAGGGGAAAAAAATGATTCAGGATGTAGAGCATTCGAAATTTTATTTTCAGCTTTTAATACACCAATTACCTTGTCTCTAATAATGAGAGGAACTCCGATAAACGAATTGCAGTCCTTATCTCCAATATATTGTTGACCATCGAATTTGCCCATCCATGCAGGATGGTTGGCGAGTTCTTTACGGTTTTTTGCTGAAAACTTTTTTTTTGTTAAGGCAATCCACGCAGTGAGACCAATTCCTAGAGTATCTGTGTTGACAGAGAGATCATATTTGGCTACACTATTTAAATTTTCTGCATAGCCTGCATTGGCTCTCATAACAAGTTCATTCTCTTTTTCATCAATAAGAAATATAGAACAGACTGATGCGTTGGAAATTTGTCGATAACTTTCTACAACCCTCTGGAGAAGAGACTCAAGGTCAAATGTTCCAACGAGTGTAGCTGAAGCTTCTCGAAGAACCTCAATTATTTCCGGTTGGATTATTGATTTTTCAGATGTATTCATTAAATTTGTTAAGTTTTTATGATATATTTTGCTACAAGTATATATATGTTATATATATTATGTCAAGATTTAAGCTGTTAAAAATAAAAATTTGATTAAGGATAGCGTTTTAAAAGAGTAATTTTAAGTACTGATATTTGGAAAAAGAATATCATGCTTGACTAAAATGGGAGATATTTCAAAACAAGAAGAAATTAGAGATAAAAAATATAGTGGATATAGATTAAAATGGGTGAAAATGATGGAATTTAAGGAAAAACAGCCGCTTTATTTGCTGGCGGAGATAGCGGAGATATTGAGGGCAGAGGGGGGCTGCGCGTGGGACAGGGAGCAGACTTCGAAGACTTTAAGGCCCTATT
>JAAENB010001226.1 GCA_024224995.1 bacterium | reverse complement strand
AATAATTTATAAACAGGGTCTGTTCCCGGAAGATGTTATCCGGGTTCTGCTCTGCTGCCCTATGGGGTTAAAACCCCGGGCTAAAATTAGCTCATTTTCAAAAACTCTTGTGCCCCCTTTGGGGTGCGACCCCAGCGAAGCATCTCAAAAAAATCAACCCGTAAAGGCGTTGCACGCAACGTCTCTCCTTCCCCGGAAACCACTCCTCCGAAGCATCTCCACAAACCCACCCGGTATTCCCACAGTTTCTGACCTATTTTTCCCGGCCATCCGGTGTCTGAGCGGAGCCGAAGACCCGGGGCGGTTTCAGAGACGGATTTCCTATGATACAAGGACTTGCTCCATCGCGAAAAGCGCCGCTCCAAGAGCCCCATTTATCTGGGGGCTCTTCATTTTTACCAGGTCCATACCAAGCGCCTTGCCCAGGGCGGAAAACATGCCCGGGTTTTTGGCAACCCCTCCGGTCATCACAATCTCTTCTTCCGGTTCAATGCTCCTCGCGAGAGAGACGATCCTGTTTGCCACGGCATTATGCAGGGCATTAAGAATATCAGCAATTTCCTTTCCTTCGTTCACCAGGGAAATAATCTCTGTTTCGGCAAAGACTACGCACTGATTGGAAAGCGTAAGATTGTTCGTTGAAGAGAGGGCAAGGTCTCCCATATCTTCAAGCCTGGTGTCGAGAGCTTCAGCAATTATTTCAAGGAACCTGCCGGTCCCGGAAGCGCATTTATCATTGTAGATATATCTCCGGACAGAACCGTCTTCCCCGACTTTGATCGCTTTCGCGTCCTGGCCGCCAATATCAATAACCATTCTCGCGGAAGGCCGCTGCCAAACCGCTCCTTTCCCATGACAGGAAATTTCGGATTCAGTGCCATTGGCAAAGGGAATAAAATCACAGCCGTACCCGGTGCCCACGCAATAATCAATATCATTCATATACATACCCGCCTGGTCAAGAGCAAGTCCTATAACTTCAAGGGCAGCTTCATCGGGGTGCTGCTTTCGCTTAATAACCGGTGATGAAAGGATCTTTCCGTCTTTTAGAATAACAGCCTTGGCTGTTAATGAACCAATATCGCATCCTGCTGTAATCATTATTCGCTGCCTCCTTTGTTTTTCTCCAGGGCAAAGAGGGCTGCGCCAAGCGCTCCCGTAACCTGGGGGTCCGCTCTCCGAATTCGTTTTATTCGAATCCCCAGCAATTGTTCCAGTGCTGAAAGTACGCCATTGTTTTTTGCCACTCCCCCTGTCATGCATACATCACTTTCCATGCCCACACTGTTAACCAGGATCGCCATCCTGCTGGCCATTGCTGTGTTAATCCCCGCGGCAATATCCTCAACCGGAACCTTATTATTTAGATGTCTGATAACATCAGCCTGGGCCCATACCGTGCAGGTGGATGCCAGCGTAATGGGTGATTCAGCCCGGGAAGAAATTGTCCCCAGTTCATCAAGACTGATATCCAGCACCCGGGACATGACTTCAAGAAACCTGCCCGTACCGGAAGCGCATTTATCATTGGTAATAAATTTATTGACTTTACCATTTTCATCCATTTTCATGGCCTTGCAGTCCTGCCCGCCAATATCGATAACGGTACGAGCTGAAGGGAGAAGCCATCTCGCGCCTTTGCCATGGCAGGCAATCTCGGAAACAGCTTCATTAATAAAGGGAATCTTGTCCCTGCCGTACCCGGTTCCCACGCAATAATCAATATCATCCATGGAAAGACCGGAATCTCTTAATGCCGAGTCCATCACCGCGTTAGCCGATTCCCAGGGTTTGGGTTTCGATGTGATAACACAGGAACCGGCAATCTTGTTATCTTTTAAAATAACCGCTTTTGAAGTTAATGAGCCAATATCGCATCCTGCAACAAACATTATACAAGCCTCCTTACCTTAAGAAATTCCTCAAACCGGGTCCTGGTCATTTCCCAGGATTCAACCCGGTCATCAAAAGCATCCGCATACATTATATACGTGGGATATCCCTGTTTTTCCGTATCCCGCGCGAACATTTTTACCATACCCCAGGTGTTCCTGCATCCCGGAGTGCCGTTGTACACTATCATGTCCGCGTCATAGAGTTTTGCCAGGGTGAGAGTGTCGTGCAGCCACATGTGGGGTTTATCATATGGCCCGCGGATTGATTTTATCATGGGCATGCGTGAATTAATCATTGCAATGGAATCGATCATTGAATCCAGGTCCCTGGTATTGATCGTATACGATTGGTCCTTGTTTTCTTTCATCCCGCCTATGGGTGAATCACTGTCCCATTGTCTGCTCAAAATATTTCCAAGGTGGGTTATGCCATTGTCGCTTAACATTTCCCAGAACCGTAAATTTGTTGTATAGTGATCAATATAGCAGAATAAAGCCCGTATTTTTTCTTTTTTCGGATGGAGCCCGGAAATTCCTTTTTCAACGTTTCCTTTTAGACTATCCCGCATTTTTCTGAGGACGGTTGTTCCTTCTTTCATGCCGGAGAAAAGAAACCGTGTTGCGTAAAGAAATACCGGGAAAGTTGGCGGAGCCGGATTTGGTTTAAGCACCTGGTATTCTTCAATCTCATCGCAGATCTCATCCTGGACCTGTATCTCTTCAAGGATCTCTTTGAGTTTCTCGGGCTCAAGCTTTTTCCCGGTTTGTTCTTCCAGGAACAGGATCATATTTTTGAAATCTTCGCGATGATATTTCATTGACCGTTCGCCGGTTAAATCCGAAGGCATGTTGAGCTGGTAAAAAGGTTTGTCCAGGTACGCGGCAGCAAAAGCGAAGGCATTGGCATTGGTGTCGCAAACCCCGGGTGAATCATTGATAAAAAAATCTATCTCAGCACCAAGCCCTGAGAGGTAGGCCCCCAGAGTTCCCCGCTGAGAAGAGCAGGACGTTTCGGTAAATCCTATCTCACAGCAATAATCCAGGAATTCGGCAGTGCCGTTTTCTTTAAGAAATGTTCCCATAACAGTGATAAGTTCAAAGGTAATGGGAACAATATCCATGGCGAACAGTATGGCGGGAGAAAAACAGAACGTTGTGCCGGCGACTTTTTTTCCCTGTTCCCTGGCGTTTAGAATATTGCCAAGATATGTGTGTACCATTTTCAAGAACGCAACACCAACTTCCTCATGTGAAAAAATAGGTTCCACTACGTTTCGGAAAGAAGGTATATAGTTTAGCATATTCCGGTACTCTTTTTCTGTTCCGCTGCGTGAACTTGACGCTGCTCCAAAGAGTTTGTAAAGTTTCCAGTCGTGATTATATTCGCGGATTTCCTGTCTCATTTTTTTCTCCTTATAACGCCAGTCTTTCGAGGAAAGCATCAACTCTCATTTTTATTCTTCCCGATTCAACAAGGGGACCATACTCCCGCTCAAGCCTCATGCATGGTACGCCCTGTGCTTCCAGGTCTCTTTCGAAGAGTCCGTTCTCTGAACCGTGAAGATCACAAAACCTGATATTTTGTAAGATTACCCCTTCAATTTTTTTCACTTCAATTTTTTCTTTTAACATGCTCAGCCTTTTCTTATAGTCGCCAAACATCCTGGGGCATTCATTATTCCCAAGATAGCGCTCTGCTAAAAGAGCTACAGGATCATTTTCTGTTTTAGAGTTATCCGGGAGAGCTACCAGGTCATTGTAAAAACGGGAGCCAAAACATAAATTGTCCGCCACAACAATAGCCTGTTCTCCTTCTATGAGGCGGACAAGATCAATATCGTCATTGACGCTTCCCACAAGCATGAGCCGTTTTTTGCCGTTTGCTCTGTTCTTTTTTTGTTCTTCTTCAAGATCAATAATTATTTCTTCCAGAAGTGTATTATATATTTCCCTGGGTATGGCAGTTCCCGCAAGAATTATTGAAAGAGCGTCGGCTCCCGATACAATCGTGCCGCTGCCGGTGCGCAGGTCATCTATCCTTTTTAGCAGCATCCTGCTTTTATTATATAATTCAATTGAGTTGTATATACTCTCCCGGGTTATTGTTATATCAAAATGATCCTCTATGCTCTTTACCAGTTTTTCAATTTCCTGAATAAACCATGTCCGGCTATAGGAGGTGTTTTTGTGAGGAACTCCATAATAAAAAAAGAAATCCGGTAGTATTCCCTCCCGGTCGTCATTGGCTTTTCGCCAGCATTCATCGAGCCGGCGCATGGAATCGCATCCTGCCGTTATTATAGCGCCATCCAGAAAATTATACATGCCTTCTCCGGCGAGCTGCAAAAGACTTTTTGGAAAACTGCAAATAAAAGGGCCAAAATAGGTATCCGCAATGGTCGATGCTTCGGTGCTGAACCCTCTCAGCCGGTAGGGTAAAATACCGGCAGCATGAAAGATCTCATCGGGAATATAGGAGCAGGTGTAACCAATTATTTTTTTTCCTTCGTTTTTCCAGTCTGTTAAAAAACGGTTCTCCATTCCGGCAGCGGCTTCCGTGATTGCCTCATGTGTTTCTTTTTTCATTTGGAGACCTCCTCTTCGACCAAAAGTGATTGTACAGATGAGCGTAACGATAAAAGGGCATCCCGTATTTCGCCCGGGTCTTCATATTCTTCCGGATTTAACAACCCGGCAATTCCATTGATTAAGGGCGGCATTACGGAACCGGCTATTGGTTTTATGGCATCGCTCAGTTCTTTTGTTAGCCATGAAACTGTTTCTCCGGTTTCATAATTGTCCAGAGAGCCAAAGAATTGGATGAAGATATTTTTTGCTATTTCCGGCTTTATGGCATGAACGATATTTGCCGTAACGCAAAGAGTGTTAACAATCTCCGCGGGAATTGTTGGATCTATTTCGGAAAGAGCACGTTCAAATTCTTCAGATAACTCCTGGTCGGAAAAAAGACTTCCAAGAGTTTCTGTCTTTCTTTTCCAGGTTCGGAGTGATCTTACAAAAGAAGTTGTATAACTTTTTATAAAGTTTTTTTGCAACTCGGGATTGTTGTTAAGCTTTGCCGTACAGGCAATAGCTGTTTTCTCTTTTAAATCGGAAAAATAAGCCCGGCCTTTTAACAGAAGCTCAACATCAATCGTTTTCAGCGTGCCTGTTAACAGGGTTGAAATCTCTCGCGGCAGCCGGGGATGTCCGGGATCTCCCAGCAGCGCGCTTCCGGTATGGACTTTTCTAATGAGCTCGAAAATTTCATTTATTACATTTCCCAGTTCCTCTCCATTTATGTCCCGGATGAGCGCGAGAAATACATCCGTTAACAGGTCAGGGGAATTATCATTGATTGGGCCCATTGTTTCTTTTAAAGAACCGATAAGAATATTTACAATAGTCGGTAAAAAAGAAAAAATTGTTACTGCCTTGCTTGAGTATTTCCATGTTTCAGTGTTTGCCATTCGCGCAAAGGCTATAAGATCTTCCGCTGAGTTGTCGAGCGCTTCTTTTAATTCCCCAAAATCGGTGTTTTGTATCCAGTCAATATATAGAGGAGTAAGGCGTTCCGTGAAAAAAAGAGGGTCATTTTCGTGAAGATCATTAAAGAGCTTTGATAAACCGGTCATTGCCATGCCGGTTTTGCCCGGTTCTAGTTGAGCGATGATATTGCTTATAATTAAACTTTTTTCTTTTGCCGGAATTTGCTCCAGGCCTTTAAACAACGATGAACCGGTTGAGAAAATGAAGTTGATAATAGAAGGAAACTGTTCCAGGAGTTTTCCGGCAAACTCGGGATTTTCCAGAAGATCGGCAGCCCCGTTCCCGGTCGATTCTCCTTTCGCGGGGACCGCAGTGAAGCCGGATACAATGCTTTTTTTTATGGACCGGGAGAACCATTTTTTTATCCTGCTTTTTCCTGCCCAGGTGTCGATTATTTCCGGGAGAAATGTTTTGATAATATTTTTTACTTCATTGGTTTTAACAAACGTCTGAGCGAATGAGTTGGGAGAATTCTGACTGCTTTCTTCTTGATTGATGCTGTTCATAATGAAACCTCCTCTTATTTATTTCTTCTCTTTTTTTAGAAAAGGGTTAAGCATTTTTTGAAAAAGGGTAACCTGCTTTTCGAAACTTGAAAACTCGTAGTATACCGTTCGTTGATACACAAGACCGGTTATAAAACTGAAGATCATTTCAGAAACCGATTCATCTATATCAAAATGCGTAACGAGATTGTTCCTGATATCTTTTAAAAAAGTCTGCATAAAGGTATGCTTTTCTTCCGACTCTCCGTACCGGTAATATTCTATTGTCATGAGAAAAAAGTTTTTAAAAAAATCTTCGCGCTCCCTGATGTAATTAAACCCAAAATTTATTTTTTTATCCTGTTCTTCAAACGGGATAAGCGCTGAAACCATCTCTTCGATAATTCGCTTTAGCAAAAGAGTGAACATCTGCTGGAGGATAGCCTGCTTGGTTGGGAAATAATGATACAGAGATCCTGTTGATATCTGTAATTCTTTCGCGATTTCCCGCATGGTCACTTCACTATATCCTCGCGAAGCAAAGAGATCAAAGCATTTGGTTAAAAGCTCGTCCCGGTACTGGTCGTGATCAACTATTTTAGGCATGTTTTCTCTCTTAAGAAACTAAAATTTAAATAGGGCCTGTTCCTGCTTGCCCCCTTTCCCCCTGAGGGGGCACCATCCCCCCCCCTAGCCCCCCGAGGGGGAAGAAGATGCTGAAAAAAGGTTTCTAAACCCAAAAAGGTACAGTGCCTTTCCAAAAACTCTTACGCCCCCTTTGGGGGTTGGGGGGCCGATGGAAACAGACCCCGGTATCGGCACAGTTCCTAATCTATTTTTCCCCGGCCATCCGGTGTCTGAGCGGAGCCGAAGACCCGGACACCGCACGGGCCTTTTTTTTGTTGCTCGTGGTTCCGGAAGTTAAGTGAGCCGCAAGGCGTTTTCCAAGGGCAACGATAGTGAGCGTGGGGGGGAGGCCCCAGGCTTCGGGTATTACGGAACAGTCACAAACGTAAAGATTATCGTATTTTTTTGTTTTAAGGTTAGAGTCCAGCAGTTCTCCAACTTTTACGGTGCCGCCGGGATGGGCAGCGAGGTACCATGTTTTATATATTCCTTTAGCCCCGGCATTTTTTAGGATCTCTTTTGCCCGCTTATACCCGTCCATGAGTTTGGCCTTATCGTCCTTACTGAGCTTTTTTCTTACCTGTCCGCCCGGGGTAATTTTCCCGCCGAGGTCATCTTTTGCTTTTATCATAATACGAAGAGTCTTCTTTTGTGAGAAGATTCGATGGAACCGGAAAACCTCTAGCGCGAAGAGAAAACTAATCTCCGAAGGGAGAGACATATCGGTCATCATGTATCCTTCTTCTTCCATATGGATTCCCGCAGACATGGGGATCTCTGCTTCGGCTTTTATGTCCTTTACGGTACCGCAAACAGAGATGAGGGGATCGAAAAAGAAATTGTACCCGGCTTCTTCAATGCCGCTGTTTCTGAGTATTACGGGAGAGCCAATTCCCCCTGCTGATATAACAATATCGGGAGCAAATGCTTTATGCTGCTTCCCGTTCATTTTGAATTCAACACCAACGGCTTTTTCGTTTTCGATTATGACTTTTTTTACTTTCGCTTTATTAAGCAGAACCGCACCATTTTGAACAGCCTCTTCCGCAGAGTCTTTCGCGCTCCATTTAAGATTATGGGGATCACCATAATAGGGAAACCGGGAATTGGACTGCCATTTGTCCTGGTAAATAAATTTTTCAAGTTTCTGCCAGTTATATCCCAGATCCTGAGCACTTTTTTTTATCCTGTTAGCCATAGGGGTCATCAGTTCATCTTTGAGAGGAGCAATGGGAAGCTCTTCGCGGGCCTCTTTTACTTCTTTTGTGAGATCAATTCCGTACGATTTAAGCATATCAATTGGGACTTTAAAACAGGTAGCATAGTAAAAAAGAGAGCTTCCGCCCGTAATAATACCCCGCACCATACCCAGGAATTTGTTGGTAATAAGAAGACTTTTAAAAGGAATTAATTGATATCGGATGTATTTCCAAAATGAACCATTTAAAACAGGGTTTGCTCCCCATTCAAGGAGCAGAACTTTTTTCCCCTTTTTCGAAAGTTCTTTAGCAGTAGTAGCCCCTCCGGGACCGCTTCCAACAATAATCGCATCATAGGCAGTAGTATTCTCTTGTTGCATCAGAAACCCCCTTTTTGTGAAAAGTTTATTTATATCGAACGTTCGTTATAAATAAACTAATGGGACGGTTTTTGTCAATCATTTTTCAATTTTTGCATATTTTTGGGTAAAAAATCCCGATTTTACTCTAGAAGAGAGTCTGTTTTTGCAAAAGTTCTTGTAAGTTAAACCTGGATTAAATAGTGTAACAACCGCCTGTTAACGGGAGTGATTGTCCTGACCACTTACTCTCATTAAAAACAAATCCTGATTTTTTCAATAAAATATCATAAAATTAATGAGGTTATATCTATGAATCAATCAAATCTGTATTATCAGCACTCAGGAAAATTTTCCCCTCTGGGAATAGTCCTTAGCCTGATTTTTGGAACAATTGCTGCTGTTGTGGCAAGTTTTATCTACGCGTATGCTTTACATTATATTCCGTTTATTTATCTGAATTTTATCATAACTGTTGGTTTTGGTATTGTTGTTGGTTTTGCCGTAGGAATAGGAGCCCATATTGGTAAAATTCGAAATTCATCAATTGTTTTGGGCCTGGCAGTGACTGTGGGACTTGCTGCTGTTTATATTGGCTGGGTCGCGCATTTTTTTGTTTTATCGGAACAGGAGGTCCTGTTCGTAGAACCAATGATATTGCTTCAGGCAATGCAGGCTCTTGCTGTTGAGGGAGCATGGTCTGTGGCAAGCATAACTCCAACCGGTGGTTTTCTCTATTTTCTCTGGTTCATTGAAGCAGCTATAATCCTTGGAGGAGCGGTTTTTATGGCGTGGGGCCAAATTGCGTCCGAACCATTTTGTGAAAAATGTAATAAATGGGTTGAAGACCCGGAACTTGTTCCTTTTCTTGAACCCGTTGAAAATGTTAAAATGCTTGTCTCTAACCTGGAAAGCGGTAATTTTAAGGATCTGGAAAACTTAAAAATGGCTGGAGATGATATGGAGCATTTTACTCAGCTTGAATTATTAAAGTGCTCTTCCTGCTCCCGTTTTACTTTGCTCACGGTTAAAGATGTTACTATTTCGTATGATGACGAAGGGGAACAGGAGCTTGATGATGAGGAAATAGTTGAAAATATGATTATAACTCCTGAGGTATATGACAAATTATTACGCCTCAGAAACGCGGAAACTGCTGCTCCCCAATCAACAGAAACAGAAAAGGAACCTGAGACCACAGGTGTGTAGGGTGTTTTTTTATTGACGTACCCTTGTGAAAAGAGTAGCATCTTCAAATTGTGTTGTTAAAAGAATAACCGTTTCTATCGCCCCCCCAACCCCCAAAGGGGGCGCAAGAGTTCTTGGAAAAGGGTTGTAGCCTTTTGGGTTTAGAAACCTTTTTCCAACATCTTCTTCCCCCTCGGGGGTTAGGGGGTGGCGGTGCCCCCACAGGGGGATAGGGGGCAGACAAAACAAGTTTCTTAAAGAGAGGAAAAACATGAAGTTGAACATAAAAGCTTTTTCAATAAGCGCCCTGATAATAGGGGCTATCCCCGGACTGATACTTTTCACCTGGTGTTCCGCGAACGGTTTTGGCGCGGAGCTGGTGAAGCTGTTTGAGTCTATCCATCCCAGCGGGGGGCTTTCAATTCTAGAGAACATGAGACCGGAAATGACCTTTGTAAGCCGTGTTCCCGGAATCCTTATTAACACCATATATGCCGGGGTAGACAGTTTTATCGCGGGATTCGCTTTTGCTTCACTCTACAATTTCCTCACCGGAAGATTTACCGCGAAAATGGAGGGGAAATAAAGTCCCCAAACGGGCTTTATAAAAAAACAACATGGCCGGGAAAAAGAAAATAAGAAAAGTTCGTTTTGGTATCCGTTTTAAGTTCTCAGTTATAATGATGGCGGGAATATTTTTCGCGTCCGTGCTCATTGCCCTGGCTGTTTTTAAACAGCATGAAAGAAAGATCAAAAGCTCCATGCTTAAACAGGGAGCCATTGTTCTCAAAGGAGCGGTAGATCCTTCGGAAAAATACCTGAAAATACGGCATTTCTTAAATTCGGAAGAAGCGAAAGAACTTAGCCCGGAGCAAAGGAACGCGAAATATAAATCACTGCAAGAATCTTTCAAAGGGATAACCGGCTACTTCTCTTCCCTGGGAAAAAAAGTTGATATACTGGATATTGCTTTTTTGATCGATACCCACTGGGGTGGACTGAATAAACCGGAGTATATTTATTTTGAACGCTATCACAACGCGGTAAAAGCCAGGTATAAGAATGATTCCAGGCTGAGCCCTTCGATTTATTCTCACTATAAGAAAAGTATTGATACGAATGCCTCCTATCATACTGTTGATGAAAATGAAAAAACATTTGTCCTTGTGGGAATGCCCATATTCCAGAAAAAAACAGACGTTCGTCTGTATGAATATTATACTGAATTTAAAAATACATCGCTCTCTTCATTGAATGCAGCCATGTCCGATTATTATACTATTCAATTTAACCGGTATAATAAAAAGTACTGGTGGAAAAAAAATAAAAATAAAAATAAAAAAAAGAAATCAGCAAAAGTCCGGTTAACCCTGCAGGACTACCTGGCCGCGAAAGACAAAAACCAAAAGACTTTTAAACAGATTTTTCTTACCCGGCTTATTGACCAGGGAAAAAATCTTGACTATGAAATTATACTCGATACGGAAAAGAAACAAAAAACGCTCTATTATTATACAATCCCAAAATTAGATATTACTCATCTGAAAAAAGAGCAATTGCAAAATCTTCTTAAAGAATTTGTTAAAAGGACCGGGAAGGAAATTTCCGGGAACAGGCTTCCAATAAAAAAATTGAAGAAAATTGTGACTCGATTGCAAAAAAAGTATGGAATAGCATGGAAACCTAAAAAAGAAATGAAGGAGCTCTGGTATAATTTTTATACGGCAGTTCTGAGAAATAAAAAAATTGAAATTACCGCGGCAAAATCCCTGGAAGAGCTTGCCCTTGCGTCGTATCAGCAGGATCTTGCCGGAATCCTGGGTTTGTTCCTTCACCGGCATAAGTTCTTCGCGAAAGTGGAAGATGATCGAAGTGAAATTATCAACCTGATTATTAGTATTCTTTTGCGCTGCATGGTTATAGCCCTGTTCTTGCCGACGTTTCTGATCCGGTCTATTTCAACGCTCGCCGATGGAGCCTTTGAAATAGGAAAAGGAAACCTCGATAAAAAGATCGAACTAAAAGGAACGGACGAAATAGGAAGGCTTGCCGATATCTTTAATGCCATGACCGGGAATTTAAAAAAGGCCCAGTCAGAAATGCTTATAAAGCAGCGTATGGAAGAGGAACTGAAGACTGCCGAGCAGATACAGGCAACACTGCTGCCGGAGCAATTGCCCGAAGTCAAGGGAATTGAGTTTGGCGCTTTTTACTCCGCCCAGACTGAGTCGGGCGGCGATTATTACGATGTTATTGACCTGGGAAATAAATCTCTTGGTATTACTGTTGCTGATGTCTCGGGGCATGGAGTTGGTTCCGGCCTGGTTATGGCAATGACCAGGACACTGCTTCATACCTATTGTAAAAAAACAGCCAATAGCAAAAAGATTCTGGAAATTATTAATGATTATCTTTACGAAAATACAGCAAGCAATTATTTTGTCACTATGTTTTACGGAGTTCTGAACCTGGCGACGTTAAAACTTAATTATACCAGCGCCGGCCATAACCAGGGAATCCTGCTGAGGAAAAATAATCTTAAAGAACTGCCGGGCGGCGGTATTGCTCTTGGAGCTGCATCCAATGCCACGTTTACGCCCCTGGCGGATATAAAAGAGCTTCAGCTGCAAAAAGGAGATTATTTTATCCAGGCTACTGACGGGATCGACGAGGCAATGGATGCCGATAATAACGAGTTTGGGCTCGAACGGTTCCATAAAGCCCTTATGGAAAATTATGGGAAATCCTCCCAGGAAATGGTGGATGGAGTAATAAAAAAAGTGAATAAATTTACCGGCAAAACACCCCAGCACGACGATGTCACGATAATTATATTGCGGGTGTTGTAATGTATGTAGGGGAGAGACAATGAATCCATTAGACTATCATAAATTCCCGGAACCGGGAAAAATAGAAGTTTGTCCAACAAAAGAATGCATCACCCAGGAAGACCTGTCAATGGCCTATACTCCCGGAGTTGCGGAACCTTGCAGGGAGATCCACAAAGATCCCTCTCTCGCGAACCTGTATACAAGCCGGGGCAACCTGGTAGCAGTAATCAGCAACGGAACAGCGGTCCTTGGCCTGGGAGATCTCGGCCCCCTGGCAAGCAAGCCCGTAATGGAAGGAAAAGGGGTTTTGTTCAAGCGTTTTGCCGATGTTGATGTTTTTGATATCGAACTTGATACAACAGATCCCGATACAATAATCGAAACCGTAGCCCTGCTGGAACCGACCTTTGGCGGGATCAATCTTGAAGATATAAAAGCTCCTGAGTGTTTTTATATTGAACGGAAATTAAAACAGCGAATGGGTATCCCGGTTTTTCATGATGACCAGCATGGCACTGCCATAATCACCGGCGCGGCTCTTTTAAACGCGCTTGAAATTACGGGAAAAGATATTGGTTCAATCAAGGTTGTGGTAAACGGCGCGGGAGCGGCAGGGATTGCCTGTTCGGAATTTTATCTTCACCTGGGCATTAAAAAAGAGAATATTATACTCTGCGATTCCAAAGGGGTTATATTCCAGGGACGAGAACAGGGAATGAACGGTTATAAAGAAGGTTTTGCTACGGACTCCTCAGCGCGAACTCTTACGGAGGCTATGGAAGGAGCAGACCTGTTCCTGGGGCTTTCGGTAAAAGGAGCGGTAAGCGGGGATATGCTCAGTAAGATGAATCCCAATCCTATTGTCTTTGCTCTCGCGAATCCGGACCCGGAGATCCTTCCGGAAGAAGCCCTTGCGGTCCGGGATGACGTGATTATGGCTACAGGCCGGTCCGATTATCCCAACCAGGTGAACAATGTACTGGGATTTCCCTTTATATTCAGGGGAGCCCTTGATGTCCGGGCAACCGCAGTAAATTACGAGATGAAGATGGCCGCGGCAAAAGCCCTTGCGGCACTTGCTAAAAAAGAGGTTCCCGAATATATTAATAAAGCCTATAATACCAGCAGCCTTTCTTTTGGTAAAGACTATCTTATTCCAAAACCCTTTGACAGCCGTGTATTCTTCGAAGCTTCTATTGCCGTGGCAGAAGCGGCTGTTGAAACAGGAGTGGCCCAGGAAAAATTCCCCGGCAGAGAAGAATATTTAAAAATATTGGAAAAACGGTACAATAATAAATTGACACGTTTCGGTTCTAAGGAATTAGTATAATTATGCCGGGAATAGTCACACATAATAAAATATTAAAAGAGACAGTGAAATCTCTTTCCAAAAAGGGAAATAAAAGCTATTTATCACGGTCTATTATCTCACTCTTTAATTCGGATGAATATCTCCAGGCCGGTCTTTTTGGAGCCCTGGGGCCAAATATTTTTGATTACATTCCCCGGCGAAACAAAAAATTCTACTATGGGCATGAAATTTCATTTTTTCTTCATAATGGCGGCAGTAAAGAGCTTCTTTCTTCAATGATAAACCGGGTCTATGATTATGAGGATAAAAATAATGAGTGGGCAGCAGCTCAGCGGGCCTACCTCTATGGATTTATATCCCATATTATAGCGGATTCTTTCTTTCATCCTTTTGTTTTTTACTGGTCCGGTTTCCCCGACACCTTTAGCAAAAAGGAGATTTATTATTACCGGGAACAGAACCTGCTCTTCCAGTATAATATCGACAATTATTTTCTTTATTATGACAGGAAAGACGAGAACTTTCATTTTAGTATAGATGAGATGCTTCCGCTAAAGAAAAGATACGGCATTGAGCAATTGGTCCATCCTGTTCGAACAATGATCGCGGATTCATTAAAAGAAGTCCATCCGGAGCTTCATAAAAAGATTACCTGGTTTAAAAACCGCAATAACCGGGAAAATCCTTATCCCGGGTTCGGCAGCCTTGATTTGATCCCCTTTATGATTAAGCTTTCCTACCGGGTAAAGAACAGTAAGAACAAGCGCCTGGTTAACTTTATTGATGAGCTTCGAAGAAGAGATCTTATCTATTCCGATTTTATTGTACGATACCGGGAACGGAAAAAATACAATGAACATGTTCTTAATTTCCACAAGGAACCCTGGCGCTACCCGGCAGAGCAAAAAGGCTACCGGTATGAATCGGTTGGCACCCTGGTTGAGCTAACCTGCGAAAAGACCGCTGAGGTCTGGGAAAAGATCGAAGCAAGCCTCTTCGGAGAAAAAAATCCCGATGTTATTGCCGATATTATGATTAATGCCTTTACCGGGGAAGAACGGGCAGGGTATTCCGATTTGAAGATAAAGAGTCCGGTGAAGATGTATTGAAAGCGGCTTTTCGGGGATGCTTTCAAAATGAGACTCCATAATACCTTTAATAACCCGGATAAAAAAATGAAAAACACCCTTACCACGGGAAATATTCCCCGCCAATTAACAAAACTGACCATCCCGATGATATTCGGCATGTTTTCCATGATGGCCTTTAACCTTACTGATACTTATTTTGTCAGTTATCTTGGAACAGATGAACTCACTGCTCTAAGTTTTACCTTTCCAGTGGTTATGGTTATCGGCAGTATTGCCATGGGTTTTTCCGTGGGAGTTTCTTCGGTGCTGGCTCGATTTATTGGCCAGGGCAGTCTTGATACGGTCCGGAGGATTACAACGGACAGCCTGATCCTTGCGGGGCTTATCATACTGTTTTTTTCTATAGTGGGATTTTTTACGATAGAACCGGTATTTGGTTTTCTTGGCGCTCCTGATGATATTATTCCCCTGATAAAAGAATATATGACAATATGGTATATTGGTATTGTTTTTATTATCATTCCAATGGTGGGGAACGGAGCAATACGCGCTACGGGAGATATGAAATTTCCCGGTGCTATAATGACCACAGCGGCAGTGATAAATATCATTCTTGATCCTGTGTTTATTTTCGGATTTAAATCGATTCCGGCAATGGGAATTAAAGGAGCGGCTCTTGCTTCATTGATGACCAGGGCAATAACGTTTTTCGCGTCCATGTTTGTTCTTTCCGTTAAGAAAAAAATGCTCACAAAAAAGATCCCAACAATGCAAGAGCTTTTTTCTTCCTGGAAAGAGATTCTATATATTTCTGTTCCTTCGATAGGAACAAATCTCCTGGTTCCTCTTACCCAGTTCCTTATTTACAAACTCCTGGCCGGGTTTGGCAAACCCGTTGTGGCAGGGTTTGGGGTTGCCATACGGATTGAGTCCTTTTTCCTTCTTGTTCCCATGGCCCTTGGATCGGTTCTTGGGCCTTTTGTTGGGCAGAACCTGGGCGCGAGAAAGATCCACCGCATTAGTACGGCCCTTGAAAAAAGCTCGCTTTTTGTTCTGGCCTGGGGCGGGCTGCTTATTGCTGTCTTTTTCTTCTTCGCCCACAACCTGGGAGGATTGTTTTCAGAAAAAGAGGCTGTTGTTGAAACGATACGGCTCTACCTTGTAATTGTGTCGTTCAGTTACGGGTTCCAGGCCCTTTTCGGCATGACCAGCTTTGTATTAAACTCGGTAAAAAAACCGCTTCATTCTTCAGTGCTCCAGGTTTTCAGGCTTTTTGTCCTGTATCTCCCATTGGCATACCCGGGTTCTTACCTGTTCCGGGAAACAGGAATCTTCCTGGCTCTTTTAATAACCAATTTTATCAGCGGCGGCATGGCTGTGTGGATGGTTCGGAGAGTTGTGCGGGAGCTATAAATGAAAATAATTATAATTGATAAAGAAACGTTATGTGTGCGGGGAGAGGCATGCCTCTCCCCTACACACAATACTGCTCAGGAAAAGAAACTGGTTGATGACCGGCTAGAAGCACATTATCGAAATCCGGAAGCGGGATCTTCGTGGAAGGAGGTGTATGACAGGATTGTTGGTAAATTTAAGAATGCGGACCCGGCAGGGCCGGGAAATAATACGGAAGAAACTGTTTTTAAAAAATGAATCTGTATCTGCATGGGGTTACCCGGGGTTAAAAACCCCGGGCAATATCTTCGGAAACAGACCCATTTAAAAATTAGTGAGCTTTTATGATATTTCGCAAGTGAATCATAAGTAGAGTAAACTGCCGAAGGCTGTCCCGATTAGATCGGGATTTTTTCTGTTCTGCCCCCTGATCCCCTCGCAGGGGTCGCACCCCCAAAGGGGGCAGATAGCAAGGAGACCTGGTTTGAAATTTACTGCGCCGCCGAAATCATAAAATCTATCATTGGTAAGAAAACCTCGTTCTCTCTTCTTTCGGGCTGCTCTGTAGCGGCAGTAAGCATATCAAAATGATCATATCCTTCGATAGTGATGAGATCAACATCAATTCCCTCGTTTCGGGCGACCTCAACAAAGGGACCGTGACCTGCCAGGCGGTTAAAACATTTAAGGTTTTTATCATAATCGGGATGGAGATAGTTGAGCCCGTATTTTGGACCGATCTCGTATTTGGCAGCCATCATATCCAGAATGAGGCGCGTGGGAAAATACCATTCCATAAGATTGGTAGGCCCTTTATACATGGTATTGGCAATAACATGCAGGTCCGTAACTTCCTCAATGGGAGAGGTGAAGGGCGCAAAGCTGTCATCAACCTCATCAAAATTTGTCCAGGTATAGAGCGGCCCGGAACCGGGTTCCAGTCTTGCTTCAAGGTCACTTGCGATATACAGGTCATCTCCCGTAAGAAGAATTCCAACAAGATCCACAACAGGATCTATGTCCGATATGCTGCCGGGAAAGGGGAAGTATTTTTTTGAGACATCACCCCCGGAAAGAAACCCAATGCTTCCCTGGGATATGGGAATGGGCATAAAATTATCATCAAGCATAACTCCAAGAAGGGCCTCGTTCGTGTAACGGAAATCATGTATTGACGGCTGACTCTTGATAAAATCAATAATATTATGAGAATGAATCAGCCTGAGAAGAGTTTCAACAGAAAAAGAATAGGGAACTTCGTCAAGAAGCGTTGACTCTTCATCAGGAGCCAGGTTGGCCCGCATACCAACAAGCTCAAGCATCATATAGGTTTCGGGACAAAAACCGACAATATCCGAAGGAAGGATCACCGGTAAATTTCCCTTATGAAGGTTATCCACAATAGCCGGGTATGAAGTGTTGATAGTCGCGGGAACAAGGAACTGCATGCACTGGGGAAGCAAGGCCATGAGGGGATCAAACAGTTCAATAAAAGGACACACTAAAGTATCGAGACCAATAATACCGGCACAATTCATGTACCCGGCATCATCAATAGTAGAAGGATCACCGTCGAAATCCCAACCGGCAAAGAATGCCGTAAGAAAACCGCCCAGGGAGTGTCCGCCCACAAAGACCTTTTTCCGCCTGGTTTCCTGATCCGGAACCAGGGTGGTAATAAGGGTATGGATATCTTCCATCACTATTTTTAGACCGAATTCCGAAAGAAAAGGAACATCTTCATTTTCCAGGAACCCGTCGAATGTTTTACCATTGACTTCCTTATTGTGATAATAATAATCTATGGCAATACCGGTATCCTGAGCAGCCTCAGCCGCGTCAACACCCGTAAGATCTTCTATATTATTATATCTCCGGTCGGGACACCATATTTCCAGGGTAACATTCCGCTCTTCTTTAGCCATAGCAACCATCTGTTTCCCCATATAATCAAAAACATTGTTGCTAACAAGAACCCCGGGCATAATAACCAGGATAATATCGGCATCTTCAGGAGAGAGACCTTCAAAACCAAACCGGAGATAGCGGATCTCGCTGCATTCTTCGGGAATGCTTTCCGGAGAAAAAACTTCAAGATAACCGGCAAGAGGAGCTGAAATGATTTTTTCTTCTTTAATAACGGTTAAACTTCCCCCGGGATCATCCGGATCCTGGCCGGGAGAATCCGGACATATTGTAAATTCACATCCAGTGAAAAAACCAGTAAAAAGAAGAGCTATTATAATGAAGAAAATTACACATAACCGTGCAGATATTTTTTTTTGCATGAAAACCCTCCAAAAAGATTATTATGACCTTGAATTTAAAACCATCCGGACGGTAGGTTATCACGCAAATTAGAGTTTAGTCTTCTCAAAAAACGATATTAACAAAAATTGATAAGTGTTGGAATACCGGGTCTGGTTCTGTGTAGGTTCCGGAGAGAATCAGCCGAAGATTCTTTCTGAAAGCGACGTGACGTCACGTCGCTTTCAAGGTGCAGGCTCCGGGTAAAGGTTTGGTTCTGAGAGACGTTGCAGTGCAACGCCTTTACTGGCTGGTTTCTGGCCAGGGTTATGGAGATTCCGGAAGGAGCGCAAAAGTTTTTGGAAATGGGCCAATCTCAGCCCGGGGTTTT
>JAAENB010001225.1 GCA_024224995.1 bacterium | reverse complement strand
GCAACAGCTTTGTAGTCGTCAACAATAATCTGTTCAAGTTTTTTGTTAAGATTAATACTTTCTTCCAGCAAGTCTTTGATAATAAATCTTTCTCCTTCCAGGTTTTTTCTAACATCTTTTTGAGTCGCGTCAAAAAGATAAACTTTTTTTATCTTTTCCGCGGCTGGTAAACTCAAAAAGGGGATGAGTAAAAACAGGGAAACAAAGTAAAAGATATATGGATTTTTAATTTTTTTCACCAGCGTAACCTTATTGAACTTTTTCAGCGATTTTTATTGACTCTCGAATGAAAAAGTCCTGTAAATCGTCGATATTTTTAAACTTATCCCGTTTAAAATAAACCTGTTTTACTTTGTTGCTGAATACCCGGATCTTAGCGTAATAGTTTCCCTCTATGGCTTTAACTTCACCGGAAACAATGTACTTCTTGTTTATGCTTATTCCGTTTTTAATAAAATGCCGCTTAACTTTTTTGCTAATATTTGCCGTAGTTTTGTTATCAATATTTCCGTAGCCGTCAATATTCAGGTAAAGAGTAAAGGGTTTGGGTTTTGCCTTTACGGTCTCTGGCTTCTCAGAAACCACGGGCGCGGCAGGCGCGGCAGCTGCCGCTTCCTCTATTTGTACGGGTTTTTCTTCCGGGGCATTGAGCAAAAGTTTTTTCACCGCGAAATAGCCGCCCGTAGAAATTGCCGCGGCGCTTATGGCACCGGCAATAACCATAATAACTCCGCTCTGGAACATGGAAAGCTGTAAACCAAACCGGGTACAGCCAAAGAATACATAAGAGCCAAGCCCTTTCCATAAGCTGTATGTACCGTTTAGTTTTAGCACATTGATAAAAGACTTTCTCCTGTTTATGTAGAAATAGTTTCTTTGATCTTCTGGAACCGGGCCGTCGAGTTTATATTCCTCAAGTACTTTTCTTGTTGTCTCAATAGTATTGTTTTCTGTAGTTTCCATTATAGTAAATCCTCCATGCTGCTTATGCCTTTTGTCTTTAGATAGTCCTGTACGTTTCTAATGACCTGCCCGTATTTATACCGCACCTGGTCAATTGATAAGCCCGTAACTTTTGTAACTTCAGGGTTTGAATAATACTGCACAGCTATAAGATTAAAAATAACACTGCCCATATCATCGGCGATATTGTCAATAGCGTCCTGTATAATGATCCTGGTATCTCTGAACCCGTTAACAAATGTCATGTTAAGTCCTTCAATCGCGATATTTTCAGGGATCTTTTTTCCTTTCCGATAGTAGTCAATGACTTTTCTTCTGAGAGTCTTATAGAGCCATGCCCGGACGTTTTCTATTTCATCGAGATTTGAAGACAATTCTAAAAATACGTCCTGGGTTATTTCGTCGGTATCTTCTCTATTGTTGATCCTTGAGTATATAGAACCGGCTACAGCAGGATAAAACAAGCGATAGAGCTCATTAAACCGGCTCTCTCGGGCTTTTTCTTCTAATTTTTCCATAGTTTTCCCTTATTATTTTTTTCCGTATACCTATGTAGACGTAAAAACTCAGCCAATCCGGGAAAAAAAATTAAAAAAATTAAAAAAAATTCCCGGATTGAGGCCCGGCTTACGTCTACATAGGTGTAAATACCAAAACTTAAAAGGGTTTTGTAGTTCGATGGGGGCCGGACTTTTCGTACCGGTTACTGACTTTCCTCGGAAGATTGTCGTTTAGCCCGGTTTAAAGGTCTGGCCTCTATTTTTTTGTTTAAAGCAGTAATTATTGCTATGGAACAATATTACAGGTTCAAGTCAAGAATATTTTTGAGGCAAAAGGAGAAAGCCTTGTGAAAACAGAACAATACAGCAGCGGGGTAATAATATTACATACCGGGAAAGAATGCAATTATCGAACAGGCGGGGCAATGGAGACGATCCTGGAAGACTATTCCGGTGAAGAGCTCAGGGTAATAGGGGTCAACGGAGAGGGCATGACCTTTATTGATTCAATAGGCGTGGGCGGGCTCATAAGGGTGGCCCGGTACAGCAAAGAGAATGGCATTACGTTTATTGTTTACGGCTTAAGCGCGGTTATGGAGGAGCTTTTTAAAAAGAATCAGTGGGATAAAATTTTTAAGCCCGTAAGTAAACAGCAATTTGAAGAAACATATTCAGGAGTATAAAAAACATCATGAAAGAAAAAGATAATCCGTATTTTGACGAGTTACCGGAAGAGAGTTTAAATTACCGGCAAAGAGAAGGGGAAAAAGGCGAAGCTGTTTTTTTTCTTTTAGACAACATAATAGATTTCGACAGGGCATTATTGCTCGGAGGAGTCCTTGATACTTTTATTGAGAGCAATACCCGGGATATTATTGTCGATATGCGGGAAGTAAAGGAAGCGGACCCGGTAATATGGTCGGTCCTTAGTGCAGCAAAGATGAATCAGAACAATAAAGGGAACACCTTGCAGCTAATAAACTTTGATTTGCCGGATCTTGTAAAAGAAGAATGGGAAATTAAATGATTACCGGACTAATCGCGGGGTGTGCAGTGGGGCTTCTTGCTGCCCTCATTACACACATTATATTTTACTCAGATTACAAAAACTAATGATTAAGGAGATTTAAACCATGAGAACAAATATTTTAATACAGCTGGCCGGGTTTATAATTATATCTGCCCTGGCATTTTCCGGGTGCGAAGAGGGATTAACAAGCAATGACTCAGATGAAAATTTCAGTTTTTCCGATATCTACACTCAAATGGATTCCATGCGGAAAGAGCTTGAAAGTCTCAAACAGGCTATAGCTGAAATTCCCGTATGTGATGATGAGCCTGTTACCGGTGAACCCGCCGACCCGGGCGAGGTCTTTGCAGGCGTAACCAGAACCGGGGATACTATTATTTTTAGCGGCGTTAATGTTCAAATAGTAAACGGTACCGGATCTACCGGCGGAGAGGTAAACGGCCTGGGCAACCTGGTTATCGGTTATAATGAGGCACGTACTCATGGAAACGACCGGACAGGCTCGCATAATCTTGGTGTTGGCCAGTATAATAATTTTTTATCGTACGGCGGCATTGCTGCCGGGTATTATAATTCTATTAGCGGATGGTTTTCCAGCGTAAGCGGCGGGAGTTATAACAGCGCTTCCGGCAATTTTTCCAGCGTGAGCGGAGGCAGTTATAATATCGCAAACGCCCATAGTTCCGGAGTTTCCGGCGGCATGAATAATACCGCAAGCGGCATGCACTCAAGCGTTAGCGGCGGAAGCAGGAACTCGGCTGCTAATTTACATTCCAGTGTAAGCGGAGGCAGTTATAATACTGCTGCCGGACAGAGCTCCAGTGTAAGCGGGGGAATGGAAAATTCCGTGAACGGTTTATCTTCCGCCATTAGCGGAGGCAGGTCCAACACTGTTGATAGCGATTATTCTGTCGCGCCGTAACCGGAGACTTTACTACGCCCAAATATAAATATAATAAAGAGTCCCCGCCTCAAAAGAGCCGGGTACAGGGCTCATCAGCTAACCGAAGCCATTAATGCCAGGGCTTTTACCACAGGGAATGATATTTTCTTTGCTAATGGCCAGTATAACCCGGCCGGTACAGAGGGTAAGAAGCTCATTGCCCATGAGTTGACTCATGTGGTGCAGCAGGGTAAGGGACTCACCAGGATTGCCAGCATCAGGAATGACAATGTTTGGTGAAAATGGATTTTTAATTGGTAGAGATGCATTTGGTTTTGCTGAAAAAGCATTAAAGGAGCCTGGAATTCAATTAGAATGAAAAAATCTTAAGATGTTGATGTAAAGATCACCGGTTATATTGTTGATATCACAACTGGTATATTAGCAAGACATGTTGGAACTACTATTGAGCAGGATACAGACTTTCCCGTAGAACCATACCCGGAAGTTAACAAGGAAGTTGTAGAATAATTTTAGGCGGATCTGGTGCATTTAATGTTCGTTTTAAATGTTCTTTTATCTTGCTGCCCCGGCATAGCCGGGAAAAAACAGGTCAAAAACTGTGGTTATACCGGAGCCTGTTTTTATCGGCCCCCCAACCTCTCGCAGGGGTCGCACCTCTCGCAGGGGTCGCACCTCTCGCAGGGGTCGCACCCCCAAAGGGGGCGCAAGAGTTTTTAAAGATGAGTCTATTTTAGCCCGGGGGTTTAACCCCATAGGGCAGCAGAGAAAAACCCCGGATAACATCTTCCGGGAACAAGCTCTGTTCATAAACGAGTTCACCAGGATGATGGGTATTTCTCATAGCGTGGGGCTTCCAGCCCATAGGTGTTAACTTAATTTTTAACGCTGCGAAAGGGCAACAGCATATTTTTGTTTATTTTAGTTGGAATACCATCTCCAATCATTTTATCAATGAGTTGCAATGTTGTTTCTCTGCTTGGTTGATGGTTTTTTATACAATTCCGTAATATATTTGGGATGTACGATTTTAATAGAGCAATAAATTCTGCATAAGATTTTTTTATATGACAACGCATTATTTGATTCCGATCTACAAGGAATTTATATAAGCACATGAAACTTATTTCTTTTCTGTCTTTATTCCATAGATATGAATTCACATATTGATAAAGATCATGAACAAGAATGGAATAAATCAGTTTTGCATATATTTCACACTTCAGTCTATGTTCATTTTTTTTAACATTGCTCATATGGATATTCAGAATGGATTTCCAATTTTTAAATGCTAATTCTATTGCCCAACGAATTCGATAAAGGCTTCTTATCATTTCTCCCGGAATACGATTTTCATCACAATTTGTCATGAAAATTGACCAATTACATAAATAAAGACTTGTTTGAGAAGGCGTACGCTTTTTTCTTCTTGCATCATCAATCAATCTTTTTCTTCTTAGGTTTGCTTTCTCTTCCGGTACTCGAAAAGCCACCACTCGAATTTTTAATTTATTACTCAAATAAGTATCAAATTCCAGTGAATTTTTATTACATTTTTTTAGATAATCGACATATTCGAATTTTACAAATTCATTTTTATCCTTCAGATAAAGATTCGCTTGAGTTGATAATCTTGATACAAAAAAGGCCTCTTTTTCATGTATTTTTTTAAACATATTCAGGGTCCAGTAGCCAAGATCAGTAATAACTAAATCATTTTTTTTTATCTTTCCTGGAATGTTTTTACTATATCCTTGATCTGGTGAAGAACCTTTTTGTAATTCAGTATAAAATATAGATCCTGTTTTATATTCATAGCATAGTTGGATCTTACAACCGGCAGAAGACGCACTGCCTCCTGAACCGGGGAAAATTTCCTTTAAACCATCTGAAACGCTCCAACAGGTACTATCAGCTAGCACAATATTGTTAAATTTATCCAATAGAGGTGATTCAATTTTGTTACTTTGAACATTTTGCCGGGTCAAATATTCCAAACATTTCCTAAAAAAAAGAGACGAATTTTCGGTAAATTTTT
>JAAENB010001224.1 GCA_024224995.1 bacterium | reverse complement strand
CGGTGTGGGCGACGGTGGAGGGCTGACGTGGGCTTGTTGGGTCGGATCCGTGGTCCGGGGATCATCAATTTGAGGGCCCGCCGGAAACTGGCCGGGGGGTGGGGTGCTCTGCTGTTGGCCCGTGCCGCTCACCGGTGGGTGTCGTCGACCTACCAAGGAAACGGTCCGTGGGTGGACCGCAACGGGGGCCTGGTCGCTTGGAAAGGCGCCGCCGGGCAGGCCGCGGTCATCGACGCCGGGCTGGCCCTTCCGGGGACGACCGGCAACTATGCGTCGACCCCTCACTCGGCGGCGCTGAACCCTTCCGGGGTCATCACCGTGACGGCTCTGGCGGAGGATGTCACGATCGGCGCGAGCCAGATATTCGTCGGCAAATGGACCTCCGTCGGCGATCAGAGGGGCTGGCAGTTCCTCGTTTCTGCCGCCGGCAAACTCCGGTTCATGTGGTCCACAACGGGGGCGAATGCTCTCACCCAGGAGGCGACGGCGGGTTTCTCCCGCCGGTTCGTCCGTGTGGAGTTCGACCCATCGACCGGTGGGGCTGTCTTCGACGAATCCGACGACGCTTCGACGTGGGTTCCGATCGGTTCCCCAGGCGCGGCTGGTGCCACGTCGATCTATGCGTGCACCACAGACCTGTTTGTATCTGGCCGTAACGGAGGCTCCGCCGAACAGTTCGGTCCTGGCGTGATCGGCTCTGTGCTGGTCGAGGACGGCGGCGGCGCTGTCGCGTCCCCGGACTTTGCCGCCGCCGCCCCTGGCGTGCTCACCGTGACCGACGATCAGTCCAATGTGTGGACGATCAACCAGACGGCCGACGGGTCCGACGACCCGACGATGGAACCGACACCGGACACCGGGCACGTGTCGTTCCCCCTGACAGCCGACAACACGGTCTCGACCCCGAAACAGGGCGGCTGGACGACAGTCGAATGGGAGGTGTTTTTCGCTGACGACACCTCGGAGACTGGCACCACGACCGCTGACCCTGTCGTGGTG
>JAAENB010001223.1 GCA_024224995.1 bacterium | reverse complement strand
AGCTCGCTCTCGACCGGAAAGAATTTTTGACCTCGGACTCATACAGACAAACTAAGTCCCTTCTAACTTTGCCGTTTTGGCTCAAGCGTGACAACCATTTTCGCTTGTTTCGATTGACGATCTTTAAAACGAGTTCACATATGTTCTCCATACCACTGCCCACTAGTGCTCACCCAGATATGGTTTCCAGGAGGACCATCCACTCGCGTTTCTGGTCCCGGGCAGATGCCCTTCGCTACATTGTCAGACCCGCTCTTTATTCAGGGCCCTAGTTTCCCCCAGAGGTATGGGGGGTTTTCCCAATTGAAAACAATAATTTCGGCGACCTCGTGTCGCACCTTCCGCTATCGACCGAGGGATAATATTGACCACGAAGACGAAAGGCCAAACCGTCTTCCAATCCCCATTGCCTTTTGGCTCAGGCGTAATATCAATCACTTTCGCCTGTCTTCCGTTACGGTCTTTAAACACGGATTCACATGTGTTAGCCATACCAACTTCCTAGCCCTAGTCCAGTTCGTGATTACCAGAAGAAACGTCCTCTTACGATTCTGTTCCCGCCATCTGGCCTTGGTACATTGTCCCGCCCGCTACTTTATTCAGGGCGGTAGGTTCATCTGGAGGTACAGATGGTTTCATATCATGTGAAACACCTCTCTAAGCGACCTCGTGTCGCACAGGCCCAACAGAAACATAGCTGCGATATTACGCAATAGGACTTCCGTTTTTAATTTTGCCCTGGAACTTTTACTGTTTTTTGATATACCAGACCACAAAAACACAACCTTTTCTAGGGTTTTCATAGGTTAAAACTTCCGATTTCCTAAAAAGTCGGAAGTTTTGGTTTTTGCTTTTAAAATAAAATATTTTTCAATTTCATAAAATTATGCATTTCATTTTAAAAAAGGAATCACTATTTTTTTAATAGCCCCATTCGGTGGGGTTTGAAAACATAATTCCAAGGTAAAATTAAAAACGGAAGTCCTATTGCGGAATATCACAGCTATGTTCCAGTTGGGCCTTTTTGGATCGCTGGCGACTTTAGGAAATAAAAAAGGGATTTGAACACGGGAGATGCAATGTGTTTAAATCCCTTAAACTATACAAAAAATAATAATTAATGACTGAAAGATAAATAAAAATAATATAGCGCATACAACTTGTAAATATATTTTTTTGTTGAACATTTATCACTATTCATTATTT
>JAAENB010001222.1 GCA_024224995.1 bacterium | reverse complement strand
TCGGAATGTAAATTATGCCTGCCTGGAGTGATGCCTCGGCAGGTTGTGAGGCTGTTTGAGCGGAGCGAGTTCCGAACGTTCTGCAGAGGTATTACTCCAGGCAGGCATAATTTACATTCCGGGTCGATATACCTTATATTAAGACTCCACCACGGGGTCCACTGCTCTCAAGAAACTAACAGAATTATCCACAATATCTTGACAGGCAATTCCCCCAATCATAGCATTGCAAAAATCAGCCAAAACAGGATTCTTTATTATGCCACGTAAATCCCGGATCTTTAAAATTTTTTTAGCGGTCGTTATTCTCATTTCCCTCTCCGCCGCCGTTTCCGCGAAAGAACGCTATAAAACAATTCATGTGTTTGTAGCTCTCTGCGACAATAAAAACCAGGGCATTGTGCCCGTTCCTCCGCGCATCGGTAATGGAGAAGACGCCCGCAACAACCTGTACTGGGGCGCTGCCGCAGGTGTGAAAACATATTTCAGAAGAAGCAAGAACTGGCGTCTTATCCGTACAATTAAAAACCCCTCCCCTGCCATTCTTGAGCGGGTTGTTTTTAAGCATAAACGAAAAAAAGTTATTCTCGCTGCAGATGCCTACAGGGGAATAAAAATAAAAAAAACGATTATCGATTTTTTGAACGCTTCAGCAGGAAGCAATATCCAAAAGATCAGGATTGGGAAACAGAGCCTCTCAATCGGGGGCGGCGCGAACCTGCTGGCCTATATCGGCCATGACGGTCTTATGGACTTTTCCCTGGACAGCTACCCGGAGCGGCAAAACCGCAAAAAAAGAGAAGTTATTATTCTTGCCTGCGTCAGCAAAACCTATTTCCGGAACGCCGTACAAAAAGCCGGTGCTGTTCCGGTACTGTGGACTACGGGGCTCATGTGCCCTGAAGCATACACCTTGAAAAGCGCTATTGACGGCTGGATCAAAAAAGAATCGAACAGGAAAATCAGGCTCCGGGCCGCAAAAGCGTATCACAAATATCAAAAATGCGGGCTGAGAGCAGCGAAAAGACTCCTGGTAACGGGGTGGTAAAAGAAGGTTTAAAGTTTGAAGTTCTATGTTTGAAGTTGAGAATCAAAAGATAAAAGATCTTTTCCTGTTTTTTTAACTTCAAACTTCAAACTTCAAACCCGGCAAAAAATAAAATACTTTACAAAACTCATTCCTTTCTCTAATATCATCATAACAAAATTAAACGAGGTCCATTATGCGCGTCTATCACGGAAACATTATCTCTTGCGATAAAAACAATACCCTTCACCAGTACCTGGTTGAAAATAAGGGTATTATTGAATATACGGGAAACACCCTGCCGGAGCAGTATCACTCCGTGGAAACAACAGAGCTGGGAGAAAAAGCTCTTATTCCCTCTTTTGTCGATTCTCATATCCATTTTAGTGCTTTTTCGTTTTTTTTATCGAACCTTGACGTTACTCCGGCAAAGGACTTTTCCGAATTGGAAGACCTGGTCCGTTCTTTCGATAAAAAGAATAATAAGATACTTATCGGGTATGGGGCTTCCGCTCACAGCGTGAAAGAAAAACGGCTCATGACCCGTGAAGAGCTGGACCGGATGGTGCCGAACAAGCCGGCCTATATTGTAAAATACGATGGTCATGCTGCTATTGCCAACAGTAAGATGCTGGAAATCTTACCTGAAATTACAAGTTCTTTACGAGGCTATCACGCAGATTCCGGGGAACTGAACCAGGAAGCTTTTTTCGAAGCAACTGATTTTCTATCATCAAAGGTTCCCCCGCTTGCCCTGGTCAAAAACCTTCTTAAGGGTATCGACGAAATGGCCGCCCGGGGATTTGGTATGATGCATCCCGTTGAAGGGATCGGCTATCCCAGGGATCTGGATCTGGACATGGCACGGTTCCTTGCGAAAGGGCAAAAAACCGGCTTTCAAATCAGGGTCTTTTTCCAGACAATGGATGTACAGAAAGTACTCAAACGAAAACTCCCCCGCATTGGCGGCTGTTTTGTCACTGCCCTGGACGGCTGCTTTGGCTCAGAAGACGCAGCCCTTCTGGCGCCCTACTCCAACAACGCGGACAACTCAGGAGTTCTCTTTTACTCCGATGATGAAGTAATACAATTCACCAAAGAAGCCAATCGAGCAGGGCTGCAAATTGAGGTCCATGCCATTGGCGACGCTGCCTTTAAACAGGCGGTCACTGCGCTGGAAGCAGCGCTCAAGGATTATCCGCGGGAAGACCACCGCCATTCAATTATCCATGTATGCCTGGCCGCGCGCGAAGACCTGGAAAAATGCGCTTCCCTTGGAATCGGCATAGCAGCGCAGCCTGCCTTTCTCCACTGGGAACAGGAGCCCCTTGAATATATCGAACAGATCATGGGGAAACGGGCTTATGATATATCACCCCTGCGCGACATGCTGGACATGGGTATTCACATCAGCGGCGGCTCAGACGGCCCCTGCACCCATCCCGATCCCATCAAAGGAATATTTGCTGCCTGCAATCATTATGTTCCGGAGCAGTCAATTACCATAGAAGAAGCCCTGAAAATGTTTACTTACGAAGGTGCTCATATGAGTTTTGATGAAAAAGAACGGGGCAGCCTGGAACAAAACAAAATCGCCGACATGATAATTCTCAACAAGAATCCACTCACCATGGATACAAAAAAACTCCTTGACCTGAAAGTAGAAGAACTGATTCTTTCGGGCAAACTCTTTAAACCCGGGCAGGGTGTCCCCAGCCTTCTGTGGAAGGGGTTGTGGGGAGGATCTAAGAAAATTTAGTATGATAAAAAAATCAACACGATATTTTAATACTTCAGGGCCAAATATTCCGGAAGAGCATTATACCATTCAAAGAAAAAAACTTATTCTTGAAGGGATAGAACTGGTAAAGAAAAAACGTTACTTCACTATTTGGGCTCCCCGGCAAACCGGGAAAAGCACATATTTTCGCCAGCTTCACAAGGAGCTCCACACAATAGGCTATAAGGCCGTTCATTTTTCCGTTGAAGGATTTACGGATTATTCTGCCGCAGACATGTTTGACTCCCTGTGCAGGGAGATGAAAGACCAGGCCGCTTTAGACATTCTCATTGAATCATTTAAAGATTTCGAAAAATATATTACCAATAATAAAAACGATAAGATAGTCCTTATTGTTGATGAGATAGAAAGCCTGAACCCCGCACTGGTCAACCAGTTTCTTCATACAATAAGAAACCTGTACCACTTCAGGGAAAAACATTGCCTCCATTCCGTTATCCTTGTTGGGGTTTCAAATATTGTTGGTATAATTTCAGACAATGCAAGTCCCTTTAATATAGCAGATAATCTCGATGTACCTTATTTTACGAAAGAAGAAGCGTTTGAACTGCTCCATATGCATGAACAGGAAACCGGGCAAATTTTTGAGGACAGGGTCAAAGAGAAAATATCCGAAATAACCGCTAATCAGCCGGGGCTGGTAAACGGTTTCGCAAACAGGTTAGTATGCGAATACGCAGATATGACCGCTCTCACCTATGAACAATACCTGGCAACTGAAAAATGGTTTCTGCAAGGAACCGTCGATAAAAATATATCAAACATAATCAACAAAGCAAAAAAACACCAGGAGTTTATTGAAAAACTGCTTTTTAATGATGACCCGGAAGAGTTCAGAATAAACGATGAAAAAATAAAATTCCTTTCATCCTATGGGGTCATTACCAGCGATGAGGATTATAATATTGTTTTCAACGTACCGCTTTATAAAAAAGCGCTCATTGACGCTTTCTCCCCTTCTTCAAATGGTGAAAGCAAATATTTTTTTTCCAATATGGAATTCAGTGACTTCTTTCATAGTGACGGCAGTATAAACTTCGACAATCTTATTCATGATTTCAAAGAATACGTGAAACTTCGAAGTTTTAGATATTTTCGAGAGAAGGAGACTGAAAGCGGTAAACCCAAACACATAAAGGAAGCGGCACTTATCTATACCTTTGAAACGTATATAGACCTGTTTTTAAGGACCATAAAGGCAAAAACATACCTGGAGCCCCATACGGGGCTTGGAATTAGCGATTTAATTATTAATTACGAAGGAGCAGAGTCTGTAGTTGAAGCAAAAGTCTTCAGGAACAGTTTTCAATTCAAAAAAGGGAAAACCCAGCTGGCGTACTATTGCAATTCCATCAAGGTAACAAAAGGTATTTACCTTGTCTTCCTGGCAAACAGGATAAAGACAAAAGCCGCGGTAGAAACCAGGGAAGAGATCAACGGCGTGGAGGTAACAACGTATGTAGTTACCTATGATGAAGAAAAAGATTTTTAAATTTCTTTTAAACCCGGGTCCATTAATCCGCTCCCGGTGATTTAAAAATCAATTTTTCCATAATCTCAAAAATAACTTTTCTTGCGATCGGTTTTGCGATATAATCATCCATTCCTGATTGAAGAAACCGCTCCCTGTCTCCTTTTAAAGCGTGGGCTGTTACCGCGACTATGGGAATTTTTTCAAAGCCTTTTTTCCTGATCTCGCTCGCAGCATCCAATCCATTCATCACGGGCATCTCAACATCCATTAAAATAATATTAAATTTTTCAGGGGTCGATTCATATAGATCCACAGCCTCTTTGCCGTTATTGGCTACGGTTACCGCATAGCCTGCTTTGGTAAGCATAACTACCGCGAGCTTTTGATTAACCGGGTTATCTTCCGCCAGCAATACCTGTATAGAGTGTTTCATCTCTTCACGGACAGAGTATTGGGTGGCGATTTTTTTCTCTTTGATTTTTTCCTTTTCAATACCCAGAAGGTTTTTCAGCATATAATACAATCTATCACGATGAATGGGCTTGTTTAAAAACCCGTCAAAGCCAGCCTCTTCACAATTATGTCGATCCTGTTTCATTAAGGAGGAAAGGGCAACAAGGGGAACATAGGGAAATTGATCTTGCGCGTTCCGGATTTCTTTTGCCACATCATACCCGCTGTACCCGGGCATCTGGATATCGCAGATGCAGAGGTCAAAGGGATCGTTATTTTCATACGCTTTTTGCATGTAGGACAGGGCCTCTTTTCCATCATGTAACGCGACTACTTTGATATCAATACTCTCAAGAAAGTACGTTAAGATATCAAGATTGGTGGGGTTGTCATCAATGATTAAAATCTTTTTCCCCGGCAGAGATACCGGTGAAAAACTGGCGGTCTTTTTATCAATTTTTTCAAACCGTGAGGTAAAATGAAAAACACTTCCTCCATTCGGGCCTCTTTCAGCCCGGAGGTTTCCCCCCATCAGTTCGGCAATCTCTTTACTTATGGAAAGCCCCAGGCCGGTCCCGCCAAACTCCCTGGTTATTGAACCGTCAGCCTGTTTGAATTTTTCAAAGATCAATGCCATTTTGTCTTCAGGAATACCTATTCCCGTATCCCTGACGCTCGCGAGAATCTGCACGGCACCCTCATCTTCCGAATCGACATCGAGCGATAACTCGATCTCTCCGGAAGCGGTAAATTTTGAAGCGTTTCCCAGGAGGTTGAGCAGCACCTGGCGAAACCGGTAGGGGTCCCCGCTTACCATGGAGGGCACGGTATCGCCAATACGGCATAATATTTCAACAGGTTTCAATTCCACTTTCGGTAATATCAATTCACACACATCATACGCCACAAGTTCGGGATCGAATTTTACCGTATCCAGGGATAAGTTACCGGATTCGATTTTTGACAGATCAAGAATATCATTAATTATTAATAATAAAGACTCACCGCTTTTTTTAATAGTCGCAACATAATCCATTTCGATTGTATTGAGATTCGAATCAAGCAGGATATCGGAAAAACCCAGCACCGCGTTCATAGGAGTTCTAATTTCATGGCTCATATTAGCTAAAAACTGACTTTTTGCCTGGTTTGCCTTTTCCGCGTTTTTTTTAGCTTCCTCTATTACTTTCCTGTTTCTTTTCGCGTAAATCCCAAAACTCGTAATAGCAATAAAACCCAGGAGGCCCACAATTAGATGAGTCAATACGATACTATAATGAAACAATCTATAGGGAAAGGGCATAATAACACTGATCCCCCCTCTTACGTCACCGGTTTTATATCCCTGTTCCGCGTGGCAGGTGAGGCAGCTTTTTTTTACATACAGCGGTGCCATATAACGATATTCTTTACTACAGTTCGTAAGCAGGAAATCACCCCATTCCTTTGTCCCTTTTTCAAAATCTTTTAATCGTTCTTTTTCCCAGGCATAGGGTTTATTTCGCGGATTAATTGGATTAAGACTGGTAATATTAAAGGTAACGCCTTTTTGCCGCTTCGCGAGTTCCGAAATTTGCCTGGTCATATAAGCCGGATTGATCATTGTGAGGGTTCTGCTGCCTGTTGTTGTAACTTCACGGTTTGGAATATGGAGATACTTATTTGGCCTGATCTTTTCCGAAACCGGGGTATACACTCTGCCAAGGCTCGCGTTCCAGGCCCTGGTTAATACAATCTGCTGGAAATATGCCCGGGCTCCAATACGGGCATTTTCATATTCATGTTCGTTTTCAGTTTTATAGTTCCAGACCAGGGAAACTAAAACAACAACGATCCATAAGGTTATTCCGGGTACTATAATTTTTCTGATCTTTTTCATAATATATTAACAATACTTTATTACTTTCTCATAAAGGCTCTTTACCTGAAGGTCTCCAAAACCGTATATCCCTTCCCTCTTTGTAAATTCCCTGAAAATAATTTCAAACCCGGCATTGTTATTCTCTTTCATATCTTTCATAATTTCTAATAAACTTTTCTCAGGCCGGCCCAATTCTCCGTTTTCAGGAAAACGGTCGATATGGGCTTGAATCACTTCATCGAGATGAGGCAGTTTAGCGGTAAGCTTGTGAGATATTTTTTTTAACCGGGTTAAGTCATTTTTCTTATAAAATCCCCAGCATTGTTTTAAGTTTTCCCTATCGGGTCCGGTTAACAAAATTTTATTATCATACGCCGCGATTAATTTATCTTCTTGCGGCCGTACCAGGAAAACATCATTGCTCTTGTTTCCCATATCCAGCAGAAAAATAACAAACCATAAATTAACCTGGCAAAACAGGTCATCTTCAAACCAGAGATTTATTTCAGCCCCTTCGGGAATTTTAAATATCAACTCAAACTCCGAAACTGTTTTGTCAAAGTACTCCTCACGGGAAGCGCCATATTCTTTTTGAATAAACGCTGCCCTGTTATTCCGGAATGTTTCAAGATCATCTCCCGAAACATCTCCCTCAAGCAAACATTCCCTTACAATTATAAGATCCCCATCTATACGATCAACAGGAAACTGCTCTTTTAGAGCGTCACCGTTTAAAATATGATATTTCATATTATTTATCTGAATTATTCGTTTGTAATTGTCAAGCCACAATTCCCTGTAACTGCTCAAAAATCGGGGGGACAGCCTGTTGTGACAGCACCCCAAATAACTGAACACAATTCAATTTGTGTTTAAGACATTAATGTCAGGAATTATTTTTGTACAAAAATTGACCATTTGGAGATAAATCATTATATTTAGATAAAAGCCCAACCAGGCGGGTTTTTTATATAAAGGAGATTCTCATGAATAAGCAAAAATATTTTATTAAACTTTTTATCAGACTGATTATTCCGGCCATTATACTCATACCTTTCACGCTGTCATTAGTATCATGTAATGGTGCCATAAGCAGCTATTCAGAT
>JAAENB010001221.1 GCA_024224995.1 bacterium | reverse complement strand
TAATTCCCGAGGGAAAGAGAAGGCCCTGTTTGGTATTTCCGGAATGAAATTTGCCCAGTCCGTGGAAAGAATCCCCATATTATAACACCCCAGAGGGGTGAAGTCATGTAGCTCGGGGTTTTTAACCCCGTGGACCAGAGAGTATCCTTTATGGAAACCACCCAGGTTGAAATTTTCTTGACAAATCCAATTATCCATACGAACGATAGATGATTATGAATATGCATATAAAACGATCAAAGAAAGTACAATTCCTTCGGATAGTTATCTGTTTTGCAATAGTCCTGCTGCTGGGGCTTTATCTGGCAATTTTTTTGTATAAAACGGGCCTGGATAATTTGAAGATCTTTTTAAATTCATCTTATTCCTGGAAATTTATATGGCCCATAGCAGGAACAGTTCTGGTAATGGTCGTGTATACATTTAAGGGACTGGGAGCAGTGAGAATGGGCCGGGTGCACTGGTCTTTTTTGAAAAGATACCAGAAACTTGGCTATATAATAAGCGTGCTGCTGCTGGGAGCGCTTGTTTTTGGGGGAATTTATATCCCAATAAGAGTAGATGAACGGCTTAACGGCAAGGAGCCGACAGCGCAGAAGCAGTATAACGCTAAAATAGGACCGTTTCTTCAATTTGGACCCTATACGGAGAATGAGGTCGCATCAACATCCTCATCAATGGTAGTATGGTGGCTTGACCCGGAAAAAAAGGAAGGCAGGGAATTCCTGGAATATGGAAAAACAAGCAATCCACAGGAAATGAAAAAGGCTTTTGAGATTGAGGGAGGAGACGGAAAAAGGCACGAGGTTCACCTGCAAAACCTGGAGCCCGGAACCCGGTATTATTATCGAGTCCCCGGTTTTGCTGATGAAAAAGTGTATAATTTTACAACGGGGCCTGCGGCAGGTGAGAAAACCGGCTTTCATTTTTTAGCGGTAGGTGATGCCAGCAACCACGGTGGGGATAAACATTCCTATCATGGGGAAATAAACAGCCTGGCTTCGGAATTTTATAAAAAGAACGCCATATTTCCCGGTTTTAAGATAAATCTTGGTGATATTGCTCATAAAGGAACGGATTTGAAATCCTGGGAAGTCTATTTTGAGAATCAGCAGGAACATAGCCCGTATTTATCCTGTATGAACACAACCGGGAATCACGAACTCTATAATGATTTTGGCGGAAATAATGATTATTTTTTTAACAAGCCCCGCTATTATTCCTTTGATTACGGGAACGCCCATTTCCTGGTTATTCATAACTTTGACGGATTACTGGAAACAGTAGGAAAGGAACAGTATCAATTTATAAAAAAAGATCTCCGCCAAAATAAAGATAAAAAATGGATAATAGTAACCCTCCATGTTCCGCCAATAAGCGCCGGAGACTTTAACATGAATGAGCTTCTCATTGCTCAATACCGGGATCTTTTCAGGGAAAACAGGGTAGACCTGGTCTTAATGGGCCATGACCATCATTATGAAAGTTTTCATCTCGATAAAGAGACTGCCTGGGGCGGAACCTTCTATGTTGTAAACGGCGGAGGAGGATCAAAAGTAGATCATTATATTATGACCAGGAAAAAGAAAACATGGAAAACCTGGTATCATAAGCGGGATTCGGAATTTGGCCTCTATTTGAATGATGCCATAACAGAAAAGAGTCACCTGTACGGAGAAATCTCATGGGGATTTATGGATATTGAAATAACCCCGGACGCAATAAAAACCTCCTATTATCGCTGGATGGATATCGAAAGATTTTTAAAGATTACAGGACAAACCATGGGCTCCTGGAAGATGTCTCCCTTTAGTAAAGAAGACTGGAAAAAACACAAACTCTCTTCAATCGAACTGATCCAGACCCTTAACAAAAACAGATTTTTTTCAAAGAAAGAGGCTCAAGGCACAAAACCCTGACCCCTTTTCTTGTCCGATCACCGATCACCCGGCCTTCGGGCCACTGATTACCTTTCTTTCTCCCCTACGGCCTTTCAGCCACTTTGATATACAGATTAACCGACCGCCTGTTTCTCCAAACAGTCATTTTCAGTGACTTGCCTATTTCGGCCTCACTAACCCTGTTTAAAAGGTCTCTATGATCTTTGATCTTTTTACCGGTAACTTTAATAATAACATCTCCCACTTTAATCCCGCCTCTTGCAGCAGGACCGCCTTCAATTGTTTCACCAACAATTACCCCTTCACTGGAATCAAGCCCCAGCTCTCCGGCATATTTTTCCGTAAGAGGGATAATATTAATACCGATATATCCGCGTTTAACCTTTTGATATTTTTTAAGCTGGGCAAGAATAGAGTTGGCAGTATTCATTGGGATGGCAAACCCGATGCCCATATAACCGCCGCTTTTGGAGTATATCATCCTGTTGATCCCAACAACCTCACCATAAATATTAATAAGGGGACCGCCTGAGTTCCCCGGGTTAATTGACGCGTCGGTTTGAATATGGGAACCGCCCATAAGATCGACATCTTTTCTTCCAATGGCACTGATAACACCAACAGTAAAGGTTTTGTCCAGGCCAAAAGGGTTGCCAATGGCAATCGCCCAGTTTCCTACATTAACTTTATCGGAATCACCAAAATAAACGGGCTTAAGATTTTTTTCGGCATTGATTTTCAGAAGGGCGATGTCGGTTTTTTTATCCGAACCAATAACTTTCGCTTCATAGGTACGGTTGTTAACGGCAACCTTAACTTTGTCGACCCCATTAATAACATGGTGGTTGGTACAAATATATCCGTCTTCGGAAATAATAAAACCCGTACCAAGACCGGTTCGTTTCTGAACCCTGGACTTGGTACGTCTTCTGCCGAAAAAATCTTTCATAAAAGGATCGTCGAAAAAAGGGTGTGAGCGAACACGCACAAGCTGCTCTGTAGTAATAGAGACAACACTGTCTTTATAAAGATCAAATATCTGCTTGAATGTATCCTGAAGTTTTCCCGCCTCGGAAGAGTCCGATTGCGGTTTCAGCGGAGATTGTTTCATGTCACCAAAGAGTCCGGCCGGGGAATTGCTTCCGGAGCAATTGATCAGGTGGTTTGAGAAGAGAAGAACCACGGAAAGAAGAAAGGGGGTTAAATATTTCATGTTTTTTTTCATAGTATTGAAAACTCCTTTTTATGTTTTAATGAAACGGGAATTAGAATTCGTCTTTTTTATACCTGTTTTTACGCCATTTTTCTTTTTCAATCTCTTTACGAAACAGGTAGCGATTATTATTTGAACCATCAATAATATCTATCTGCTCAAGATCCACCATATTCTTTTTTTTATCCTTGCTGCAGCTCAGAGAAACAGCAATAAAAGGGATTATTAGAAGGCATAGATTTGATTTAATATTATTTTTTATGATCATATTGGTCTTTTTGTCCGGTTTTGTTCAATTTATTAAAAAAATAACCTTGCGACTTTTTTTATTATCCTGTTAAGTTGATAAAACTATAACCATGTACAAATATTTCAAATATATTTTTATATTATGATCAGTTTCTTGACGAGGTAAAAAAAATGATAACACGAATAGATCACGTGGCAATAGCGGTAAGGGATTATGAAGAGGCGTTCCGTTTTTTTACCGGGATATTTGGAGCCATACCCGGAGCCGGAGCTGAGGGAGAGAAAAAATATTATTGGCAGAACCTGGTTTTGGGAGATTTAAGCAGGATGGAGCTCCTGGCCCCAACAGGAAGGGGAAGTTTTCTCGACAATTTTTTAGAAAACCGGAAGGGAGGAGTCCATCATATAACCATGGAAACTCCCAATATACAGCAGGCGGCAAAGTCCCTGGACGAAAATAATGTCCCGTATTTTGGCTATAGCGACTATAGCAGCAACTGGAAGGAGCTTTTTATCCATCCCAGGGATGCTTTCGGGGTTCTTATCCAGATAGCAGAGTTCCATCCTGATGAATGGATAACTCAGGAGGTAAAGATGCCTCCCGGAAAGCGATGCCGTGTCAGGGAAGATCAAAAAGGATGTGTTGTCGATTTTGCCCATCCCGGAGGCGGAACAGTCTCCCTTGACCTTACAAAAGAAGAGACCAGGCAGCTGATAAAAGACCTGGAAAAGACTTTATAATAAAATAGGGTTGACTTGTTTAAAGAAATGGGGTATAAAAGAGTATATATCTTGAATAACCGGGTAGATACTATGAGTAATGAAAGACTTGGAGAATTTTTAGTCCGACATGGTGATATAACTGAAGAGCAGCTCAACCATGCTCTTGAGGAACAAAAGAAGGCAGGATCTCTTCTCGGGGATACCCTGGTAAAACTCGGTTATATTGATGAGGATACGCTGCTCAAAGCCCTGATGGAATAAATTCAAAGACTCTTCATGTGTGCTAAAATACTATTGACAAAATTTATCAAACCTGCGTAATCTGAGTATCTACTCACCTATCTTATGGGAGGGATATTTATGAGTATACTAAGATTGCGCAAAAAGACCCGTATTTCAGTAAGCAGGACCGAGCCCCTGGAAGCAAAAAACACCCGCAAAATGACGGCAGGGATCGCAAAGGTCGATATCACCCCGCCCCCTGGAATGCCCATGTCCGGGTACTCAACCTTTTCCAGTACGGGAATGGGATACCGCAGTAAGATCATGGCCCGGGTTTTATATCTGAAGCCCAAAAAAGGAAGACCAATAGCTCTTGTTCAGTGTGATTTCCTTGCGGGATCAATTCTTCTTCATCATACAGTAGCGGAATACATCGCGGGGAAAACAGACGTGGAGTTTGGCGGCCTGGTACTGGCTGCATCCCATACCCATTCGGCCCCGGGCAATATATACGGATCGAACCTGTATAATGTTCTCGCGTCGAACGCTCAGGGTTTTGAAGAGAAATATTTAACGTTTTGTACCGAACGGATCGGGGAAGCCATAATAAGCGCCTATGCCGAACGAAGACCCGCCAGGGCTGCCACGGGAACAACGGAAATATGGGGCGTAACCAGGAACCGGAGTTTTCCCGCCTATTTAAGGAACAGGGAAGTGGCAAACGAAGAGACGAAAAAAGATTGGGACAGTTCAATAAATCCCTATCTCCATATGATCAGGGTCGATTGCCTTGATAAAGATAAAAAATATAAACCGGCCTGCGCCTTTACAAATTTTTCCCTGCATCCCAATACAAATCCAACAATCCTGGGAAAACTCTACAGCGGAGATATAACAGGATACACGGAACGGGTCGTGGAGTGGGAACTGAAAAAACGCTATAAGCCGGGCTGGATGCCAATTCACGCGGCAGCAAATTATACACATGGTGATAATAACCCCAGTTATTCCCAGGAACGGGATGAAAATTTTTCCGACCTCCATCACCTGGGGGGCATAATCGCTGAAAAGGTGCTTGAACTGTTTACGTCCCTGGACAAAAAACTGAAAGATACCATAGATATAGAATACCGTGCAAAGGAGATAGACCTGCTGGAAGAGAGCGCGTGTGAGGGTGTAAGCATTTCAAAGAAACCCGTAGCGGGCTTTTCATCCATGGGCGGAGCAGCAGGAAGAGGCCGAAGCACACCCATGGCCCTTATTCCGCCATTTAAACCGGGAATACCCCGTTTTCTATTTAAAAAAGGAGAACACGGACCCAAAAGAAAAATAACCGGGATACAGCTTTTATTTCAGCGCAAAGACTATCCCCGTAAAGTGATGATGCAGCTTGTCCGGGTGGCAGATACCTTGCTAATTCCCCTTCCCTGGGAGGTTGGTTATGAGATCGGCAGGAGAATCTCCGAAGGAGTGCGGAAACGGGCCGAAAAGGAAGGGTATACGGGAATAACCCGCTATGTAATAGCCGATACATCAAACGGTTACTTTGGGTATGTAACCACGCCTGAGGAATATACTTTGCAGTATTACGAAGGAGGAAGCAACTTTTACGGGCCTAATACGGGTGATTACATCAGGGCGCAGGCGTCGTCACTAATGGAAGACCTTGCAAAACAGGGACCGGGAAGCGAGCTGCCGGAAAAATGGGATTTTAACCTGGTAACAAAGAATTTTTATCCCCCTGAACTTTTGCCGCAGGGAGCCAGAAAGGTTGTACGGGAGCCGGTATACGTGGAGAAAAAGGAAGGCGAGGAGTCGTTCTGGAGTTTCCGGTGGTATGACGTACCCCCTGCGAAGATAGAGTTCCATAAACCCCTTATACGGCTGGAAGTGAGTACAAACAGGGAAAACTGGAATTCCCTTGAAGTGGAAGGAGTTCCGGTCGATGATGATGGCTGGGATATATCAACAAAATATTTGAAAAAAAAGACCGGTGACAATATGGCGCTCTATGAAACCAGGTGGCATAACCCGGTAAAACGGAACGGCATGTACTACCGTTTCGCCGTAATGGAACGGCAGGACCGGGAAATATTTTATTCCCCGGTTTTTCAATAGCAGGTGCGGTCTCAGGTGCGGTCTCAGAGCTCTTATAAAGAGCTCTGAGAACACACCAAAAAGGGCACCAGATCAAAGAGGGGGCTTTTAAAAACAAGCTCCTTGCCGCAAAAGAACGCTTCGAAAAAAGGAATCAATAGCAAAAAGAAGAGAAGAACCAGATAAATACCCGGATATTCGGCAGACGTGAACGCAGCAAACCCGGGCGGGACAAAGTCACGCTTTTTAAAGTGAAAACTTCTCAGAGCTCTTTATAAGAGCTCTGAGATCACACCAAAAAGGGCACCAGATCAAAGAGGGGGCTTTTAAAAACAAGCTCCTTGCCGCAAAAGAACACTTCGAAAAAAGGAATCAATAACAAAAAGAAGGGAAGAACCAGGTAAATACCCGGATATTCGGCAGACGTGAACACACCAAACCCGGGCGGGACAGAGTCACGCTTTTAAAAAGGTACTGTAGCGGTAAAAACGGCAGGAATCCCGGGG
>JAAENB010001220.1 GCA_024224995.1 bacterium | reverse complement strand
GGTCCAATATTACAGGCTGTAAATAAGGCCAAAACCAAGGCTCAAATCACTGGCGGAAAACTCATATCCTGCTTCGGAAATAATCTCCAGAGAATCGGTAACAGAGGCATTAAAACCAATAGCAGCCTGTTTTTCAAGAGTGCTAAATTTCCCTCCTTGCTCGGGAGTGAGACTATATTGGGCAAACAGCTCATATCTGTCACCTGCGGGAATCATAAAACCGGCCGATACGGGAACAGACCATTTGTTTGCATCGTCATAGGAGTTCGCAAAACCGGCTACAATAAATGGCTGCACTGATTTAAACAGTATAAAATTGATTTCCATATCTCCGCCAAGAGTCCAGGCCTTAAAATTATTACGGGAATCATACGTAAAATGAGGCAGCAGGTCAATCTCAATGGGGTTTGTTTTTATAACGGTCCAGGTCAATCCGGCACCAATGGCACCCACAGAGGTCGTGGCCTCTCCTTCATCGGGCTCACTCCGGGAAAAATCGGTAGAAAGCGTGTAGCTGAGTCGCTCATGAGGACCGCCGCCCACTACTATTTGGGTTGAGTGGCTCTGTTCATCTTTGTTTCGGCTGAAATTATAATATCCTTCTAAGTCCGTAACAATTCCAACGTCGAAGCATTCGGTTGTGTCAAGAGCGAATATGTTGGAACTGGTGAGAAGTATGGCGAACAGTATTAACTCTATAGTAAGTATACTATTTGATTTATTGATTAATTTTTTCATTTTAATATCTCCTTGTGTCCATATTCACTTTGTTTAATAATCCTAATAATATTAGTCTTTTTTATTTATGTTAGACAAGTCTAACTGTATATTGAAAAGAGTCAAGTTTTTTTTATGATCAACTTGACTTTTTGTTATAAAAACAGTATTTTATATATAAATTTAAACCTGGATTAAGATATAATTATCATGTTCTTCTATTATTTTTCATAAAATTCCTCAGGGTTTCAATCCCAATTCCAGGGACAGGTCCGTTCTCAGGGACTATTAAAAGAAACCCGCAAAATCCAATAACAGTATTTATCAGAAAAAATATTTGAAAACCGGGCATTGCCGCGTCCGTTCACGGAAATTGCTATGCCCAATGGATTTATCCGGAGGAATTATTATGGCTGGACATATACACAATCATAAAAAGCATAAAAATTACGCGAAACAGCAGCTCGATTTTGCAATCAAAGAGGCGTTGGGAAATTTTATCTATAATCCAAACTGCCGTAGTGTTTTTCAACAGCTGCTGCTGCATGTGCAAACCTGTACCGGGCTGCTCAATGTCTCAATAGATCGCGGCAGGCAGCGGTGGGAAGCGGCTATGTTTATCCGGGGACTGCAGCACCTGGCTCTTCATCATGAAAATTTTATTCGGCCCATTCATGCCTGGCAGCCCGGCGAAGAAAAAAACCGCAGGGTGTTCGCCTCCCTGGTTCGTCATCTTCTGGCGGAATATGATACTCCCATGTTTTTGCAGTCGGCCTGGCTGGGAGCAAGGAGCGCGCGTACGTTCCGGCAGCAGGAGTGGCATATTAAAATTTCAAGGGGACACAGTATTCGCAGGCTCAATATCCCCGTACAAATGACCCGGAAGATGGAACACCTGTTTCTAAAATGCCCGGATCATTTTACTGTTGAAGAGGCCATGCGCTATTCTCAGGTGCTGGCCTTTGGCGGGACAAAAACCCTGGCTAAAGCTGTTCTTGCCGCAAGACTGGGAAGGGACATTGAAAATGACGATTTCTGGCGAACGGTTATCCACTTCTTTATTAATTCTCCTGAGCTGGAGACCAGTGATGTGAATCCCATTGTTGATTTTTTATATCACACTAAACTGGACAAAAAAGAAGTCTTTACCAACACCGGGATTGTTTATCTTGATCCGCCGGACCCGGGCTTTTCCATGAAAGGGCGTACCTTTTTTTCTATTATGCGGCTTGTTGAAAAATGGCATAAGGAACTGGCGCTTACCCGGAACAGCTCGTCCTATTCCTGGAACAGGCAGCCCATTAGCGAATTCCGGTTTCTTGAACAAGCGAATAAAGCGGAGAAACCTCACTGCCTCTGGACCATTACCGAACTCCTGAACGGCTCCGATCTGAACAATGAAGGCCGGTCCATGAGGAACTGTGTTCAATCCTATTCGTCTGATTGTTCAAGAGGGCTTTCTTCTATCTGGTCTATGAGGATGGAGTTTGATAAAAGTATAAAAAGGGTTCTGACCATTGAGGTGAACCCCCTCTCCCGTACGATTATCCAGGCCAGGGCACGGTGCAATATGATGCCCGGGAAGAAGGCTTTTGGGGTTATGAGTAAGTGGGCTAAAAAAGAAGGGCTGCGCATAGGGGAGCACTTGTAACAGGCTCCGGGCGGATTTTGTTACGACCTCAGAGCTCTTTTAAAGAGCTCTGAGAATCTAACTTGAGATTACAGTAAAATGATCTTGTTTCCGGATTCTATAAAAATGTGATTATGTTCGTCTACCCATACATGGCCGAACATATCGGAACCGTCATTTAACTCGTATATCTTCCTGGTAATTACAGAATTATTGTACCTGTTTATTACATGGAGATATCTTAAGCTGGCATAGTTGCCCACAGCGTATACAGTATTTCCGGCATAAGACATATAGTAAAGACGGCCGTAATCGGCTACTTTAGCCCAGCTTGTTCCATTGAAATTATAGATGTTGTAGAAAGATCCCGCGAACAGGTCATTTCCATCAGGCCCGCAGAGATGATCCATTTGCGGGGTATTTTCCAGAAGATCCCAGGATGTTCCGTTGAATTGCAGAACACCGTTCCTGCTCTGATTATCAGAACCGGTATATTTAACTATGATCTGAACATTAACAGTATTTGGATCTTGAGATACCCACATGGAAATGAATCCGAAAGATACAACATCTTCAAAATCGAGCGCCACTTCTGTCCAGGATGTTCCGTCGAAATGGAGTAAAGTATTGGAACTCATGGCATATATGTCACTGGCGTTTTTCCCTGCAATAGCTTCGAAATGACTAACATCGGGATGAGCCGCTGCCTGCCATGTTGAACCATTGTAGTGCAGCATGGTATTGTAGCTGCCAACAGCATATATATTATTGTCCGCGCTTCCCCAGATTCCGGAAAGAGAATTCGAGGTATTTGACTGCATGGTTACTGTGCTGGTATGATCGTATTTCACAATGAGTCCGTTCTGGCCTGCGAAATAGACTGTATCAGTAGTATTGTTGATCCAGCTGTCAAGAGCTCTGCCGTTTGTGAAGATTACTTCAGCCCGGTGGATCACCAGTGGATCGGAACGGACGGTAATGGTGTTTGTGCCGTCAGTGACAACAGCAAATACATAATAGGTATCCCGGCTAAGGCCGCTGATGTCCCATGCATAGGTGTCGCTGGCGCCGTCTGCGTCTTCACTGATGCCGCTGGTAATAAGCTGCTTGTCGGAGCCATTAATGTCGGTACCGTAGTAGAGTGAGATTGACGCGTCACTGTCCGGATCTTCATCGGTCCATTCAATGGTGTATGAAGAGGCTGAGGTCTGGTTGTTGACCGGGCCCGGAGTGGTGAAGCTGAGTGTTGGGGCTATATCGTCCGGTGCGAAGGTTGCAAGGAACATATATCCATTTGCATATCCCATCGTATGGATTTTATCGTCATTTCCAATAGCTATGGCATGGCCCTCGGACTGTAGAAAATTGTACGAGGAGGTATTGTTCTCATTGAGCTGGACAACTCCCTGTTTAAGTCCCGAGGAATTAAATTTCATCAGGAACGTTTGTACGTTTGTTGCAGCATTGGTCGCAAAATCACCAAATGTTCGCCCGATAAGATAGGCATTGTTGGCGCTATCCAGGGCAATACTGTATGCCTGTGTGTAAAAAGAGGTATTAACTTCGGAGTACGATAATACGTTGCCTGATATGTCATACTTCATTGCGAATACATCATCTACAACCTGGTTTGCAACATATTTATTGGAAACTCCCGAAACATAAATGTTTCCGTCTGAACCCATTTTTGCATCAGTTACAATTTGGCTTTTGGCCGATCCGGTTTGTTTGGCCCATTGTATATTTCCGTAGGCATCAAACTTTGCCATGTAAGCATCATACCCGAGACCTAAAGTATTATTTGGCAGCGCAGAGGTGGTAAAACCAATGATATATATATTATCGGCAGTATCCAGAAAGGCCCTACTGGGGTATTCAGCTGAGCTTGCTCCCCACTGGTTTGACCAGATTTTCTGTCCACTGGGAGAGAACTTTGCCATATATACGTCATAGATCCCATTGTTTACATTACCGTCCATTGATCCATTGGTATATCCAAAGAGAATAACATTATCGGACTGATCAACTGTAACGGCAGAGCCGATATCTGTACCCGGGGTTCCCACCTGCCTGGTCCATTGATAATTGCCCTGGGCGTCATATTTCATAAGAAACATGTCCCTGCCACCTGCATTGACATTACTGTCAATGGAGCCGTATGTCTGGCCGACTGCGTAAATATTACCGTTACTGTCTGTTGCTATAGCAGTGGGAACATCATTGGCAGCGGAACCATGTTCTTCCGACCATAGCAGTTGCCCTGAGGAATCCAGCTTTCGTACTGAAGCGTTAATGTTGGAACCGGTCCGTGAGCTTCCGGTAATGCAGATATTGCCTTCTGAGTCGGTAGTCATATCACCCCAGGCGAGGCTGTAATATGAGTTTTTTGATCCAAAATACTGTATATCCGGATCTACATCAATAGTAGCCGAAAGCTTTAAACCGTCCATAGAACCGGGAAGTGCTTTCAGTGCTCCCTCTTCGGAGTCACCAAAGCAGCCGGTCATCATCGCCAGGGCCAATGGCAGCATCATAACTGTCATTAGCTTAAAGATTACTTTTTTCATATTATTCTTCTCCTTCATATGAATAAAATTTAATAATTAGAATAGTTGTATATAATCCTGGAAGATATTGGCCCCGGCAGCAAGAGGGGGCTGCAGCCGCTGGGTTTCACACCTGTCTGGTTATATATTACATAAGAATATAGGGTTTTGAGAGGAGAAAGTCGTCCGGGTAATTTACCCGGACGTTTTTTTGAGATTTTTTTTGCTAAATTTCCGAGAATGAGACCACTGGAAACCGTCCCGTCGGTAGGAACTTCAAACTTTTCCTTCTTAAGCCCCAACCTTCTTGCGGAACTGCGACGGCGTAACACCGCTTACCTGTTTGAAAATGGCATTGAACGTAGATTTGGAATTGAACCCGGCATCAAAGGCTATATCCAGGATACCGGTTTTACTGCTGCTGTTTTGAAGCGCCCTCTGTACCTCTTCCACGCGGAAGCGGTTTATGTAATTATAAAAATTTTGCTTTAAGACATCATTCATGAGGAAAGAAAGATTATAGGGCGATATTGAGAGAGATTCGGCCAGTTCTTTGAGAGTAAGATCGGGGTCTTTATAGGGCTTTTCTTCTTTCATGAGCCGTTCCAGTTCTTTCAGGCACTGCTCTTGCGTGTCCCTGGGAAGGGCGTGTTTTTCGGATCTCTTTTTATCGTCATTATTATTATTACTGTTATTGTTATTCTGTGGAGAGGTACATTGAGCCAGTTTTTCCATATCAATGAATATTTGCGGCTGGCGAAGGGTAAAATAGCCGCTGGTGTAGACAAAGAAGGTAACTCCCAGGTTTGTCATCTCCGTAAGAGTTTCGGGAATAACAATTCCCGCTGAATGTAATGAATGGATAATAATATCCGATATATAGAGGCAAAGCCCCATTACAGTGAGTACTCCCAGCCACATGAGATTCACTTTTTTAATATCGGAAAAATAATTCCTGATACCTTTTTTGTATGCTGCCAGGAGCCGGAGCATTGCTATAATGTAAATCGGACCGTATAAGACAACTATCCACCCGGTTATGATAAACAAAAGAGAGGGATTCCCGTCTTCAATGTTTTTAAGGTATTGGAGTTTATGATCAGCGTTCATGAAATAAAAGGGGATTTTACTTATAACAAAAGCCAGGAAAGGAATAAAATGAAGAAGATATTTTTTTTCAATATGAACCATTTTCCTGGTAAGTGTGAGACCATAGAGATAAAACAATGGACCAATAAGAAAATTAAAGGGAGTCATTATTC
>JAAENB010001219.1 GCA_024224995.1 bacterium | reverse complement strand
TTATCGGTGGCCCTTTGGGCCGGGTGATCGGTGATCGGTTAAGAATTAAGCGGTTCCGGCGGCAGAAAACTTCGAACCTCGAACCTCGAATTTTGAACTATTTTTTTTAAGGAGGACACAGTGGAAGGAGAAGGGAATCTGGATACGGCGTATGCCGATCTGTACCGGAAATATTCGGGATTAGTGAGCGGGTTTTTGAAAAACATGGTGCATCAAAAGGAGGCGTCTGAGGATATCACACATGATGTATTTACCGCTTTACTTGAAAAGGAAGAGGTAATGGACCCCGAGAGCCGCGGGGCGCGGAAACTGCTTCTGGCAGTAGCCAGGCATAAGGCATATGATTATATCCGGAAAAGTGTACGGGAATCTGCTAAATTGCAGGAAGTGGTTTTGCGGGAAGCTGTTTTAGACGGGGAATTTTACAACAGCATAGAGGATATGCACCTTGAGGGCGAGGTTGTATCTACCATACATGATACGATTAATTCATTTCCGGAATTAGAACGAAATATCTTTCTGGAAAAGTATTTTAAAGAAATAAGCAAGGGAAAAATCGCGCTGAGGTATGAGCTTTCTCTTTACAGGATCAATAAAATCGAACAGAAGATCTGTGAAAAGATAAAAAATAACATTTTGATATTATATGATGAAACGGTTTTTGATGATTTTCGGTGGAGTGGTACAGAGACGGGGGTTGGGCCCGTCCCTGAGCCGGATTATTATTGATGCTAATGCAGGCGGACTAGAATTTAATAGCAATGCCCCCATTGATATAACCAAAGGTATACCCCATTTCTCCATAAACGCCGAAGTTTTTGGTAAAGAAATAGCGGATACCAACAAATTCGCCGTGCATAAAATAGTCTTTTGCCTTTACGTTTGAATATGTTGAAGAATTGGTGCCGCTGGCATTAAAGGATACAAGGTTCGCACCTATCAGGAGACCGGCATAAATGTCCGCTTTGGAGAGCAGGTTAAAATGAAAGAGAATCCGGCCGCCGATTAAGACATAGGAGTATGTAAGCTCCGTATCATCGGCAGTATTGGTGTATGTATACCTGGCATAACCAACGCATCCGCCAAAAGAGAAGGGGAGTTGAAGGTTGGAAATAGCTACAGCCATATCAAAAGCTCCAATAAGGGGAGGAATGGAAATATCGGACTGGTTATCTACGGTGCCATGGAGACCAAAACCAACACCGGCGTGAATGAGCATGTCGCCATCTTTAAAGGCCGGGGAAAAGCTGATCTGTTTTGGTTTGGCAAAACCCTGTACCGCGAACAGGGCGGCAAAAGAAAGAATTGCTAATAAATATAATATTTTTTTCATACTGAAATCTCCAAATTTAGTGTTAAAACTTATATTAAAACTTTCGGTAGAACTAAAAAGATTCTTTCTCCCCTGTCAAGAGACTTTTTTTACATGCTCCGGGCATAAAATTCCAATACAGGCTTTTTTTTATTGATTTTTAAGCCCTTAAAAAGTATTTCTATCTTTTTTACTGCATTATACAAGGCCGGGAAATAATAGATCAGAAACTAAATAACATTGCGAGCTGCATCTGGCCTGAAAGTATCCCCTCTTCTAAATGTGAGGACTGTTTGAGCAACGCGAGTTCCGCAGCATTTAGAAGAGGGGATGCTTTTAGGCCCGCTTACATGCACAATTTAGTTTCTTAAGAGAGAAAACATGGACCTGAGTTATTCAAAAAAGAACCAGATGATCCGGAAAAATATACGGATGTTTGCGGAAAAAGAGCTTGGAAAGTGGGCAAGTGTGCTCGACAGGGATTCAACTCCCTTGCCCGGAGATGTTGTTGAAAAGATGGGCGAGTTGAATATATGGGGAATCCAGGCCCCTTCGGAGTATGGCGGAGCCGATCTTGATACGGTAAATTACGCCATTGTCATTGAAGAGATCTCAAAAGTAAGCGCGGCAACAGGACTTGGGGTCACGGTACATAATTCCGTATGCCTGGCTCCGTTACTGAAATTCGGCAGCCCCGGACAGCTGGAACAGTATGCCGGCGACCTTGCAGCAGGGAAAAAAATAGGCGGATTTACCGTAACAGAACCGAATGCCGGTTCAGACGCCTCGTCAATTCAAACAACGGCAGTAAAAGACGGTAAGGCCTGGGTCCTGAACGGGCAAAAAGCCTTTGTCACAAACGGAGGAGTTGGCGAAGTATTTCTCACTGCCGCGGTATATGATACCTCCGTAAAGAAAAAGAATATAGGAATATTTATTGTCGATAAATCCATGGAAGGTTTTTCCGTAGGCAAGATCGAAGATATGATGGGAATGCGGGGCAATATGGTGTCGGAGTTGTTTTTAAACAATGTCCGGGTGCCGGAGGAGAATATCCTGGGAACCCTTGCCGATGGTTTTAAAATATCAATGCAGAGCCTGGATATTGGCCGGATCGGCATTGCAGCACAGGCCCTGGGGATTGGAATGGCCGCGTTTGAAGCAGCCGCAACCTATGCCACTGAAAGAAAACAGTTTAACCGGCCAATAGGCTCGTTCCAGGGAGTCTCGTTTAAACTGGCTGAAATGAAAACAGAGCTGGACGCGGCACGGCTGCTTATTTATCGAGCTGCCGGGTTAAAAGATAAAGGCGGGTCTTTTTCAGTGGAAGCTGCAATGGCCAAGTATTACGCTTCAGCAGCTGCCATGAGAGTGTGCCAGGAAGCCCTGCAGATTTTTGGCGGGTACGGATATGTAAAAGAATTACCGGTTGAACGGTATTTCCGGGATGCCAAGGTAACGGAAATATATGAAGGAACATCAGAGGTGATGAAAATTATAATCGGGAACGCGATTCTAAAAGAATATAATAAGTTTTAGGGACACCGGGAAAAATAGGTCAGAAACTGTGTCGACACCGGGGTCTGTTTTGCGAAGATGCTCCGGGCACGGGTTGGGTTCTGAGAGACGCTGCACTGCAACGTCTCTGAAACCGCCCCGGGCAAAATCCCCTCGCAGGGGTCGCACCCCAGAGGGCAGCAGAGCAGAACCCGGATAACATCTCCCGGGAACAGGCCCTGTTTCTAAAATAGTTCACCAGGGCTATGGGGATTTCTCATAGCGTGGGGTGCGACCCCTGCGAAGCAGGGAAAAAATAGATCAGAAGCTAAATACTATTTCAAGCCCGCGCACAAGCAAATTTTAGTTTCTTGAGAGAGGAAATGTAATGCTAAAAATAATCGTATGCGTAAAACAGGTGCCCGACACCAGCAAAGTGAAAATAAATCCAAAGAACGGGACGCTTATTCGGGAGAGCATCGAAAATATCATGAATCCCGATGACCGGCATGCCATGGAAACGGCACTCTGTCTCAAAGAACGTTATGGCGGAACAATCACCGCCATAACCATGGGGCCGCCCCAGGCAGAAGATGTTTTGCGTGAAGCCTTTGCAATGGGAGCCGATGACGCACTGCTCATTACCGACAAACGCTTTGCCGGGTCCGACTCCCTGGTGACGAGCAATATTTTGTCGAAGGTAATAAAAAAGAGCGGTAAGTTTGATATCATAGTAACCGGGGTCGAGGCCATTGACGGGAATACTTCTAATGTGGGATTCCAGTTATCGGAATTTCTGGGAATTCCTCTCATAACGCAGATACACAAGATCGAAATTCAAAACAGCTCCGCCCTCATAGAAAGACTCTATGGCCATGAATATCAGCAAATTAAAATTGATCTTCCCATACTCCTTGCCGTTAATAAAGATATAAATAAAGTGAGATTCTCCAGTCTCCAGGGGCTAAATTTTTGCTTTGATAAAGAAATAAAGAGAATAACCATGGATGATATCGGCGGAACAGAAGATGAGTACGGTTTAAAAGGATCACCCACCATTGTACTGGAATACGATTCCTTTGTGCACAAAAGAGAACAGGAAATAATCGAAGGAACACTCAATGAAAAAGTAGACGGACTCATTCACAAATTAAAAAAACACAATATTTTAAGATATTAAAAAAATAGTTGTTAGTTTGAAGTTTGAAGTTTAAAGTTCAAAGTTAAGACCAGCTTCTTTCTTTTAACTTCAAACTTCAAACTTGCAACTTCAAACTAACAACATAAATCAAGAAAACCAAAATTCAAAGAGAAGAACAATGTCAAATAACAAACAAAATATAGCCGATCACAAAGACGTCTGGGTATTTACCGAAATTCAGGATCACGAACGTGTTCTGGAGGGCGCACTCGAATTGCTGACAAAGGGGCGGGAGCTGGCAAACAGGCTGGGGCAGAAATTGTGCGCCCTGGTACTTGGCCTGGAAGCGGAGCAGTATCTTCCTGAGATTGAAAAGTTCGGTCCCAATGAAATTATATACCTGTCGGACAAAAATCTGAAGCATTATAACAGCGAGATCTTTCCCGATATAATAACGGCCCTGGTGGAAGAGCACAAACCATCCATAGTGCTGCTGCCGTCCACAGAGGCAGGCAAAGACCTGGGAGCCCGGCTGGCCAGGCGATGTAATACGGGCTTAACCACGCACTGCATAGACCTGGATATAGTCGATTCGGAAGAGTATGGAAAGGGACTGCTCCAAATGAAGCGGCTTGCCTACAGCGGTAATATGTGCGCCTCCATTATTTGCCCTCATTCACGCCCACAGATGGCAACAGTTCAGCCCGGAATACTTGATAAAAAAGAAGCTGAAAATTCCAGTAGTGTAGAGATTAAAAAGATCGATTTTAGCTATGATGTTTCGGGATTAAAGATATCGAACCAGGCAGCGCCGGTACGCTGGAACAGGCATCATGTACCCCTGGAACAGGCGTCGGTAATTTGCGCGGGAGGCCGGGGACTGGAATCGAAAAGGAATTTCGACAAATTATTTGATCTTTCCGATATTTTGAACGGAGAAGTGGGCGCCACAAGGGTCCCGGTCTTTAATGAATGGTGCGAAGAGGAACGGATGATCGGCCAGACCGGTAAAAACATCCGGCCCCAATTATACCTGGGCTTTGGTATTTCCGGCCAGGTACAACATACGGGATCAATTCTTGATTCTGAAATTATTGTATCGGTAAATGTGGACGATAAAGCCCCAATCAGTGAAATATCGGATTATGTAATCAGAGAAGACGCGAACAGGTTTTTATCGCACTTTATTGAACGTTTGAGGCAGGAGAAGTCGCTGTTTAATAAGTAAGTCGGGTCTTGGGCTCCGCTCAGCCACCGATCTGGTGTCTGAGCGGAGTCGAAGACTAGCCCTTATATATCTCCGTACTATAGGTCTTAACCCAGTGTTTCTTTAATACTTCTTTTGCTTCAGGGATCTTGTCTACTTCAAGGATAATTATTGCTTCATCACCTTTGGGATTGATGAAGGGGTACATTGTTTCAACATTCACGCTTGCTTCAAGAAGGGGTCTCAGGACCGCGTTAAGGCCGCCCGGATGATCGGGGGTTGCTACTGCAATAACCTCTTTGGTTTTTACGGTAAAGCCGGCTCCTTTTAGAATGGCTTCGGCCCGATCCGGTTCATCAACAACCAGGTTCAGCTGTACCGGGGTAAGGGCGGCAGCTGCCATGATGGACTTGATATTTATCTGTTCTTTTTCAAGAATTTCAGTGACCCTGTTCAGCTCACCCGGGGTATTGTCTACTGCTATGGAAACCTGTGTAATAGGCATAGGTAATCTCCTTAATAATTAATCTTCATCTGTTTCAAAAGGGAATCGTTCGTAACCTGCTGCAATGGCTTTTATGCTGATCTCAACAAGCTTTTTCTTTGATCCCATCAATATTTCAACACTCTTATTCATGGCTTCAACTTTTACCAGGTTCGTGAGCTTGAGAAAGGCTCCCAGCAGCACCATATTCGCGGAACGGTTGTTTCCCAGCTCAGCGGCAATATCGCTTGCCGGAACAGGATATACATCCACATCTCCTCGAAAAGGAATGCTGTCTACCAGGTTTGAATTGTAGATCATCTGCCCGCCGGGCTGGAGCCGGTTTAAAAAAGTTACGGCAGAAGGCTGGTTCATGGCAATAACAATATCCGGAGCTGACGCTACAGGAGAAGCTATTTCCACGTCGGAAACACTGATTGTGCAGTTCGCGGTACCACCTCTCATCGCTGCCCCGTATGAGGGAATGTACGTGACAAAAAGATTTTCAAGCATGGCGGCATTGCCGAATACATTGCCCATTGTTAAAACGCCCTGGCCGCCGGAGCCGGCATATAAAATTTTTGCTATCATAATTATTTCTTTTCTCCCCTCTTGTCGGTTAATACTCCTAATGGAAACTCTTTTTCCATAACCTCATCAATCCACTTAAATGAATCAATAGAATTCATTTTCCAGTTCGTAGGACAGGGAGAAAGTACTTCTATTATTGAATAGCCCAGTCCGTCAATTTGTGTCTGGAATGCTGTTGTTATGGCCTTTTTGGTTTTCCTGATCCCGCCCGGTGTGGTTATGGAAACCCGTTCCGCGTAGACGACTCCGGGAAATGTTGCCAGGATGTCGGTAATATGGAGCGGGTATCCGTCTACGCCGGGGTCTCTTCCGGCAGGACTTGTTGTGGTCTTCTGGTCCAGCAGGGTAGTGGGAGCCATTTGTCCGCCCGTCATTCCATAAACCGCGTTATTGATGAAGACAACAGTAATATGTTCTCCCCTGTTTGCGGAGTGAATTGTCTCTGCTGTTCCAATGGCGGAAAGATCTCCGTCTCCCTGGTAGGTGAAGACAAAAAGATCGGGGCGGGCTCGTTTGATACCCGTTGCCATGGCAGTTCCCCTGCCGTGAGCCGATTCCAGCATATCTATATCGAAATATTTGTACGCCAGTACGGCACAACCAGCCGGGTTAACGCAAATAGCTCGTTTCCCAACATCAAGTTCTTCCAGAACTTCAGCTGTAATCCGGTGAGCAATCCCGTGTCCGCACCCGGGACAGTAATGGGATACTACATCTTTTTTATAATATTTAGGCCATTTATTTTTTAGCTTCATAGTTTTTCAATCAGGAGACAAACCAGCTGTCTCCTAACTCCTTATTTCTTTAGTTTTTGGTGTTCGCGATATATAAACCGGGCAAACTCCACAGGAGTTGGAACAACTCCGCCGGGACGCCCGTGAAAAGTAACTTCTCCTTTCCCTGCCAGGGCCAGCTGTACGTCTTCTACCATCTGACCGGTGCTCATTTCAAACACTATAAAATTATTTACCCGCATGGACAGGTCTTTAAGAATCTTTTTGGGGAAGGGCCAGAGCGTAATGGGCCGTACTAAACCGGCTTTGATTCCTTCTTTTCTGACCCGGTTTATAGCGCCCTTGGCTATTCGAGCGGTAGTTCCATATGCAATGACAATAATGTCCGCGTCATCGGTCATGTATTCTTCATACCGCACTTCATTCTTTTCAATTTCTTTATATTTACGAACCAGCTTCCAATTATGCCGTTCCATTTCCGATGCGTCAAGAATAAGGGAGGCCAAAAACCTGCTTTCTCCGTCTCCCCGCCCTTTAAGAGCCCACTCTTTCTCGGGAATCTCTTTTATTGGCTCGGGAAATACTACCGGTTCTTTCATTTGTCCCATGAGGCCGTCTCCCAGGAGCATTACAGGGTTCCGGTATTTGTCCGCAAGGTCAAAGGCGTCAAAAGTCAGGTCCGCAATTTCCTGAACCGATGAAGGCGCCAGAACAAGTGTTCTATAGTCTCCATGACCGCCGCCTTTTACTGCCTGAAAATAATCCCCCTGCGCGGGAGCGATATTTCCAAGACCCGGTCCGCCCCGCATGACATTTACAATAACCGCGGGAAGCTCAAATCCCGCGAGAAAGGAAATTCCTTCCTGCTTAAGACTGATCCCGGGGCTTGATGATGAGGTCATAACACGGGTTCCTGTAGCTGCCGCGCCAACGACCATATTGATGGCTGCGGTTTCACTCTCTGACTGGAGAAAGACACCTTTGTGTTCTCTCATATGTTCGGCCATATATTCACCCAGCTCATTTTGCGGGGTAATAGGATAGCCGAAATAACATCTGCACCCGGCTCTAATGGCTGCCTCTGCAAATGTATGATTTCCGCTTATAAATGTTTTATTCATCTTCATATACCTCTATTACAACATCAGGGCAAATCATGGCGCAAACCATGCATCCTGTGCAATCAACATCTTCCCGGGGCTCCACATAGTGATACCCCATCTTATTCAGGTTTTCCGACACCTTGAGCACTTCCTTTTTACAGAACGCGACACAGAGATGACAGCCCTTGCAATAATCTGTTTTAACTACAACCTTATTCTTTCGTTTCTCTTTTGTCATATATAATCCCGATATTTACTAATTTTTTTCGACTGGAAACAGTTATTTTTTGGATAGGCGACATACTTTTATAAGTGGTTATTTTTTTCAAGGATTATTTTTT
>JAAENB010001218.1 GCA_024224995.1 bacterium | reverse complement strand
CTTCGATTGTGACTGTACGGTCATGACCGTTTATAAGAAAGGATAATCCCTTCTGCTAAGTAACACTTTTCAACTATCTGAACTTATATGGAATTTGTGCCAGAAACCGGGTTTTTAAAAAAACCCGGTTTCTTCTGCTTTCATGCTTCGTTGTGACCGGAAAGTCACGGATGTTTATAAGAAAGAGGAGTTCAAAGCTTGCTTTGTAAGTAACACTCACAAAGCAAGCTTTGAACTCCTCTTTCATGCTTCGACTGTGACTGTACGGTCATGGCCGTTTATAAGAAAGGATAATCCCTTCTGCTAAGTAACACTTTTCAAATATCTGAACTTATATGGAATTTGGAATTTGAGGTTTGGGATTTGGAATTTATTTGAGATTTGGGATTTGGGATTTGGGATTTGGGATTTGGAATTTGTTACTTTCAGAGTAAGAACTTACCTGAAAGTCAGAGGGGGAGCTTATCCATTATCCTTGTAGTTATTATTCCCGCTTCTCTATGATTTTTATTGACCAAACGAACTTTTTTCGTGTATTTCGTACTTTTCGTGTATTTCGTGGTTCTCGTGGTT
>JAAENB010001217.1 GCA_024224995.1 bacterium | reverse complement strand
TCGATAGGTTATCCTGTACTCATTGAGTATCTGTTCCCGAATAAGCTTGTACAAGGCTTCAAGTTCCCTCTGGTTCCTTGCCCTAAAAAACAGTCCACCTGTTTCTCCGGCTATCCTCCGAAGGCTTACCTCGTCAGCCTGACGGCCAAAACCTATTGTAAATACCGATACCCCCTCTTCCTGGGCATATCTAATGGCACCATTTATCCCCTCCCTTTCCTGGAAATTTCTGTTGTTTGCAAGGGGATAGTTCTCCCCGTCCGACAGAAGTATTATCGCTTTTCTCCCGGATGAACGGCTTAGGGCTCCAACGGTATGGTGCAGGGACTCATATAGTTCTGTATATCCCTCCCCCTTTCCCGGTTTCTCTATCTGCCCGAGTACTTTTTTCAACCTTCTTATATTGTTTTTGGGTCTTGTGCTTTTCCCTATTTTCACGTTGAAAGGTACAAGGCCTATCTTGTCCCTGGAATTATCCACTTCCTCAAGGAGGGAGAGGATTGCCTTCTTTGCATGGGTGATCCGCCAGATCTCCTCGTTGGGAGAATCCTCAATTGTTCCGCTATCGTTTGAGTACATGCTTCTGGAGTTGTCCAGAAGAAGCATCATGTTGATCCCCTGGTCCATATTAACTTTCTCTTCGAAAGCCAATATCTCCCGCTCCTTTTCCTCTCCCCCTTCAGGAGTTTCAAAAATTCTAAAATTGTCCTTGTCAAGATCAAGTACCGGTTTACCATTTCTGTCTGTAACATTCACGTTGACCTTGATAGTCTGGTTTACCAGAAGAGAGGAGTTGTTTATCTCCGATATGGAAACGGAGTCCCCTGATATATATGTTAAAGCCAGAAAAAAACAACATATAACTATTAATTTTCTTTTAT
>JAAENB010001216.1 GCA_024224995.1 bacterium | reverse complement strand
TTAGAAGAGGGATACTTCCAGGCCAGATGCAGATCGCAATACTATTTAGTTTCTGACGTATTTTTTCCCCTCGCAGGGGTCGCACCCCACGCTATGAGAAATACCAATCTCCCTGGGAAACTAACCTGGAAACAGAGCCTGTTTTACCGGAAGATGTTATCCGGGGCCATACTCTGCTGCCCTATGGGGGTTAAAACCCCGGGCTGCTCTGACCGATCACCGGTTACCCGGCCACAAGGCCACCGATTACCTTCCCCTGCCTCAGAGGAAATCCCCTTGACAATTTAACAACTTCCCGGTAAAAACCCTAATATAAGGAGTTTATTCCATGGAACTGAAAGCAAGGCTGCCAATAGACTATAATCCCTTTAAGAAAAAGCTGTCTCATCCCCGGAAGAAAGTACTTATTCTTGAAGGGGGCGGAATGAGGGGAATTTTTCCTACCGGGGTATTGCAGGCCTTTACGGACAGGGGTTATTTCCCCTGGAGGACAATAATCGGTTCTTCTGCCGGAGCCTTAACCGGAACGGTTTACGCTTCCGGGCAGATCCATATCGCCCGGGATTCTCTTTTTACAACCCTGCTCTCGGGCAAGTTTATACACCTGTCCAATGTGTTAAAACCGGATAAACATATCCTGGACCTTGACTGGATGGTTGACACCGTTATAGGGGGAAATGAGCCCCTGGATTTTAAAAAACTGAAACAATCCTGCCCTGTATTCATTTCAGCAGCCCATTGCAGCGATAATAAACCCCCGGAAACGATTTTCCTTAGTTCAAAAAAAGATGATGTCATCACGGCGTTAAAAGCATCATCGGCAATCCCCTTTTTATACCGGGGCTTTGTTAATTACCGGGACTACCACCTGCTGGACGGCGGCCTGCTCGATCCCATTCCATATAAAAAAGCACTCTCCCTGGGATACAAAGAAGAAGATATCCTGATTGTTACTACAAGACCAAAGAAATACCGGAAAAAAGAAGAATCATTCTGGATCAAGAGTCTTTATGAACGATACTATAATGAAACCAGGTATCAATACCTGGTTGAATCTATGGAAAACCGCTATCTCAGCTATAACCGGATCCTGGACGAACTGGAAGGAAAATATAAAAATATTGATATCATCTATCCTCCCAATGACTTCAAGGTTGACCGGCTAACTCAGGACGAAAAAAAGATACTGGAAGGATTCGAACATGGAGTAGAAGCAGCAAAAACATTCCTGTATCCACCCACTTAAAGAGTGAAAAACTCTTTTAAAGAGCAAATAAAAAAAATACTGTTGTTCATTCCCATTCACTTAGCGTTCATTCCTGATCTATTGACGACCTCAAAAAAAATACCTATATTTATACTAACCAACAAAAAACTCAAAAAAATTATTGGAGAAGTAATGAAAAAATTTCTATATGTAATCCTATTGACAGTATTAACGTTTTCAGGGTGTGAGGCCGGTTTATCCAATAGTGAAAATAATGATGATGACGACGAAGCGTTCAGCTTTTCGGGCATGTATTCTGAAATTAAAGAGTTGAAAGAAGAGATTAACCAGTTAAAACTGACTAAGGGCGCACTCTCTCCTACGGGAACCATTGTTCCTTTTGCAGGAGCAACAGTCCCTTCGGGCTGGCTGCTTTGCAACGGCAGTGAAATAAGCAGGGATACCTATACAGATCTTTTTGCTGCAATTGGTGCAGCCTGGGGTTCCGGGAACGGGACATCGACCTTTAATATCCCTGACCTGCGAGGCAGGTTCCTGAGAGGTGTTGACTCAGGCTCCGGGATAGATCCCGATGCAGGAAGTAGAACCGCTCTTTATAGCGGTAATACAGGAAATGCCGTAGGAACATACCAGAGTTTTGCCACAGCTCTGCCCAACAGCAGTTTCATTGTAAGCGATGATACCCATACTCACAGCAGTACATCAGGTATTTTTAACGAAGGGCCTGGTATTTATGCCGGTCAAACAGCCGGAGGACGGGACAACTTCACAAATGCCTCCGAGATCCTCAATCCCAATACCCATAATCACAGCATCAGCGGTGGAGACACGGAATCACGACCGGTTAATGCCGCAGTGAATTACCTTATTAAGTATTAAAAAATATTAAAAAAAAAACAACAACGAAACTAATGGAGGCTCCCATGAATACAGAAACCATCTCAATTGCCAATCTCCTGCTGGCTGCAAATGTTTTGCTCCACCTCGAAGACAGCAGGATAAAAGAGACCAATACCGATTTTGTGGAAAAAACCGCTGAAAACCTTAAACGGCAGAATCTTCAATCACAGCTTATAGACGAATTCACCAGGGAAATGCCCCCTATTGAAAGAGCCTCATTTCATCACTCAGCTCACGATGTAATAGAAACAATTGACATAGATAGATAGCACCCAACAAAGGTCTGGCATCTTTGTTGAGTTTATTATATAAAAACCGGTATGTTTCCCGGTTCTCCGGGAAACATACCAGTGATAATTATACTTTATTATTATTCCGGAAGAATGATGGCGTAGAGCGCGTTTTCATTAAAATCAATAGTCACCAGTTTGTCCAATTCTATTCCAATTGCGTCAACAGAAGGACGGACTGCTTTTTTATTCTCACATTCCGAGCCCTGTACACAGGAACAGGGTTCGCACAGGTTACAGCTTCCCGGGAACAGGGCATGAACATAAAAATGCTTTTTTTTAAAGTATTCTTTCTCTTGTTCAAGTAAATATAAAAGAATTTCTCTTTTCTCTTCCTGGAAGTTGTCTCCCGCCAATTTAAATTTAATAATTTGAGCCCATGTATACCGGGAAATCCATTCTGCTGCCTCCTTCCAATGAGGAGTATATGGCGGACAGGATGGCCGGATACCGTATTCAGGGCACGACCTGCATTTCCATACGGGTCTGGGACTCACCGTAATCTTCTTTGTCTTTATCCGCCTGGTAAAAAGTATCTCCATTCAACCAATATAAATAAAAGTCCCCCCGATGTAAACCGAAAAACCGGCTGCTAAAATTCCGCTTTTGGACCGGAAGTTGCTTGCATTTAATGTATGCCTGTGCTAATTTATTTCCTATCATGAAAAAATTAATATATTTTAATCAGGTATATTCGGTTAAGGACTTCGATCGTAAGCCGCTCCCGGCGAATATTCATAATTCCGAAGGTGCTATCCTGGCCAAAAAAGGCCAAAAACTGTCCAAAGAACGGCTTACGAATACCTATGTCTATGTGGATGATGAGTTCGTTCCTGCTAATCCGGAAACCAAAAAGGATTCTGCTGAACCGGAAGAGTCTGTTTTGTCCGGTTCAAACGAGACTATTAGCCCGGAAATTCCCCCGGAAATGAAAGATGACTATGAAGAAGAAAAAGCCGAAGAGATCGATGAGCGGATAAACGATCTGGACTTTGAAGTTCATCCCGATGCTAAAATGGGTTTTCGTAAAAATGTCTATAAAGTGAATGAGTTATTTCAAAAAACCATTATTAATGGGGTTTCCTCTCTTGCTTCAAAGGATAATGAAAAAATTTCCCGCTCCATTGCGGAATATCTTGAAGTTATCCTTACCAAGAACCTCCTTGCCTATGACTACATGGATATGATCAATGCCGTTCGAAACAAGGACAATTACCTTACCTTTTCCCATGCTTCCGCTGTTGCCTTTTACACACTGGCCATAAGCAAAAAGCTAAAATTTTTAAAAGATGACCTGGCGACCAAAAACCTGGGAAAATGGCTGCCCGTGAAAACACCGAAACATACCGAAGACCGGCAGGCCTTGCTTGTTTCCAACCAGGTCCTCAGGTATACGGATTACCAGAAAGATGTTATCAAACTGAAATATCACGAAGGGGTAACAATGACCCTTTCGAATAAAGTCTCCGATTTGATATATCAATATGCCGCGATTGATCCGAACAGAAAGTATTCCTCTTTCTCAATCGATTTTAGTGATGAAAACCGCCTTCTTATTACCATGGCAGCCCTTAACAGCGATATCGGGAAGATATGTATTCACAATAATATCCTGAACAAAAAAAAGAGCCTTACCATGGAAGAATTCAATATTATAGAAAAACACCCGTCACTGGGGGTGGCTAAACTAAAAGAAATCGGGGTCAACAATTCCCGGATGTTTGCCTATATTCTCGGCCATCACCGGCTTACGCTGGAACGGGGATATCCGCCTGCGAAAAAGCTCCCTCCCCCGGAATCAAAGATCATAGCTATCGCGGACCTCTACGACGGACTGCGGTCTCCAAAGTATTACGGGGTCCGGTTTTCCCAGGATGAGGCTTTTGATCATATAAAACTGCTGTATAAAGAAGGCGCTTTTGACCTGCCCCTGGTTATTACGGCGCTCCATACATTTGAAGAATATAATCATATGTACCTGGACCGGCGAAAGAAAAAACTTTCGGATCAGAAAATAGAACTGGAAATTGATCCAACAATTAATGCCAAAATTAATTCATAGGGAATCGGCAAGATCTTTGTTATCCCCGCGATTATAGGCAAAAGTATCCATATCATCATACGAGATAAAATGTTTTATCCGTTTTCCCATTGTTGTTGCCAGGGAAATAAGGCCAAAATATTTTCCCGATACCATGTAAATTTCCCGCTGCGGGACCAGGTCTATCAATTTTTTTAATATAATCACATCTTCACGGGTCAACCCCGGCATATACCTGAGATCGAGAATTAACTGCTTGTTCTCAACCAGGTTCAGGAACTGGGGAGTTAAGAGCCCCTGCAGCTCTCTCTGTGCGAATTTCAGGGAAGACCGGATTGAGATTGATGTTTTACTGGTTTGACGGATCTCTATTACCGCGTTCTCCCTTTCACCTCCAATCCTCTTTTGTAACTTTTTATTATATACAACTGCCGAATTAATCTTCCGTACCAGGTTCTCCACATCGAACTGCTTCGACAGGAAATCCTTGATCCCGTATTTAATGGCCTTGAGGACTTTCTGCTTCTTTGTATCTACGGTCATAACAATAACAGGAATATACCGGGTTAATTCATTGATCCGCAGATTCTCCAGTACATCATAACCGTCAAGACCTGTTAATTCCGTTTCCAGGATAACCAGGTCCGGATTAATTGTCAGGGCAAGCTTCAATCCTTCATCCGCACTGAGTGCGGTTATAATTGTGTGCCCTATTTCGTGGAGCTTTTCCAGCAATAGCTCAAGAAAAGCTTCATCATTATCAATAGCCAGTATTATACCCATCCCGGCATTGTATCATCTCTTTCCCGGTATGTCAAAAAAAATTACTTATCTTTTTTTACAAAATCTCAAAAAAATTTGTCTGTTTTCACCCGGCAGAGTCACTTATCTAATAGAACGATATAAAAACCTTAAAGGAGTAGAAGGAGTACACATGGAAAATAAAACAATTGTTGCAGTATCAAACCTGTTATATGTTTCAAAAGTATTATTTTTTATTGAAAACGGCTTTCATGAGGGATCAAATATACAAAAACCCCTGAACCCTCGTGACAGTGAAGCTGCCCTTATTCAAAAAGATATTCAATTAAAGCTGCTTGATGAATACTGCATGGGACTATCGCCGCATGAAAGATCTGAATTTCAACTTACTGCCCGGAGCCTCATAGACTTGCTGGATACTGTTTAAAAAACCGGTCCGTTGTCAGAAATTGACAGCAGCTGTCATAATATGACAGCTGCTCTTCTCATCGCACTAAATTTGATATTTAAATCATTGTATGAACAATTATTCCACTATTTTCCGGGTATACCCCCTTAATTTACTCTTATTTTACTCTTATTATGCCTTTTTTTTTCGTATATTTCCCCCTTTTTTGTACATGTTGGCACGAATCTTGCATTTAATATAGGTAATAGATTTTGTTACTGCTTATTTAAGAGTGAAGCAGGTTATGCCGGATTTATTCCGGAGCGTACCCTGCTTCACTCAATTTTAACAGAGGAAAAAAAGATGGATAAAGAAACTAAAGCTATTGAAACCCTGCTGCACGCTTCAAAAGTATTATACTTCATTGAAAAAGGAATTGAGAAAGAGCCAGAGCAGGAGACCGCTGCTTCTCAGGATATTGATATCTCTTTGATATGTGAACAGATCCAGGCAAAGCTGATGGATGAATATCGAGTGAGTCTGTAAGGATGAGAGGAGTGTATTATATGGATAAAAATGCTATTGCTGTCGCGAATCTTTTATTTGCGTCAAAAGTTTTATATTTAATGGAAAAAGGCTCTGAAAAACCTCGGATATCAACAAGCGTTTGGGATCCCTATTCGGCCAACGATCTGGTTGATGAGTTCTGCCTCGGCCTGGACCGGGAAGAGGAGGCCCGGTTTAAAAATACGGCTCAAAGTTTTATTGAAGCCGTAAAAGGATAAGCTTAGAACCTTTCAATTTTATGACCGGGAAACCGATACGCGTTCGCGGTCTCCCGGTATGGCTCATTTTTATGGAATATACTTTAACGGTTTGCCGTATAGAGTTTGGTAATTTTTCCGCTGCTGTCGACCTCAAACCGTACAAACGAATCAGAGTGAATGCTTTTGTAGACATTATATACGGCAGTGTCGGTACTATAGCCGTACAGGACATCCCCGTTAGTATTCTTTGCGTCACAACCAACACTAAATCCCGTTGACGTATGTTGACCGGAACAGCCAATATAATCAACAGTGTCGGCGCTATTCCGTGTTTGAGACAATACCCCATAGGCCTTTCCGGAGCCGTCACTATTCTTTATTACAGTTGTTGCGACACTGGAAGATAAACCGGCAAACAGGATACCGGCTGCTGACAAAACCATAACGAATATTGCAATTACGTTCCTCATTTTCCCTCCATAAAACCAAAAATTAGTTTATTTTTATACAATAATCCAGGATTGTAAAGCTCTTTTATAGGGGTTTAAAAAAAAGTACCGGGACAATTTTGTACCGGTTTTTTTAGTCTCTCAAGAAACTAAATTGTGCAAGTGAGCGGGCCTGGAAGCATCCCTCTTCTAAATGCTGCGGAACTCGCTCCGCTCAAACAGTCCTCACATTTAGAAGAGGGATACTTCCAGGCCAGATGCAGATCGCAATACTATTT
>JAAENB010001215.1 GCA_024224995.1 bacterium | reverse complement strand
CGAAGCTCCACCGCTGGATATCTTCCATAATAAGCTTATCGGCCTCAATAATAAAGGTCGATCGCTGGGGCCGGATTTGCATAAGTTTTCCCGAATCCGGATAGATCCATACGGTAAAAACCCCTTCCCGGGCAGCATAAATAGTATCCATCCGTTTCACTTCATCACTCATATATTTGTCGCCGCCGGGATCTTTTGACCGGTTTATAAGCTTATCGTATTTCATTTGAGAGACAGTATATTCATCGGATGTAAGCAGAACTCTGAAAACTTCACGGGCTTTTTCGTCTACTTCCAAAAATTTTTGATTCTCTTCCGTAAAGTCCGGTGCAGTCTCACCGATTACTTCAGTAGTTTTACAGGATGTGATTGTTATTATTGATATAATTAATGCCATTCCGGCAAGAAGAGAAACCAGGTTGCGGCCTGCTCCTGTACCGGGTATAGTATCATGTTTTTTCATTTTTTTCATGAATGACCTCCTGAATACAGCTATATACTAAAATCAGCGAATGAGGTTCAAGTATTTTTTTAGTAAATTAGACATTTTTTAATATATTTCTCAAAAAACAATTTACTTGACATATACAGAACAAATTTGCTGATATAAATCACCCTCAGGGCATCTTTTAGAAAATCAGGAGTTTAATTATGGTATATGTACTGCTTTTTGTAATAATATTAACGCTCACAGTCATTTTCAGGAAATATAAAACTATCTATTCAGCAGCAGGAGCTATTATTTTTCTAATGAGTATCACAACCCTGGTATTCTTGTATGGGCTGTTCCAATATAATGCGAATTCATACGTGGATTTCCTGGGAAGGAATTTGCCCAAACAAGTATTTACGCATTTAATAGCCGGATGGTACCTCATGAACGCGGCCTCCTCTTTTCTCATAATTAGAAAATTTATGGACTATAAAAAAGTTAATTCTATTAAATAAAAAATTGAGGGTGATATGCCAAAAAAAGAGTCAAAACCGAACATATTTGAAACCACAATTGAGACTTCATTGCAGTTCGCCGCAGAAAAGATCAATGCCCTGGCAAAAACAAAACTCTGGCTAAAAGTAATTATAGGCCTGTTCCTGGGAATCTCCCTGGGCCTGGTCCTGGGTCCTGATGCCGGTCTGGTAGAGCCCAAAACAGCAGCGGTCACCACTGACTGGCTGGCATTACCGGGCCAGTTATTCCTGCAGATGGTAAAGATGATAGTTATCCCCCTTGTATTTTCTTCTATTATAGTAGGGCTTCTTTCCAGCGGCGATCCCCAGTTCCTGAAAAAGATCGGCCCCCGGCTGATAATATATTTCCTTGCAACAACAATAATCGCAACAGGAATAGGCTTTAGCGTAGCACTCACTATTAAACCGGGAAACTATATCAATGCCGAAGAGATGATCGCGCAAACAGGCGGTACAGGGACAGCAATACAAACAGTATCAGCCGCAAAAGGAGATTTTGGCAATATACCGGAAAAACTCGTCAATATTTTACCGGCGAATCCCCTGGAATCCATGGTTAAAGGCGATATGCTTGGTGTGGTAATATTCACCATTATAGTAGGGCTGGCTCTGCTCCTTGTGGATAAAAAACATCTCGATCCCATGATAAATTTACTGGAAACAATACAGGAAATCAGTATGACCGTTGTAAAATGGGCTATGACACTGGTTCCATTCGCTGTATTCGGTCTTATGACCCAGATTACATCCAAAATAGGGCTGGAGGCCTTAGCAGGCCTTGGAATGTATATCTTAACGGTATTATTGGGGCTTCTGCTCCTGGGAGTTTTCTATAATATAATCATTTTTCTTTTTACGGATCTTACTCCCGGAAAATTCATGAAAAACATCAGGGACGTACAGCTCCTGGCATTTTCGACCTCAAGTTCAGCAGCAGTAATGCCCCTTTCTATTAGCACGGCTGAGGAGAAACTCAATATAAAACCGGCCATTTCACAGTTCCTCATCCCTGTTGGAGCGACTATCAACATGGATGGAACAGCTCTTTACCAGGTAGTAGCCACCGTTTTTCTCGCCCAGGTCTTTGGGATAAATCTTCCCTTAAGCAGTATGATACTCATTGTGGCAATAACTGTTGGAGCGTCAATTGGAGCGCCTTCGGCACCGGGAGTGGGGATTGTAATCCTTGCCACTATTCTGGAATCCGTAGGAATTCCCGCTTCCGGCGTGGCATTGATCCTTGGAGTAGACAGAATACTCGATATGAGCAGAACCGCGGTAAATGTTACCGGTGACCTTACGGCATCTTCATTTTTTAATAAACAACTGGCATATCTTTTTGAGGATGATAAAGAAGTGAATAAAGATAAAGAAGAAGAAAAAAAATAACAGGATGCAGCCCTTCCCACTTTTGTCTCCCTTTATTCCCTTACAAGAAGGGATTAATTTGGGGGATTAAATAAATAAAAAAAGACTCAGAAGGAAAGGTCTTGCATCCAAAAAATAGTATTTGGAGGTTATAAAAAACTAATGATTATTTTTTCCTCCCGAAAGAGTAAATAATAATCTGTTTTAACCGTCCGGACAATTACTAAAATACAATAATTTTCCACCTCTGTCTTCCCGATTAAAGATAAATCTTTAAATGATAATAATTTTTCGAAATTCATTAATATATTCCGGTCAATTCCGGAATATTCTGTTTTTGTCGAGACAACTCTCCGTTTTTCCATTAGATTCCAGTTAAACCAAAATTGCATAATACAATAAACGGAGGTTCCGCGTGGTACAGGTGGATATTTTTTGGGCATATGGATTGGGAGCGAGTTTTGCTGCTGCCGGGGGAAAGCAGATCATTGAAGAAAAATCGGCCTTTTTTAATAAATACTTTGTTTTTACCGTCCTCTTTTTGGCACTAATATGGGCTCCCACAGGCATGCTGCTCCTGCTGCGCCATCCAGGCTGGGAAACAATGCAGGTCGCGGAGAACCTGGGTAGTATTAATGAATTCGTCATCCTGGGATTCGGCATTACCAACGTTACCCAGGGAATTTTAGGTTACTGGGCAACCACCCAACTCTTCCGAAAAGGCAGGTTTTACCTGGGACATCTCAACTGGATTTGCGGCTATTTTATCATGTTCCTTATTCTTTTATACGGCTGGGACGGCCTTGGTTACGACCGCTTTCTCTATGACCGGTCCCTTTTCGGCGGCGCTGCCTGGACTCCGGGAGCTGCCCTTGCCGGAACAAGCGTTTTTGGAGCAATTTACCGCTTTCTCTTTAGCTCCGTGGCAAAAACCCTGTATCTGGACGGAGCCTACCTCATTCCGCCCTTGCTGCTGGCCACAATTATCTGGTTGAAAGAAGGCTACGCGCGGGACCATGAAAGGACTGAACCCGGTAAAAAAAGCCCCGGCACTGTGAGGATACTGGCAACACTATTAACAGCGATTTTTGGAGTGGCCCTGGGCTCAGCAGCTCTTTGTTCCCTTACCATCTACGGAGCAGGATTCCTCGTTGGCCATACAGCAAGCTACTTCGTGGGAATTCCGCTCTTTGCCCTTGCAGCGTGGTTTCTCTTATTCAAAAAGGGGCGGCCTGTGTGGTTTCTTCTCAGAGCTCTTTAAAAGAGCTCTGAGGTGGTGACAAACCCAAAAAAAATCAAAAGACCTGTTCAACAGCTTCGCTGATATGCTTAACACCAATAATCTCACCTTCGAAGCCGCTGGCTTTTGCTTCTTTTTCGTTGCTTTTTGAAAGGATTATGGTTTTAAAACCTGAGTGTTTGAACTCCTGGATCCTTCGTGAACATTGCGAAACCGGTCTCATTTCGCCCGAAAGGGAGATCTCGCCAAGGAAACCCATGCGGGGAGGGATTGATTTGTCCTTGAGACTGGATGTTATTGCCATGGCAACCGCAAGATCGGCGGCAGTTTCGTCAATTCGGAAGCCGCCGGAGACATTGATGAATACATCAAAAGAATTGAGTTTTAGCCCGGCGTGTTTTTCAAGAACCGCGTTTATGAGAATGAGCCTGTTTAAATCGAGGCCGTCGGCCATACGCCGGGGGTTTGGGAAACTGGTATAGGTTACCAGGGACTGAACCTCGAAAAGAATGGTTCTGCTTCCTTCAAGGGCTGCGGAAATGGCGCTTCCGGGTGAATTGGAGGTAAAAGGGTTAAGAAAAATTTTGTTTTTGTCTTTTACTTCCTCAAGCCCCTTTGCCGCCATGCGGAAAAGCCCTATCTCATTTACAGAACCAAACCTGTTCTTAAAAGCCCTGAGCATTCTAAAATCTTTCAAAAAATCGCCCTCAAAATAAAGGACCGTATCAACAAGGTGCTCAAGAACCTTGGGCCCGGCAATACTGCCTTCTTTGGTAATATGACCGATAAGTATCACCGGGATATTTTTGCTCTTGGCCATCTTAACCAGCTTTGATGCCGATTCCCGGATTTGGCTTACGGAACCAACAATTCCCGGAATTTCCGTAGAGAAAAGAGTTTGAATAGAATCAATAACCAAACAGTCCGGTTTTTCAGCGGCAGTAAGGCTGATAATATCCTCAACCGCGGTATTGGTAGATATCTTTATGGTTTTTACATTTATGCCGATCCTGTCGGCGCGGTTTCGTAATTGAATAGGAGACTCTTCTCCTGAAATATAAAGAGTATTAAAAAAGGCCGCCACCTGCATAGCCAGGGTAGACTTACCGATCCCGGGCTCGCCGCCAACCAGGATCACCGAGCCGGGTACAATGCCTCCTCCGCACACCAGGTTAAATTCACCAATACCGGTTTCTATTCGCTTCAGTTCATCGGCTTTCACCGATTCAAGAGGGATAACCTTAAGGTCTTCTTTTGGCGTTGTTGAGGATGGAGCTTCAGATTCAACAATGGTATTCCATTCTTTGCACTGGAGGCACCGGCCCTGCCATTTGGAATAATCGGTTCCGCAGGAGATACAAATATAATAATTTTTCTTTTTTGCCATTATTACTTTTTTTTCTGAAAAAATAACTTTGACGGATCTTTCTTAAGACTTCTAAAAAGATCTTTCGCGGAAATTGAAGCATCTTTTAAATTATTGTAGATATCTTCTTCAACAAGAAGCTTTCCCAGGGTTCCTCTTCCTTTTTCGAGCCTGAATACTATTTTATTAAGACTTCTCGAAAGCTCGGAAAGATTTCTCATTGTTATGGAAAACTCTTCTTTGTTTTTCTCGGATAGTCCTGCCATATTCGCGGCCAGTTTATTAAGGTGATCCATCAAGGTCTTTGTCTGGGTAGACAATACCGCGAACATTGTCCGCGCCGACAATACAGACTTCCGTATATCATATCTATTCTCATTGGCAACATTATTCAAATTTTCAACAAATTTCTTGGAATTCTGAAAGATATCGGCCAGGATCTCTCCACCGCTTTGGTCCTGCATAAAACTCTGGAAAATAAGCATCATCTGGTCGAAACTTGCCGGGTCTACAGCGAAAACCTTATCCCCATCCTGAAGAAATTCATCGGTATGGGTAGAAGGAGGAACGAACACGTTGATATATTTCTCCCCGATCATACCGGTTGTAAATATGGCAAACTTTGAGGACTTTATTAACGAAAACTTTTTATCCAACCAGATAGTAACAACTGTTTTTTCTCCCGATTGGGAAATGGCTTCTACATGACCAATCCTGATCCCTCCGCCTATTTTCACCGGGGCTCCCACACCCAATCCATTCAGGAACCCGAAATAGAGTTTCAGTTTATACCCCGATTGAGAAACATTGATCTTGGCCAGCACAGCCACCAGAACAATAAAGATTGTAAAGCCGATTGTTATCATAAGACCGACTTTTGCTTCGTTTTTCAACTTCATATAACTACCTAATTAAAAAAAGTTTTAGTTTAACACCCGTTTTTTTGCTTCAAATAAATAATCTATTGCCACATCGGTTTCGCCTTTAAGAAGATGACAGAGGCTTAACGATATCAGGTTATCACTATCATCTGTTCTTTCTTTTAAAAATTCAATTTTTTCATTAATCGACCCATAGCGGTCATCATAGGCTTCCACTGGTACGGATTGAATAAAATCATCATAGTACCGGTATCCATCGGATACTTTTTTAATGTTCTTTAATTCCTCAGCGGATTCATCAATGTTGCCGGTTCGGTAGAGTATCGTTGATTTAAGTTCCCTGATCTTATAATTCGATGGGTCAATTTGCAGTAATTTATTCAGGAACTTCATCGAAAAATCGTATTTTTCATTATTATAATATATGATTGCAAGAGCAGTAAGAGCAACCCTGTTTCCGGGCCACACCTTGAGCACCTCAACAAAATTCTTTTCAGCCGCCCGGATATTGTTGAGCCTGCTAAAACAAAGGCCCATTACAAGAGAAGAGAGGGCAAAATTGCTGTTAAGGGTTTTCGAGCGCTCCAGGTTTATTACGGCTTTTTTGTACTCACCCATTTTATAATGGATACTTCCAATATTAAACCAGGTAAGATAATCCTCTCCCAGGTGCAAAACCTGCCGGTAGCACTTCATTGCGTCTTCCAGCCGGTTCATCCTTGAGTAGAGAGCTCCCAGGTTTAAAAATGCCTCTCTATGGCTTTTATCTTCTTTAATTATTGATATATATTCACACAAAGCAGCAGGAACATTATTATCTTTTTCCAGTTGAACAGCTTTTTTAAAGCGTTTCGTTAACTTTTCTGTAGATACTCTATTCATCAATCACCTGAATTTCCTTTATGGGCAATTACTTTATTTCTACCATTTTCCTTGGCGGTATAGAGCGCTTCATCCGCTCTTTTAACCAATTCATCTTTACTATTGTCTATTTCGCTGTCGTACTGGGCAACCCCCAGGCTCATGGTTATATGCAAAGGCTCATCCTGTCCCGCGAATTCATATTTTCCTATTTCTATCCTGATCCGGTTTGCGATAACAATGGCCCCTTCCAGGTCGGTCTGGGGAAGGATTATGGCAAATTCTTCTCCGCCGTATCGCGCGGGTATATCAATACTTCGGATGTGTTCTTTTATGAGGCGTGCGACTTCTTTGAGAATAAGATCTCCCTGTTGATGTCCGTAGGTATCATTAAATCGTTTAAAAAAATCGATATCCATCATAATAAGAGAAAGAGCCCCCCCGGTTCTTAAAGTCCTTTTGATCTCTTCCAGAAGCCGTTCCTGGAAATAGTGATGTATATATAAACGGGTCATCCTGTCGAGAGTTGCCATTAAATAGAGCCGGGAATTTTCAACGGCGATGGCGGCAAATTTCGCCAGATCCTGGAGAAAGTCAATTTCATTGGCGGTAAATTCCTGTCCGGTGATCTTATCTCCCAGAACAATCATCCCATTAAGAAAATTCTTCGATTTCATTGGAATAATCATTTTAGGGGATAAAACCTGTAAGCGTTCATACCCGTCTTTCAAATGAGGTAAATTCGCTAAAAAGCTATATTCATGAGGCTTGGGATGCTCTTCCAGGTACTTTATGATTGATGAATTGTCTTCAAGGAATATTTCATTAGAATCAAATTCCGTATCATACCCCTTGGTCATATGAATACAAAAATTATCCACATCAAGGTCTTGCTGAAGTAAAATAGCTACTTTCTCAACGAACATCTGGCCAATACAACTATAGAGAATTGATTCCACCAGGCTTTCAAAATCAAGATTTGAGGAAAGACTTATACCAAGACCAATAAGATTTTTCAGGTCATAGATCTTTTTCTCAAACATCTCAAGATCTTCCGCTTTATTCTGGTAATATGCTTCGTTCTCTTTTTCCATGTTATCCATACTACTTCCTCAAACCGTTCTATTTCAATTCGTCAATTTGAAATAGACCTTATTTTATTGTCGGGATATAAGAGAAATATAAACAGTAATTTTATATAAATAGCCGGAACTCCGGAAATAGAATTCCGGCTACGATGTTACAATTCGTCTACCAGAACCGCAACCATCTCTTTTACATCATTTATATCTTCTTTTAACCTGTTAAGATCTCCCAACCTGTTCTCATCTTTTGCCTGCTTGTACTGAGAGATCAGCTGTTCAAAAGACCTGGAAAGAGAGTTAATTTCCTGGTCTACGGGATCATGAGCCTTCCTGACCTCCCCGGATTCCCCGGTTCCATAATGGGCTCTTCCTGAAGACTCCATAGTATCGACATCCACGATTTCTCCCCAGGACGGTACATAAGCAGTATAACCATACTTGTCGTTAATTGCATCTGCCAGGCTTTTTGACGCTTTTTCCTCTCCGTGAACCACAAAAACTTTAAGATTTTTATTGTCGATATTCCCCATCCACTCCAGGAGTCCATTCCTATCGGCATGGGCGGAAAAACCTCCCAGGGTATGAATTTTTGCCTTTACCGCAACATCCTCACCATAGAGTTTAACCTGCTTTGCTCCTTCAATTATCCGTCTACCCAGGGTACCTTCGGCCTGGTATCCCACAAAAACAACACTGGCATCGGTCTTGTAGATATTATTCTTCAGATGATGTTTTATTCTGCCTGCGGTACACATTCCACTTGCTGATATAATAACCGACCCCGTTACTTCATTCAGGCGTTTCGACTCTTCGGTTTTTCGCGTAAAGGTAAGACTATTAAAATCAAGAGGGCTCTCTCCCGAAAGAAGTATATCTCTTGTTTCTTTATCAAAACACTGGGGATTCTCTCTAAAAATCTCTGTTGCTGAAATAGCAAGAGGAGAATCAATATAAACAGGAAGACCGGGAATTTCCCCATCTTTAATAAGATTGGAAAGTGTATAAATAAGTTCCTGGGTTCTTTCAATGGCGAAAGAAGGAATTACAATATTCCCGCTGCCATTAAGTGATTCAACAATAATCTCCTTAAATTCTTGATAGGTATCTTCTTTATTTTTATGGAGCCTGTCCCCATAGGTTGACTCAATAAAAAGTATATCGGCCTCGGAAATTACTTCAGGATCACGAATTATTGCCTGCCCTTTGGGACCCAGGTCTCCGGAAAAAACAATTTTGGTCTTTTTTCCTTTTTCTTCAACCCACATTTCAATAATTGCCGAACCAAGAATATGGCCCGCGTCCCGGAACCGTACTTCAACACGGGGGTGAATCTGCACAATCTCACCGTAATTCAGGGAAACAAGGTGTTTCAGGGCCTTTGCGGCATCTTCACTGCCATAGAGGGGTTCTTCCAGCTCCCGGCCCAGTTTTTTATTCTTTTTATTGATCCATTTCACATCCATTTCCTGGATATGTGCGCTGTCGGGAAACATAACCGAGCACAGGTCGGCTGTGGCTTTAGTTGTATATATATTACCGTAAAATCCATCTTTAATAAGCTTGGGAACAAGGCCGCTGTGATCAATATGGGCATGGGTCAGCAGCACTGTATCGATCTTGGGGGGATCATAAATAAGGCTAAGAGAGTTTCTTTCTCTCAACTCACGTTTACCCTGAAACATACCGCAATCTACCATAATAGTAAAATCATCATCTTTCACAATATATGAAGAGCCTGTTACCGTTCCGGCTCCTCCGACAAACTCAATTTTCATATTTATACTCCATCTGTTTCATTATTTTTATATTTATTATAGTAATAATACCAAATATTGTTTTATATTTCAATAAATTAACGTATAAGAGATTAAAAAGTGAAAATTCATCACTGAGCGGTTGTTCGTGCCAGAACGCAAAAAAAATCAAAAAAAATTGATTTTTTTTTTAAAAGTACTAACAGAAAAAATACAATTTCCCGAAATTAAGAATAGGGGTAAACTCCTAAAAAAAATCACTTCAGGGATCTTCTGATGTCGTATTTTCGCATATTTACTCATAACTGCCCATAAACGCCCTTAATCACGTCTAGCCAGGATCAATTATCACTAAAGCGGAACCGAACTTATAGTAGTTTGGGAAATTTCCCGAACCGGAATGGCAAGGATGCCTTCCTAACATCTAAGATTCATGGAGGAATCGAATGATAATAAATCACAACATGTCCGCTATTAATGCTAACCGAGTACTCAAGTTTCAACACTGGAAAGTCAACAAGAACATGGAATCTCTTACCTCTGGTATGAGAATCAACAAAGCTGGTGATGATGCTTCCGGTCTTGCTGTATCTGAAAAAATGAGAACACAGATTCAGGGATTAAGGCAGGCGGAAAGAAATACTGAGGACGGAATGTCCCTGGTTCAAACAACAGAAGGATACCTTAACCAGGTTTCCGAACTGATCCAGAGAATGCGAGTTCTCGCTGTTCAATCCTCAAACGGTATTTATACACCTGAAGACAGGCAGCTGATCCAGGTGGAAGTTTCTGCTCTTATTGATGAAGTTGACAGAATTGCTTCTCAGGCAGAATTCAACAAAATGGCTCTTCTACAGGGAGATTTTTCACGGGTAAGCCGAAGTGCTTCAATGTGGATACATATGGGGCCAAATATGCATCAAAGAGAAAGAGTCTATATTCAAACAATGACTGCCAAAGCTCTGGCATTAAAAGACGTCATTGGCAAGCCTCTTACTCTTTCAACTCCTGAAATGGCTAACAGGAACATTGGAATATTTGATGCAGCTCTGCACTCTATTTCAAAACAGAGAGCCGACCTGGGTGCTTACTATAACAGAATGGAGCACGCAGCTAAGGGACTCATGAATGCTTACGAAAACATCCAGTCATCCGAAAGCCGGATCAGGGATGCTGATATGGCTGAAACTATGGTCAACTTTACTAAGAACCAGATTCTTACACAGAGTGGTACTTCAATGCTTGCGCAAGCAAACCAGAAGCCACAGACCATCTTACAGCTCATAAGGTAATTAGCGATCTCCGCCAGCTTTAACCGGCTGGCGGAAAGAGCTATTGCTCTTTGAAAACTAATTTTCCGCGCTCATCTCCTACATGATAATCATACTCATTTTGAACACTATAAAAGAGCTCTGAGGTGGTTCTTCACCTTCAGAGCTCCACAAAAGTGCACTTGTTGCAAGCATTTGGATCTAATTTGGAATTACGATATTTTAGGTTAGAAAACCTCGAACCTGGAACCTCGAACCTTCTTCTTAGATCTTTATGGTTGCAGCAATGCAACAGGTATTTCCGGTCAAAAATTCTCTTAACTTGGTATTTAACGCCTGATAAGGAGATCAGGCTATTTCCCTGTCTTGAATAGGAGCTCGACAGGGTTTAAAAAAACAAGGAGTGTTTAACTATGATTATCAATCACAACATGAGCGCAATCAATGCGAACAAAACTTTAAAGTTTAAGCATTGGGATGTAAATAAGTCGATGGAGAAGCTTTCTTCCGGTCTTCGTATCAATAAGTCGGGAGATGATGCTTCTGGTCTTGCTGTTTCTGAAAAAATGAGAACACAGATTCAGGGACTGAGACAGGCAGAAAGGAATACCGAAGACGGTATGTCTTTTGTTCAGACCGCTGAAGGATATATCGACCAGACAACCACCATCCTGCAAAGGCTGAGGGTTCTGGCCGTTCAATCTTCCAACGGTATCTATACAAATGACGACAGGCAGTTAATTCAGGTTGAAGTTTCTGCCCTCATTGACGAAGTAGACCGAATAGCCTCCCAGGCTGAATTCAACAAATTCAAGCTTCTGCTTGGTGATTTCTCCAAGACAAACCCCAAGGCAAGTATGTGGTTTCATCTGGGCGCAAATATGCATCAAAGAGAACGGGTGTATATTGGCACCATGACTTCCATGGGACTAAATCTCAAAGAAAAAACCGGGGCTTTTCTTGCAAACTTGAGCACACCAGAGCTAGCCAACAGAACCATTGGTGTTGTTGACGATGCTCTTCACAAAATAGCTAAGCAAAGAGCGGATCTTGGGGCCTACTACAACAGGCTTGAATACACTGCAAAAGGTTTAATGACTGCCTATGAAAACATCCAGGCTTCCGAAAGCCGGATCAGGGATGCGGACATGGCAGAGACAATTGTGGATATGACCAAGAACCAGGTTCTTACGCAGAGTGGTACTTCGATGTTGGCTCAGGCTAATATGAAAACCAGAAGCGTCTTACAACTTCTGGGCGGCTAAGTAAAATATAATTTTTGATTCAGGGAATACCAACATATCCCGCCCGGGGCCCCGGGCGGGTTTTTTTTTTGCAAAAAAACTTGACGCATTTAGTGGTTATTTTTTAATGGTACGGATATAGTCGTCCAAATTTCACATAAACAGGGTATTACTATGTTAATTAGAAAAAGCCGAATCTCTCAATTGATAAAAAAAGAGAGAGAAAAGGAACGGCGAAAATGCGAAAAAGAAAATACCCGGAAAATGCATAAGGTTATACGTGAGTTGGAAAGCGAGTACTCCTCTGCTGTTAAAATGATCAAAAAAGAGCACGATGGTGTCCTGACAGAAAGAGACAGGACCATTATGATGCTAAAGCGGAACATTGAAAAGAATTATGACAAATACCAGGTCATCCGGCAGAGAGAAAAGCATCTGGATCAGTTATCCAATGAACTTGAAGATACAGTAGAGTCAATGGTTATCAAGGTCCAGGAGTCTGTTCAGCCCTTTTACAGAACAAGAGGGAAAGTCCAGTCTTCAAAACGTAGATCCGACAAGAAGCATGAGAAGGTAGAAAGCATTTTTTATGCCGTTAAGTAAGAAATTATAAAAGAGGAGGCCATTTAGCCTCCTCTTTTGCTCTTTTATATGCATTTACTAGAAATCATCACTGCTATCGCCGCCGCCGAGAGGAAATCGAACGCCAACATGAGCAATTAGACCTGACATGTCCAGTTCATAGCTGCCACTATCTGTTACAGCAGCTCCTCTATAACCGGCTTCAGCCAGGATTTCCATGTTGGAATCTTCTCCTATTCTGAAAGCACAGCCAGCCATAGCCTGCCAGGTAAATCCATGAAAGGTTCTGGTTCCGCTATCTCTGCTAAAAAATGTCCATGAATATCCGGCGCCTACTGCGATATAAGGCATAATACCGTACATATCTCTTTGATCAAATCTTACCCGCGCGTTTAAAAGTGCCGGTACAGTGTAAGCATTAGTAGTTGTAACCTGAGACAATGTAACTGTTGAAAAAGGGTCGGTTCCCACGCTGTTTTTCCATGACAACCAGCCAAATCCCGATTCAACACCAAGCGCAAAATACTTATCAAGACCGATGTTCAACGATAAAGCACTGTCGAAACCAACTTTTCCCGGACTATTATCACCGCTTGCAGGATAAGCGATCCCGGCCTTAAGGTCAATATTTGACTCTGCCGCACCAAAAGCAAACACTGATGACGCCATAAAGAGCAATGCTAAAGATGCCAAAACTGTTGTAAATTTCTTCATAAGGAATTCTCCTTTAAATTAATGTTTAAATTTTTATATTTAATTTTTAAAAGTCCCTTCTTAAAAAAGAAGCAGGCTCTCCCTCCTAAAACCCGGCAAAAGCCAATTTTTAAGAGTGAAAAGCCTCATTATACTTATTAAGAAGTCACTTATCAAGTATGTTCTTAAAATTAACAAAAAAACCGGAAAAGTCAAGTCATTGACGAAAAAAAATATATATTTATTTGAACAAAGGAGAAATAACGGCAAATACAGCCCGATAATCAGGTTTAAAAGGGTTTATTCGCAAATACAGGCTCATTATTCAAATATTAGTTATATATCCTCCTGTTTACTTGAAATTTCATTCATTTTTATTATAAAAAAATATCACTTTTTTGGCTGTTTTCGGGCCTTTTTTTCTTCCGGATGCCCTTTTTTAGACCGGTTTTTCCCGTCCTCATGAGACATAAAAAAGCAGCTTTTTTTTACACGATTCAACATAACACAGAGAAGGCGAGACTCAGTGTCTCGCCTTCTCTGTGTTATACCTTAAACCCTTTTACGCAAGAGCGTTAAAAAACGTCCCCGGCTTAAGCACTGCCTTACTCTGTGTAAGGCTTCCGTTTCCCCGGTACTCATCATGGGAAAATTCCTTTGTCATGGACAATAGCCGTTCCCGCTCCTGTTCCGTGGGCTTGGTATAAAAAACCCCATCTTCCGACCGGCCTCGTACCTCGCGGACCTTTTCTACTTTCCCGTCCGTATACTTCGGCCAGAGATAGACCTTATCGGTCTTTGTGGCATTGGTCATGCTCTGTAGAGCTATTTCAGATACACCGCTTGAAATCTTCATACTCTTTATTCGGCATATTTCTTTTTAGACTTTAGCTTTTTATTGGGTTGGGATCTTTGAGCTCTCCTAAAGAGCTCTGAGGTCTTTTCTTCTCCGAAAAGGCTCTATAGAAGAGCTCTGAGGTCACAACCCACGAAAAAACGGCTTTTTTTGAAAAAAATTCAATTTTATGCAAAAAAAGTCAAAAAAAATTTCATCAAAAGGCCTTCCCGTTCGTCCTATTAATAAGGGCCTAAAAAATATTTCAAATTAATAAAAGGGAGGACGAATATGCCTTATGACGAACGAGATAATGAGGTTGGCTTGACCCATCATATCTGGACGCGGTGCCGGCAGTGGAAAAATTTACTAAAAGATAACAAGTATAAGCATCTTTTTGTGAAGATTATGCAAGACGCGCAGGTGAAATTCGAGTTTGAATTGAACGCGTTCATATTAATGTCGAACCACGCACATTTCGTAATAACAACAGTT
>JAAENB010001214.1 GCA_024224995.1 bacterium | reverse complement strand
TTGAGCGGAGCGAGTTCCGAACGTTCTGCAGAGGTATTACTCCCGGTAGGCATAATTTACATTCCGGGTTGATATACCTTATATAGCCCGCTCTGCGGGGTCAGCTGCTCTCAAGAAACTGGGGTTCAGGGGTTGGTTTCTACGAGACGTTGCGTGCAACGCCTTTACGGGCTTGTTTCCGGGGATGTTGTCCGGGGCCTTCCTGCTTTATAACGAGGGGTGCGACCCCTGCAAGGGGTTTTCTTTCTTGCATGGGAAAATGCTCAACGCTCAACGCTCAATTATTAATTATTAATGAGTTTTACCAGGAGTTATTGCCGCAGAAAGGGCAATCTTACGAAACTCCCAAACATTGAGCATTCTTGACCGATCACCCGGCCCATAGGGCCACCGATTACTTTCCCCTGGCGGCAGCTTTCTTTTTCCGGGGAGTTACCAGGTGCGGCATACAGTAACTGTCAATAGTAGAGCTTAACACCGCAGTAAGCTGACCACGGATTTTGGTGCATTCCGGCATCTTGCGCCAGCTTAAGCGGTACATATTGCTTTCTATCAATTTATCGATACAGACCTGGGCACTTTTCTGCATAAAATCTTCCTCTTTCTTAAGCAGCTCTTTCATCTTTGAATCAGAGAGCTCCGCGTCCAGGTCTGTAAGTTTTATTCTCTGGCTGGGAAGCCTGTTATTCATTACCTCAGCATTTTCCATACCGGGATAGAATTTCCCTTTATCTTTCCAGGTCTCGTTTATGATCTGCTTACACATCTGTGCCTTATAATAAATATTAATCATATTCCTGTCTGCCCGGTCTATCTCCGAAAGCAGTTCCGCGTTTAGATTCAGGTTATATTTCTTTTTATACAGGGGCATTGCCTTTTTCGTTTCAGGATCAATATACTCTTTGTCCAGCTGAACAAGTTCCTGGAACTCGGTATTTTCTATCCAGGGTACAACTTCCATTGTTGTTATTTTACCGGTCTTTTCACTTTGCATTGATGAAGAAGCGTCTTTAACGGCTGTTTTAAAAGAATCTATATCATAAGAAATAAGGGAGGCTTTACTGCTTTTTCCCAGGCCAAATGCTCTTGTGGCAATACTCAGCCTTTTATTTGATGCCAGCGTTGAAAATACTCCGCTGCCGCTGCTGCTCTTTTTTCCAAATCCCTGGAGCTGCTGTTTTAAGGCGTCCTCAAATTGCAGGTCCCCTGCTTCGGTTTTATCAACATACGTAAATACTGAGGCGAATTTCGCGTTCCTTCCCAGGGTTTTTACATAATAGGAACCGCAGCTATTGAAAAAACCGGGAATATCATTCGATCTTAACAGGTTTGCCGCAGAATCACCTATTTTGGATTTTGTTTCATCAACTGAGGCATAGTAGGTATCTATTGAGATTGTAACCAGGATATGCTGCTTAAAGAACTTCTTTGTCCCCACCATAACAACATCATCTCCCCCGTCTGAGGTGTCAATGCCGAACTCTTTGTATAACAATTCCGAACTTTTACCGCCAAAGGATTTGGCATCTTCTTCAACCGATTCAAATGTGTACATGAAGTCATATGAAGGCTGTGTTGTTACTATATCTTTCATGCATTGGGACTGAAAAGTGTTCGTGGCTATTGTATACCCCCGTCCCAGAGCCGGTGTTAATGCTATATCTTTGATCCGTTCGTCCCGGATGATTGAAGGACCGGCTAAAATTACGCCTCCAACCATTAAAATCATGAGTAATATTACACAGAACAGGCTTCCTTGTTTAACTATACTCATGCAATATCTCCCAATCCCAATTTTCACAAATTCTCACGTAAATATTATATAAAACACAGGATTTCATTAAAAAGCAAGTACTTTTCAATGAAATCCTGATTTTTTGATTTGAAAGCGCTTTCGCGCTTTCAAAGTCTCCCGGATCTTAATAACTCCTGGAATGCATGTGGATCAATTGGGCCGGTGAAAGAGTCTCTTCCACGTGATAGAAGGCTACATCAATAAATGAATCGGTTATGCGTACCACCACAAAACCCAGGTCATCGGCGTTTTCGCTAAAGCCGTATACCCAGCCGCCATGTCCGCCCACGTAATTATAGACAGTGCCCCACCCCGGTGAGGTGCTGGTAAATACGGACCGGGTATAGTAATTATGGCTGTGTCCGCAAAAAATCCCCGCAACATTATAGGGCTTCAGTGCGCTGACAGTGTCATTATAATCGGCGGTTTCCCATACGTCCCGGTAATTAAACGGTACATGCTGAAGAACCACTACCTTTTTTCCGCTGGAACCGACATTGGCAGCCAGATCCTGCTGAAGCCACGCAAGTCCCTGGTTCCGGTTGCTGCTGCGCACATCGTCATGGCCCAGGCAGGAGCCGGAGTCTGTCAAATTTTCATAGCCAAACTGGCTCCAGTCGATATCCCCTGCCCAGAGATTGAGCTGTATAAAATGAGTATTGCCCCAATCCCATGAATAATTCCTGGTATAATCATGATAATTTGTTACGGCATCACTATCTTTCACCCGGGCTTCAATATAGTCCCTCATGGCTCCTGCGTAGTTTCCGCGGGTCTGGCATACGTCATGGTTTCCCAGTCCCGGGTAGGCCGGTAAAATCAGCTTTTCCCCTTCGTCACTGTCGGGATAATCATTATCATACAGCTGAAGACAGACCTCTCTTTGCCAGTCATGAGCCCAGTTGGTTAAATCTCCGTTCATTAGAACCGCTACCGGTTCATCCACTGCCAGCCCGGCGCTATTGCTTCCCTGGGGCCAGGTTACGGTATGATCTCCCAGTGCAAGCCGGTTAATCTCCTCAACGATACGGCGATTCGCCCTTCGTTTTTCCCCGGTCTCATCCTTATCCGTAATCTGGGGATCACTTACCACTACAAAGGTAATATCCGAAGTATCGGGAATGGACGGCTGAGTCAGGGGTTCCACATTTGACAGGGCGTCACAGGCTCCAATGAAGGGAATAGCCGAAAAAATCAGCACAAGAGCAAGAATAAATTTGCCCGATATCCCTTTTGCAGCGTCTTCTTTTGTTAAATTTCCTTTCCTGAATAATATCATTATTCAAAAACCTCCTTTAGAATATTTATTTTTCTATATTCATTATATATAAAACAACTCCGGTCAAGGAAAAACCGTCCGGATAGTATAAATAGTTCATAATTATATAATTTATCAACAGTGATACAGGTAAAATATTGGTTTTTAAGACTGGAGCAGGCGCAGCTAACGCTGCGCCTGGCGAGAGGTGTTGAGGGGGCTTCGCCCCCTCCCCCCAAAAGCTTCGCAGCGCTTCCGAAGCAGGTAGTAGTTTTAGTTAGCAGGTGCGCGCGGGAATTCGTCCTGTCTTTCCTACACCCTGGCGATAAAACTTCCTGTTTTGCGCCAGGGCGTCACCTTCCTGGTTCCTGTTCCGGAAAGACAGGACGAATTCCCAGAGACTGTTTGTTCCCAAAAAAGATAGTGTCTTAATATACGGAAGAACGCTATTCGGAATGAAAACTATGCCGGGAGCGATACCTCTGCGGGTTGTGAGGCTGTTTGAGCGGAGCGAGTTCCGAACGTTCTGCGGAGGTATTGATCCCGGCATAGTTTTCATTCCGGGCCGATATACCGTATATAAAAGCATAATCTCCATTCAGGAGGCAACTACACAAAAAGAATAAAAAGTACTTGATATATGTTCTGATTATATTTAGAATTATAGAGTTAAACGGACGGTAGAACGCCGCAAGGAGAAAGATCTTGGATCCATTGATATCAGACATACGGTATAACTTTTACCTGGCTTCAGGAGTGGAACATTCTTTTGAGATAACTCTTAAACCCGGGAGTTATGAATTTGTACCCAGGAAAAAAATAGATCCTCCCCCGGAGTGGACCAAACTTGAAAACTGCCAGTGCTCAAACTGTCCCCTCAAAAAAGAGGAACATCCGTGCTGTCCCGTAGCTGCGAATCTTTCTTCTGAAATTGAATTTTTTAAACAATCAATATCTACGGAAAAAACCACTATTGTTGTTATTACCTCACACCGGACCTACATCAGCGAAACCGACCTGCAAAAAGGGCTGGGTTCCCTCATTGGGATTATTATGGTCACCAGCGGCTGCCCAATCCTGGATAAATTGCGCCCAATGGTAGCGATCCACCTCCCCTTTGCTTCGGTTGAAGAGACCATGTACCGCAATGTTTCCATGTACCTTCTCGCCCAGTTTATGCGGCAGAGAAAAGGGCTGGAACCTGCCTGGTCCCTGGACCCCCTGGTTGATATCTACTCAGAGGTCCGTGTCTGCAACCTGGCTTTTACCGAGCGATTACGTTCCATCAATGTTAAAGACGCAAGTATCAACGCGATAATTCAGCTGGATTGTTTTGCCTCAATGACAACGAATTTTCTGGATGAAGCAAGCCTCAAGGAACTGGAAGAGCTTTTCACCTCATACCTGTAATCTCCTGAGCACCATAATCGTAAGATCATCGGGCAGGGCAACCTGGTCCCCCAGGAAACAATAAAAATCTTTCATAATATGATTCAGTACCTCCTGGGCAGACCCGGGTGACGCATTCCGAAAAGACTCAAGTATCCGTTCCGGTCCGTATTCTTCGGTCCCGTGTTTTGCTTCTACCAGGCAATCGGTATACAGCAAAATATAATCATTTTCAACTACCGGAAAAGTCAGCTTTTCATACGTTACTTCAATGTCAGGAAGCCCCAGGAATAACCCGGTAATGGTACTGCCGTCTTCCTTTGTGACTGCTTTCACACTGCCCTTTGATTTCAGGTAGATATCATGATGCCCGGCATTCACATACTCTACTCCCTCATCCCGGAACCGGAGTATCACTCCGGTTAAATAGTTGTCGATATTCCCTATCTCATGACGCAGCAGCCGCCCGGCATGAGACAGGATCTCATTCAACTCTTTCCGGTAATTATTACGAAAAGTTCTGAATAGTATCTGCTTTGCCAGCATGGTAATAAGGCCGGATGCCACGCCATGCCCGGAAACATCAAAGATTCCCACGCCCGCGAGCTCGTTATTATACGTATAAAAATCATAGAAGTCTCCTGAAACCCCGGACATGGGTATAAACAAATACCCGATATCCCAGGCTTCCGATTCCAGGGGTGCCTGGGGCAGGTAACTGGCCTGCACATTGGCTGCCATTGCCAGGTCCAGGCGGGCAATTGTCTGGGCCCGTTCCATTTTCTTATTCACGGTTACCAGGCTGGTATTCATTGTTTCCAGTTCCCGGTTCGCTCCGTTTAGACTATCGGTCCTGGTCTTTACTTTATTTTCCAGGTTCACGTTAAGATCCTCCACCTCCTTGTGCAGCCGCACAAAGCGGTTTGCCAGGATAACTGCCAGCGTAAGATCAAATACCAGGATACTATAATGTCCAACCCTTCTCCAGGGAAATATTCCCCGGTCTACTAAAATATCATTGATAATGGCAAAAATAGCCAGGGCCATACTGAATAAAATATACCAGGCGTCCCTGCCTTTTTTAAACAGGTTCTCTATTATTATCCATACGCAAATTCCCAGGGGTAATATCCATACAGGCTGCACAATTGCCGTGTGCCACCAGTACCAGAGCTGGATGTTATCCGAAATAATGGGCATTGAACAGCTAATAAGCGGAAACAGGTTCAGGGCGTAAACCATATAAGCCCGGATCTTTCCGGACCGGGTTTTATTCCGGGGAAAATAAAAATAAATAAAATCCATTACCATAAAAACAAAAAGAAAGAGTACAAAATATTCCATCCGTTTTAAAAAAATAAAATTATTGAAAATATAATATTTCATTGGATTAAGGAACAGGGTATACATGCCCAGGCAGCAGTTGGCTATACCAAAAAAGAAATTTTCCCAGGTCCGGGGCCTGCGAAAGAATAATAATAAGAAATAGGCTCCTACAGTGATGATGATAATACTCATCATAAAAAGAAAAAGATTGGACCTGGTAAAATCAAAAATAAGATTTTTTTCATAGCCCAGGAGTACGGTACTGGTAGAGGCATCAAACCCGGCGTATTTTTTAAAAGACGCCTGGACCCGTATTGCCAGCACGTTCCGTTTCCCCATTTGCACCAGGCCCGGTCGAATTGGATAGAGCCGTTTTTTATCATACGATGATTGAAAGGGTTTTTGTCCCAGCTTATTGATTAAACCGGATCGGCCAATAAGGATTCCGTTGAAATAGACTTCATCCGCGTCATCAATGGGTCCCAGTAAAAACAAAAGCGGGCGTAAGGGGGTTTTTTCAGGAAAATCCAGTTCTATTCGATACCAGGCAAACCCTTTTGGCGAATAGGGTTTCTCCGCCGGATTGCGCCAGTTGTGGGGCAGATTTTTCACCTGCTCCCAGTCTTTATCATCATATAATAATTCTTTATAGAGAAGGTCGTCTCCGGCCTTGAATTTCCACTGGTTCTCAACCCTGCCAAGATCCAGAGGTACAAAAAAGTCCCCGGGTACGGGCACTGCTGCTGCCAGGGGGGCAGCAATCATGCTCCATAATAAAACCACTTGAGGTATTAACCGTCTTTTCATAAGAGTTCCCCCTGGATAAGAAGTATACCCGGGTTGATCGCGTTGTCAAGAAACTCTTTTTAAATAGGGCTGGTTTCCGGGAAGAGAGACGTTGCATGCAACGTCTTTACGGGTTGGTTTTCGGAGATTTGTCCCGGGTCAACACCACAGAGAGAAATCCCAGATAAACACCGTGAGGGTACGGCGTGCCGTGCCCCTACGCGTACCGATCCTTCGCGTTTACATCCGCCCCCTCTTTGAGATTGCCCGACTCTGCCGCCTCAAGCAGTTTTTTGTTGATTGATTTTTTTGACATAGCAGCTCGCTTTCACTTACCACTTTTCCGGTCCTTCTCATCCATACTCAGCGCCCCTTCCCCAACATCACTACTCATACTGAGCGATCCTTCCGTGCCGCCAGGCTCCTTAACGGAAAGCCATCCCTTTTCCACATGCCCCAGACGGGACTGGATATTGGCAATGGCTTTTTCTACGGCGTTCCTGGTAAAGGGATTCAGAGAACCTTTGCCAAAAGCGTAAAGGGACTCAACCTCGCCAATGGTGCCGCAGGTGCCCAGGGCCTCAACCAGGAGGCCGATGAAGTCATTTTCAGCATGTTCGAGCTCGTGCTGCAAAAAGGGACATGCCCGGTCATCTCCAAAAAAGGCCAGCGCTTTAAGGATATGGAACTTAACCGCCTCAAGAGATGTCCGCTGATAGATTTCCACCAGCGCGGGAACATTCCCTTTATACGCTGTCTCTTTCATAAGGTCAATAAGTTCAGTAATAACGATATCGGAAATCGCGGACATGCCGTCACTGGTAGCGGCAAAACCGGTCACCTCTTCCATGTGCCTGCCGCCCAGCGCTTTTACCGCGTCCATCCGTGCCGTAAGAGAACCGCTGCGCGCCAATTCTTCCAGGGCTTCTTCCACAGCAGTGTCGCCGGGATAGGTACTCATGAGGGATGAGAGAAAAACCCTGCGAGTTGAGTCTACTGATTCATGGAGCATATTGTCAATCAGCATGGGCTTACTATCACTCTTTCTTGTAAGGCCGTTGGCAATGGCAGCCACAAGCCGGACCTGGCAGCCAATATAATCTTCATGAAAATATTGGAGTCTGAGCAAAATTTGTTTATTGGTAATGATTATTTTGTTCCCGTATTTCTCCAGGTCCAGTAGATTATTCCTGGTTTTTCCGGAAAGCAAAGAAAGAACCACATGAGGAGACTTGCAAATAGCCACGATTTTTTTATCGAACTCCTGTTCTTTAATAAGAACCCGCTTCATCAACAGGAAAGAGCCGTCCTTTGCCCCTGATTTAATCCGAAACGGGATCCCTGTTGCAATCCGGAGATCAACCAGAACAGCATCTTTTTTAAGCGTTACGGGAACACCATTAATAATACCGTTATACTGCGAATTCGATATCCTGTTTAGCCCCAGTTTTTCGCTCGCGGCAGCCAACCTGCCCGGTATTGGAATTGAGCTCGGGTTACTGTGCGAACCGGGAAACTGCGGCGAATCTTTTGCCTTATTTTCATTGGGAGTAAGCACCAGTATCCATAGACCGCACAGCAGCAGCGCGACAGCAATTCCAATAAAAAGATACAGTATAGTTATTTCCATATTCTTTCTCTATTCATATAATAACTATGCCCATTTTTTTTAAATTGTCAATGATATTCACAAGATTTTTATCATGTATCCCGCTTCTTTTTTTCTCAAGACTGAGCCTGCCCTCAGTATCATCGCTCACACTCTTAAAGACTCCCCTGCCGTTTTTACTTCAGTCATATTTTCATAATTTGCCAATATTGTATATTACATTTTTTCATCGTCCCCCCTCTTCCGGAGGTATCAAAAACCGGTTTTTTCCTTGCGTTTTGGGTAGTATTTCGCTATATTGTACTCAACAAGAATAGAGGAGTTAACCGTGGAATTCGTAGACATCAAAACAGATATAGCATTTAAGAAGGTGTTCGGAAATGAGAATAAAAGAGAGATACTTATATCTTTCCTGAATTCCGTGCTTGGACTGGAAGGTGTACACGAGATTAAAACCATAACCATTCTTAATCCTTACCAGGCCCCGAAACTTGACGGGCTAAAAGAGACCATTCTTGACATCCGTGCCGTGGATAAAAGAGGCGTCACCTTTATTG
>JAAENB010001213.1 GCA_024224995.1 bacterium | reverse complement strand
TTCCCTGTTAGACAGGGTCAGGTGCTCTCAAGAAACTCTTTTTAAAACAGGGCCTTCTTCTACATAACGAGGGGCTGGAAGCCCCACGCTATGAAAAAACCCATAACCCTGGTGAACTTATTTATAAACAGAGCCTGTTCTACCGGAAGATGTTATCCGGGGTTATGCTCTGCTGCCCCATTGGGGTTAAAACCCCGGGCTAAAATTGACTCATTTTCAAAAATTCTTACGCCCCCTCGCAGGAGTCGCACACCTTCCCGGAATCTCCATAGCCCTGGCCTGAAACCAGCCAGTAAAGACGTTGCACTGCAACGTCTCTCAGAACCAAGCCCCTCGCAGGGGTCGCACACCTTGCCCGGAGCAGCTCGCAATACTATTTAGTTTCTGATCTATTTTTTCCCTGCTTCGCAGAGAGCATTCTTGACCGATTACCGTTTACCCGGCCCACAGGGCCACCGATTACCTTCCCCACGGACTACTTCTCACCCCTGCTGCCGCCCATCTGGTTATTCATCCACATTTTCTGGGCTTTTGCTCCGGAAATGGCCTGTTCCATTTTACCGAATTTTTTCCGGAGTTTCTGTTCGTATCGAGCAAGATGCTCCTTTTTCCTGCCTATCTGATCATTCGATCGTTTGATAGATTCGTCTTCCAGGTCCATTTTCGTGATGATTATATTTCTACCGGAAGTAATATACGGTCTCAGTTTATTAACAAGAGTAAAGGCCATTCCATTGTCGGACCTGTTGTCTCCATCAGTGTCGGAACCAAAGAACATATTTACCCCTTCCGGGTTTTCCCTGATCGTCTTTTTCAAAAGGTTTTCGTCAATAACCAGTTTTCCTTCTTTGATCTTTTCCCAGCTCGATCGAATCGCCCCGGTAGAAACCCCTATTTGAGCCAGGATCTTGATTGGAACATCAGCCCTGGTAGGATAGGCCGCGCCAATTGTCCGTTTAACCGTATTCTCCAGGCGAATAATAGTCATGTCGGCAACAAAAAGGCCGCGCTTTCTCTTTTCCCGTGTCATAGAAGTCGGCTTCCTTAACACTTCAGCCTTAACCAGCTCCTTGTGAATATCGATATAATCGTTATAGGCTTCAACAAATTTCTTGATCTTGTCTACCGATTTTTCCAGGTCCGGCTCTATTCTTACGTCAACACTCCGCTTTGAGGGGCTCTTGATCGTAAGCGTAACCCCTTTAATAATATCTTTCAGATCCGTATTCTTATCCCGGACAACCTCAATACCGTCAACCTTTATTTTCGCGTCTACGGGTTTGGCAATCTCGTTCTTGAACTGAAAAAGCCCCTCTTTGTCTTTCACCGGAGTAACAATCTTCGCGCCGGAAAGCTCTGTTTTTCCCTCGTTGCAATAAACAATAACCTTATTTATTTTCTTGCCGGCAAATATTTTTCCAATGGGAAGTTCCTGTTTCCCTTTGGCGTCTTTTTCTATTGGGTAGAGTTTTTCAACCCGCTTCCCCTTCTCAAGAGTGACAACTCCTACTCCCAGGATCGAATCGAACTGCTTTTCTTTGCCTGTTTGTTTCGAGGGCCGCATTCTCGAAATATTATATCCTTTAAGAACGATCCCCTTAACAAGGATCTTTTCTTCGGGGCCCAGCTCCACTTTGAAGGGATATTTTTCTTCAGCCAGTTCTTTCGGTTTTTTATAGGTAAAATTAAATTCAAGCGTGGTATCCTTTTTTACTTCAGCAGAAAGCGGAAGAGTATATTCCCGCCAGAGAAGGCCGTTAATGCTCACTTTTTTCCCGTCTTCGCTTACCTGGATAGTTCCGTTCTCTTTTTCGATCTTTTTATTACCAATATAAGAGGTAAAATACCGCTTGTCGAAAATAAGATTCGTATCATCTTTTTTTTCGGATTTTTCTCCCTGAACAAACCCGAGTTTTTTCAAAAATACTTCGTCTCCCGAGATCTTTATTTCACCTTTTTTACCGGAAATCTTTGACTGCATGGTAATAAGATAATTATCTCCTGAAGTTTTAATATACGAGGTTGTTACGGCTTCCGATGCTTCTTCATCGATCCGTTCCCTGAGCGATTTAAGGGTACCGCCTTTAAAACGTATATTATGGCTCTCACCATTTACGGTTATTTTAAATTTACCTGAAGGCAGTTTTTCTTTTCCGTCAACCTGGTCACTGGTTATTTTATGGGTAGAGGCAATCTGTACAACCTCAATTTTGTTGGTTCCATTGTCGGCAAGCCGGGACGCATGGGCTGCAAGTATGGACTTATCCGAAGGAGTGGCAAGTTTATCGTTATAAGAAGCGTTGAAGCCATAGAGATCCCGGGCGGTTTTGTCCAGAGTATTCAGCTTTTTGGTTAAGACCTTAAGCGCGTCTTTACGCAGATAATTCGCTTTTTTCCGCTCTTCGAGCTGATGAATCGGTTTTCCTTCAACCTCAACCAGTTTTTTAATTATCGCATCGGTATCCATACCCGATGCCAGGCCACCCATTGTAACAGGCATTGTGTACACCTTCCTAAATTTTTAATATTCTTTCACAGCAAGGGCCGCCTTTATAATTTAATAAATCAGGAGACCTCTATCAATATATTATCGGGTGTTTTTTTAATATTAATCGAAAATATTGTAAAGGGACATAAAAAAACAGGGATCAGGGGCCGGGGTTCAGGGGTCAGGTATAGGTACCCCTAATAATATCAGTGAGATAAAAATTTAATTACACATTAACTACACTCTGTACATCTATTTTTATATCGACTCATCAAAAATTAAGCCAAGATGCTCTTGTATTTGTTCATACAGTTTCATGGCCGCTTTTGGGGGAATTTCCCGCACCACTTCTTCGGTTTCCGAGTCGATTATTTTTACAATAACCCTGTTGAGCTTTTCATTGTACGAAAATAATACCCGTTCACTAAAATTATTGGCGGAAAGATTCAGTTTATCCACCACTTCCATGATATCATTAGTACTCGGCTCTTCAGAGTCGATTTTTTCCGGTGAAACCTTTACGGGTTCCTGCTTTTTTTCATTCGCGGCGTTAAATTGCTTAACGCTATCCATTGAATCGATTAAACTTGCAATCTTCATACTCTACCTCCTTGTAGAAGAAAGGAATTATTAGCCAAACTCCATTCTGTTGTACCTCCCTGGTAATAAAAAGTATCCTTTCCCCGGCCTCCCAACCGAGGAAAGGTGAAGCCATACCGCACTGCATGGTTAACTTCTTAAAAAAAGATTCTCAATCTAAAAGTTTCATAATGAGCTTAGGCTTAAAGTTCGCCTGAGCCAACATCGCAACACCAGTCTGAAGGAGAATCTGGTCCCTTGTAAACTCAACCATTTGAGCCGCCATATCAACATCCCGGAGCCGTGAATCAGCTGCCATCTGGTTCTCATATGACTTTGTTAGCGAAACAATAGTATTCTCCATTCTATTGTAGTAGGCGCCGAGATCTGCCCTCTGCCGATTAAGCTGATCTAACGCTATATCGACGTATCCTATCATCTCGTTAGCTTTACCAACAGTAGAAAGAGACCGTTTTTTGCCTTCCGCGTCATATAGATTCAGAGCTTTGGAACTAATTGTCGCTATATAGATCCGTATACGCTGATTGCTATTGGAACCAACATGAAAAAACATACTGCTGCTTTTACTCGTCTTAGAATAATTACCCGCAAGCATCTTCATCTTGTTGAACTGTGCAGAAGTGGAAACCCTGTCGATTTCATCAATAAGTTGAGATACCTCAACCTGTATCTGAACCCGGTCACTATCGGAATAAATCCCGTTAGCGGACTGAACAGCAAGAACTCTTGTTCTCTGGAGAATATCATTAATCTGCTGAAATGATCCTTCCGCAACCTGGATAAAAGAAAGCCCGTTTTGGGCGTTCTTTTCAGCCTGGATCAGGCCTCTTATCTGGGTTCGCATCTTTTCAGATACCGCCAGACCAGAAGCATCATCTCCGGCACGGTTAATGGCTTCACCTGAGGCAAGTTTTTCTATAGACTTGTCCAGTCTTGTGGCAACCATCTGCATCTGCCTGTTTGCAAATATAGCACTCATGTTGTGATTGATTCTCATACGAATTCCCTCCCTTGTATTTGTCGGAAATGCCCTTTTGTAATTTTTAAGCAAATCCGGTTTTTCAGCCGCCACTTCATGTGGTGACAGGAACTATGCACTAAAGTTCAAAGGTTTTCTCCTTGTTAAAAGCTCCCTGAACTGCCCATAATTCAGACAACCCCGGCTGCACGGTTGATCCGGCAGCCAGTGATGCCCTCCCCTCATCACAGGCTGCCGGATCGGCAGCACGGGGATGGAACAGTTATATTCGGGCCGCTTCCATAAGGAAGGTATGAGAACCAGGCCAAGATTTCAAAGAACAATCACAAATGCTCAAAGAAACAAAAGTTTCATAAAGAAAACTTCATTTCTTGTTTAGATCGAACCTAATAGCCTCAATGCCGACTGCGACTGTAAGTTTGCCTGGGACAGCATAGAAGTTCCACTCTGAACGAGTACTTGATTTTTAGTAAACTCAACCATCTCTTCGGCCATATCAGCATCCCTGATCCGGGACTCCGCTGCCTGAATGTTCTCGTAGGCATTAAGAAGTCCCTTGGCAGTCATCTCCAACCGGTTGAAATAAGCTCCTAAGTCGGCTCTCTGTTTGGAAAGCGTTGTTAAGGCCTCATCCATAATTCCGATCGCAGCGTTTGCCCCCTGGGGAGTAGAGAGAAACACCGAAACTTTATCGGTTCCGTCCCTGAAACTAAAGGCACGGGCCGTCATCGTTCCAATGTAGACTCGCTCTCGCTGATTCATATTGGCCCCAAGATGGAACCACATGCTGGACTTGCCGCTCTTACTGGAGAACTCGCCCGTCAGCACTTTAAACCTGTTAAATTCAGCCTGAGACGCTATTCGATCAACCTCATCCACAAGAGCTGATACTTCAACCTGGATCAGTTGCCTGTCCGAAGCTGAATAGATCCCGTTGGCAGACTGAATAGCCAGTACCCTGAGCCTCTGTATAATAGAGGTCGTCTGTTCCAGGTATCCTTCAGCGGTTTGAACAAAAGACATACCGTCTTCCGTATTACGCTCCGCTTGCCGGAGACCCTGGATCTGGGTTCTCATCTTTTCAGATACTGCCATACCGGAAGCATCATCCCCTGCCTTATTGATTCTCTCTCCTGAAGAGAGCTTCTCCATAGAAGAAGCAACGCCCCAATGAGAAAGTTTCAACGTCCTGTTCGCGTTAATCGCGCTCATATTGTGATTGATTATCATTTTACACTCCTTTGTTTTTGTGTGGGTGTTTTTGGCTTCCTTGCCATACCGATTCCGAGGGCAGTCGAAACCAGTCGCTTAATACCAGGTTAATTGGACTGCTTTTTTTCAAAAGCACTATAGATAAGCAGCCATGTTCCAGGCTTGTATCTGGGCTAATACAAGACCGGAACTCTAATGATTCTGACTACATACCCTGTCCACTTTCAGCAGGCTATTAGGGTTTTCAAAGATCGAAATGAGCATTCAGGGAGACTTCTCCCTGCTCGTATTGTCGCCACCTCTGGCGGTTAGATTTAGTTTAATTACAGTCGATTGTAGAGGATTAAAGGCATTTAAAGCAATATAAGGATCATTTTCTACTGGTTTTATCCTAAACATGTTTTTTTTCAAAAAAAAAATTTTTTTTATCTTTTTCAGGCACCACTGCCCCTGTTCACTATTCAAAATACCCTATTTGTAAACAAAATGCAAACCATTTTAAATATAAGGTATATCAACCGGGAATGTCCCTTTCTCCCTGTCCCTGTTTTTATTATTTGACAGAAAGCCGGTGCTTTGATTGTCTGGAATCATATAGAAAAATTATCTGGAGATCTTCAAATGAAAAAAGGATTAATCATTCTACTGGCATTTGTGACGATTCAATTTATCTCACCAATTGCGTTCCTCGCCTATGCCGACGATCATAGCAATACAAATAAAACAGAACAGGTTACAGCAAAAGATTCCCATGCTGATGCCGAAAAAGAAGGAAAAGACGAGCATAAAGCGGCAGCTCATACCGATGCCGATGCTCATGGTAAAAAAGACGGTCATGCAGACAAAGGCGGTCACGGTCATCACCCAACAGTTGACGGAACGCACATGAGCCTTCTCTGGGTTATTCCCTTTGTTGGCATCCTGCTTTCAATTGCGGTCTTTCCCCTGGTTGCGCCTCACTTCTGGCATCATCATTACGGCAAAATATCTCTCTTCTGGGGAGTTGCCTTTTTTGCCGCGTTTACGGCTGGATACGGTCCAAATATAAGCTTCTTTTATCTTGTGGAAGTATACCTGCTTGAATTTATATCATTTATAACGCTGCTCCTGGCACTGTATACGGTCTCCGGGGGAATCCGGTTTAAAGGAGAACTTGTTGGTACTCCATTATTAAACGCGGGCATTCTCCTTGTGGGTACCTTGCTGGCAAGCTGGATGGGTACAACAGGCGCTGCCATGCTCCTTATCCGTCCCCTGATCCGGGCTAACTCCTGGAGAAAATATAAAACCCATGTGGTTGTTTTCTTTATATTCCTGGTTGCCAACATTGGCGGTTCTCTTACCCCCCTTGGCGACCCTCCCCTGTTCCTGGGTTTTCTTAATGGGGTAAGCTTTTTCTGGACGACAAAACATATGCTTCTCCCAATGCTTTTTACGGCCGGCATATTACTGGTAGTCTTTTATATCATGGATACTGTTTTACATAAAAAAGAGCCCAACAAACCGGAAAGAACAGAGGACGGTGAAAAACTGGGTCTTGAAGGCAAATGGAACCTTCTGCTCTTCCCATTAGTTGTGGCAGCAGTTCTTATTTCCAGCCTCGATTTAGGAAAGCTGCCCCCAATACATCATGTTAAAATGCCGGTGGCTCTTCTTATCCAGGTCCTTATGCTGGTGGGTATAACCATTCTCTCCCTGGTTATAACTAAAAAAGAGATCCGTAAAGCAAACGAATTTACCTGGGAGCCTATCCTTGAGGTTGCCAAACTTTTTGCCACAATATTTATTACCATGCAGCCCGCTCTTATTATGCTCAGGGCAGGCCAAAGCGGGCCCCTGGGCGCGATTATTAAGGGGGTGATCAATGAGTCGACCAATAAAATTGTTGATTCATCCATATTCTGGGCAACAGGGATACTTTCAAGTTTCCTTGACAATGCTCCTACCTATGTGGTATTCTTTAATACGGCAGGTAGTGCGGCAGGAGCCGAAGTGGGAAAGGTCGCCGCTGTATTGATGGCAGATTACGGTCCAACGCTGCTGGCGGTAAGCGCGGGCGCGGTTTTTATGGGCGCCAATACCTATATTGGTAATGCTCCGAACTTTATGGTTAAATCAATCGCCGAAGAATCGGGTGTTCCTATGCCGAGCTTTTTTGGATATATGTTTAAGTACTCTTTAATTATCCTTATACCAACATATATTCTTGTAACACTGGTCTTCTTTTAAAAAAAGATTGAAGAAAGACTAAAGGCAGATAGAAGAAAAATAAGGAGTTTCAATATGAAAAAGAAATATTATGAAGTGGTTTTTGAAGGCCATTACAATGCCATATACGGTGTCTTAAAGGGTTTTCTCCTTGCTTCCAACCAGCACTGGAGATTCTATTTTAGTAAAAAATACGGTATTAACAAAGAAACCATGATGGATGTTCTCAAGGACTGGGTTTCCCTCAAGGGCAAGCTGCACCATGTTGTTATGGAAGGTGAGTTCTTTGAGTCTTTCGCAAAAGCCATTGACAAATACAATGCTGCGGATGAGTCATCTTTTGTTAATCAAAAATATATCAAATCGTCAAACACCATTAAAGACGCTTCATTCGAGTTTTCAGCCGAAACCTTTGGGAAAAAATACGGGATTGAAATTAAAGCTATCCTGAACAAACTTCACGAAGGGCTTGTACTGCACGACTACAATCCCATGGAAACAGTTCATGAAGACGCCAAAGGAGTTGAACTCTATGCCCCTGATCACGATTATGTCTTTGAAGCAAAAGGCAGAATTTCGGGCGATATCAACGAACTGGTTAAATTCCGGAAAGTATTAGACGATCATGCTCTTGTTGAAGTTAAAGAGATAAAACTGGTGTTTTAGCGTTTAAGCCCTACCAGGAAAAAAAGCCGTGATGAATCCCCTGATCCAGGGGTAGTAATCACGGCTTTTTTGTGATGTTGCCGGAACTCTGTCAACTGTCAACTGCCAACCGTCAACCGATCTTAGTTTCTTGAGAGAGCAAATCCAATATAATCCCCACAGGATCGGTAATAGCCCGCGCTGTCCTGAACATCCCGGCCTCTGGGCCAACTGCCAGTAAGGGCACAGGGTTTTTGGTGTGGCCTCCTGTTGTCATGTCTTCTATATTGCCGTGATCACTCGACATAACCAGGGTTACGGGCCCCTCAGTGTAATCCAGGGTGGTAATAATCCCTTCAAAAAATTGGTCTAAAAGCGCCAAAAAATCAAGGATCTTGTCCTGTTTTCTGCGGTGTCCAAGAATATCAGGCATAAAACATTCATATAAGACCAGGTCATTAGAGTCAGTAAGATCTACCAGGCGTTTTCCCGCGGTTCTGCCGCCAACAAGCGCAAGGTCCGTGGTTTCCATGCCAATTAAGGTTCGGCTGCTAATATCCCAGTAAACCGCTTCGCCCTTGCGAAGATCCTCAACCGTGCGAAAGGGAAGCCCTGCTCCCATTACAGCAATGGTTGTTGCGGAATGCCGTATCCGCCCCTGGTCCACCATGCTCATATACCGGTCAACATCATAAGCATTGGCAAAGGTTGCTGAAGCCCCTTTTTCAAGGGCTCTTTTTAAAACACTCTGCTCATTTAATATTTCTATCAGCCTGTCATTTGGGTATGCTGTTAAATGATACCCCAGATCGAGAGGAGCGTTTACTCCGGTAAAAAGTGCGGTTTGCCCTGTGGCACTCTGAGGAATGCCCTCTACTCCCAGGCAGGCATCGATCCCTTTGAGCAAAAGTCCGGGCTCGTCAATTTCCCTGCCTGCCACAAGAGGGCCTGTGAGCAAATCCCGTAAAAAAGGCATTGCCGCGTACCATAAGGGATTATTTTTGTCGGAAGTTCCCAGGCCAAAGCCGTCTAAAAAAAAGAATATGATTTTTGATGTGATATTGTTCATGAAACGACGTTAGAAATTAAGGGATTATAGCGCAAGAAATTTTTAAGGAAATTTCTTGACCTCAGAGCTCTTTATTGGAGCTATCGAAATATTTTTGGTGTATCTGCATAAGAGAACTTTGAAAAGAATCATTCGTTTGTACCTTTTCTACTGTAGAATAAAATGACTTTTTTATATCGTATACCTTTTTAAATGGAAATTGCTCCGACAAATCCAGGTTATATTTTGATTTTACATGAAACTTTTCTTTTATTTTCTCTATTTCATCAAAATCCAGGGGGCTGTTTTTTGAATATCGTCTGTTTTTTCTTTAAGTTTTTTTAGTTTTTGCGTATTCTGGTAGAGCCAGGATTCTATGCTGTAAAATGGAGTAATAAATAGTACTTTTTCCATAGCTCCGCTTACTTGTTCGCTTATGGGTCCGAAAAATTTTTGAAACTTGCTTATATGTGTACAGCGAGCCCCTTCTTTTGAGTCTTTCCATTTTTGATCACCATCAAAATGCCAGAAAATATATGTATACTCTTCCATTAAATAACTGGTGATTTGCCGTTTAAAGTCGGTAATTTTTTTAGAAAACTCTCGAGGCCGTTTTTCCTGCCACCTGTTTCCGTTCATTACATCAGTGTGTTTATCCGGGTACTCATACTCCAGAACCTGGGATTGAAAATTTTCAGTCGTATTTTTTAGTATGCTATTTATGATATTTTTTAGCACTCCGAAGGAGTCTTTTGAGCTGTCCTCAGTAACAACTATTATTTTCAGGGTGATATCCGGCTCTACCATAGTTCTTTATTTCGAAGGATCTCGCTTACATGTAAAAAGTCTTTTTCCACTTCTTTGAAGAACTCAGCTGCTTCCTTTTCGGTAGGATCGCGCCATATCATGCCGCCCTCTTCCAGTTCGCATAGGGTCAGGGACTCCTGTACATCTTTTTGAGTATTAAATTCCATGTAGTCAAAAAGAATTGGGTTCTGGTTGGCGATAAACGATTGCTTCGACTCCATCATTTCAATGACCTTTTCGATCATCCGGTGATGGAGCCCGTTT
>JAAENB010001212.1 GCA_024224995.1 bacterium | reverse complement strand
TATCTTTATCAACGATGCCATATCATGCTCTGCGGTCATGTTCACAGCGAAGCGGTTGACCCTCCTGCTAGAATGGGCAGGCATGCCGCTCTTTTTACCGGCGGCGCTTCCTATGCCGGTAATACTTACAGAAATAATTTTTCGATATTACAGGTCGATGCTGCGGACCGTTCCGCCACAAGACTAATATTTGAATTTGATCCCCTTGAACGGCAGTGGAACACCCGGATTGATGAGAGTTATTCTTTTCGGAATCAGGAGATTCGCCCCGTAAATATTTTCCCGGAAGAAACTATCACCGTGGAAATTATAACCGAAGAAAAAAAACCGGTTCCCGATTCTTCTCCAAAAAAGAGCCCTGGTGATGCCCATCCCAACGGGGATTTGGTTAAGAATATAACAGTAGATATTCTCAATTTTATGATAGATAGATTCAGCAATGCACCTGACTTTGACAACTTATGCCGAACATTGGGGATTAACAATATTTTCACCGGGAATTATGATGAGCAGGTTACCAGCTTAATTAGAAATCTTGAAAGGAATATTCCCGATTTCATGGAACGGTTATACGCTGCCCTGGTGAAACTAAAACCTAAATTTGAAGCGCAAATCAATGATCTATTCAGTGCCGAACTCAAATGAAACTACTAACCCCGCACCAACTAACCTCATCCCCAATAGCAGCAAACACCCGCATGAACCGCGAGCGAAACGCCTCCGGCGTCAACAGCTACGAAAAAGAAATCGCCCTCTCCCCGCTCCCATTCCTAAAAGAACGCGCCTTACACCAGCAGCAAGTCCGCTGGCTCGACCTCTGCTGCGGAACGGGCAAAGCCCTCATCCAAACAGCAAAGGAGCTCCATGCCCATAACGCGGAAACCACAATCGAAATCTACGGAGTAGACCTGGTGGGATTTTTTGAACCCTCATGGGAAGCACACCCCAACCTCAGTCTAATAGAAAGCACCCTCACCGCCTACGAAACCACAGCAGCATTCGACCTCATAACCTGCATCCACGGAATGCATTACATTGGCGATAAACTGGGCATCATAAAAAAGTACATCGGCAAATTGAAGCAAGACGGAATATTCATTTGCAATCTCGATACAAAAGATATATTTGATATGGAAGGAAACAGAATAAACCGGCAGGTGAACGCGGAATTTAAACGGCAGGGGCTGGACTATGACGCGGCAAAAAGAGTGCTGCGCTGCCGGGGCTCCGGGGAATTAGACTTGCCCTTTAGCTACAAAGGGGCGGATGACACCTATGGAAAGAATTATACCGGGCAGGAAACGGTGTCGTCGTATTATACTTAATTCCCGGTCTCAACAAATACGGGCATAACTTTTATGCCGGTCTCTTTATGTGTATAATCGACTTCATACTTTTTCCTGTTTTCCTCATCAATGTATTCAATGAAAAATACCAGGGTAATTTCCGTGAGGTTTAAGCTTTTGCCGTAACGCGCAGCCTGGGTTAGTGCTTTTTTATACCCGGGTTGATCTTTATAGCTTTTTAATTCAATTCCATAAACGCGGTCTTTATATTTTATTATCAAATCAATTTGTCCGTTTCCCGTCGGGAATTCGGGATACACTTCCGCACCTTTCCCTTTAAGGAATCCATGGAGATACATATATAAATTGAAATGAAATACGGCCTCATAAATTCTCATATCCGATCTTCTGGGGGCATTTTTCAAAGACCAATCCCTGTTCTTTATTAAATACTTCCCGAACAGTTCTATTAGTTCTTTTATATTCAGACTGTTTTCCGTTATAACATCATCAAGATTCTCAAATGGTTCGACAAAAACGCCCATCTGTTTAAACATTTCTCCGGAAAAATAATTAAACAGCCTCTTCTGAACAAAGGAGCTGGAAAATTTAATATAATATTCCGCTTTACCCACTTTTTCTTGATCAATTACTCCATTCATATATAAAAAATTCTGCACTTTGTCATCATATTTGAAATCAATTTTATCATCAGTTCTAAACAATTCCAAAACCAGTTTTTTATATGGTTCCTGTTCGGCTTTACTAATTATATTCAGAATATTGT
>JAAENB010001211.1 GCA_024224995.1 bacterium | reverse complement strand
TTGCACTTTTTCCACCGGCACAACTGTCACCCTGGAACTGGCAGTTAATAATATGGGCGGTTTGCCAATTTGAAACATCAAAAAGCTCGGAACGTATGGTTGAGTAATGAATTGTATTGGAAAAACCGCCATTATTCGAATTTTTCTCTTTTGGCTAAATCCTGAAATTTAGCTTCAACAATAACTCTTTCGAATTGCTTTCCCCGGTATTCCGGGTCTTGAAAGCTTCTTAATCTTACGGAAGCACACCCCACAGTGAATACTATCAAAAGTATTCCTATGATTGTATGTTTAAAAGTGATTTTATATTGCATTTTGTTTCTCCACATAAATGTATATCAAAAAATTTAAAATAATATTGAAAAATGCAGCTTTCCTGTAAAGAATTTTAGGAAATAAAAAACCATACAAATCTGTACCTACTTTTTTTTCCGATTTACAAAAAAAGTTGTAGATCCGGGAGGGCACTGCCCAAATTTTAATAGTTGACAGAAATATGACACTTATTATAGTATATTGTACCTGGATTGGCAATTTGGCCGCCGGTACATAAATTATCACTAAAATATGGTATAAATATGAAAGTACATCTTGTTAACAGTACAAAAGGGGCATTAACTGCGGTAAAAGAGTCCATGGAAAGTTCCAAATCGGACATATTTGATTCAAAGGGGTTTGACAATGCCCTGGAAGAGATTGAAAAGAATGCTTCTCGCCTGGTTCTTATAAACTGGGGAAAATCTGATGATTCAGCTGTACTTGATCTTTGTAAAAAGATAAAAAGATTACGCCATGCGAAATATGTGTATATTATTGTTATCGCAGCGAGAGAAAAGCATAGCTCCATACAAAAGGCTTTTGATGCCGGCGCGGATGATTTCGTTTTTAGACCATTCGGGAAGGAAGAGCTGGATCTGAGAGCCAGGATCGCCAAAAAGGTTTTACGGCTGGAGGATACTGCTTCCAAATCGAGCAAGCGGCTTATTAAATTAGCCAAAGAAGACCCTTTGACCAACCTGTTAAACAGGCGGGCTCTTCTTGATGAAGCGCTCAAGGAAATGGGCCGGTCCTCGCGGGAAAAAAAATTCCTTTCTTCGATTATGACTGGAATTACCAATTTTAAAGATATTGTAGAAGAACACGGATCAGAGACGGGGGACGGTGTTTTAATAGAGTTCGCGCACCGGCTTATGAAGCTGTGCCGTCCCTATGACAAGCTGGGAAGATACGGTATTGCCGATTTCCTGGTTTTTATGCCCGACACGGGGATAGGTAACGCGAAAAAAGTTTCGGAAAGATTTTTATCTTCCCTGGTTAAAAAACCTTTTGTTATTAAGGATAATAAGATTAGCCTGGAAGTATCGGTTGGGATATCCGAACTTAATCCTGATGATGTTTCATTAAGCAATCACCTTGATGATCATATGATGAATGATCTTCTTCTTGATTCCCTGGTTCGAAGAGCGGAGATTGCTATGGAAGGAGCAGGTCGGAATGGAACGATAGCATAAGCATCGCAGTTCCAGGAATTGATATTTCGGTATTTAAAAAAAACCAACCTTCCCAAAGCCCTTTATTAATTATTGATATGAATCGGAAGTTATTTAATTTAATAAGCTTAACGGTAATTGTTGTATATGCTGTATTCGCAGCTATTCATGCAGCCTATTATTTTTTAATTCTAATTGGATACCGGGGTGAGTATACTTCAGTTCATCCTGCGGTGATGCTTATTCTTGCCGCGTTTTTTCATTCTGCTTTTATTGCATTTCTTTTAAAGACTTATTTCCTGAAAAAAGAGGTGAGCGCCCTTTCCGAGGCCAAGCACTATATTGAAGAAATGGCAATAAAAGACGAACTGACCGGGCTGTATAACAGGAGATATCTTTTTGACCAGCTGGAAAAAGAGATGAAACGGGCTCACCGCGGTGATTATAGTATTGGGTTTATTATGATCGATATTGACCATTTTAAGAAGTTTAATGATATACACGGGCACCAGATTGGAGACCTGGTTCTCAGAGAAGTTGCCCGCTCAATCATGGAGAGCTGCCGTGATGTGGATACGGTATCGAGATATGGTGGTGAAGAGATCGCGGTTATTGCTCCCCAATGTTCTCATGAGTATCTATATGAGCTGGCAGAGAGAATTCGGGAAAGAGTAAATACTAAAAAGGTAGAAACCCTTGACGGAGCGCTTTCTGTTTCCGTTAGCCAGGGCACAACCAGTTTCGATAGTTTATTGCTTGACTCTATTGGAAAACCGGAAGTAATAATTCATTTTGCCGATGTAGCCCTGTACCGGGCTAAAGAACGGGGACGAAACCGGGTCGAACACGGTTAATAATTTACAAATGATAATGGAGAACGCTGTGAAAGGTGATGATATAGCAAAGAGATTATACGAAGCTAAAGAGTTTTATTATAATAATGAGCCGATTATAAGTGATGCTGAGTTTGATGCCCTGGAAGAGGAATTAAAGTTAATAAATCCCGATCATGAATATTTCGCTGTTGTGGGAGCGCCGTCTAATTACGGGAAAAAGATAAAACACACGATCGGCATGCTGAGTATGGGGAAATCCAAGGATATCCAGGGTGTTGTTAAATGGATGGAACGCCTGGCCCTTTCTGATGAAAACGCCTATTTAATAGAACCAAAGATCGATGGTCTTTCCTGCGACCTGAAGTATATTGACGGAAAACTGATCCATGTGGCAACCAGGGGCGATGGTGTTGAAGGCCAGGATGTAAGCCACATTGCCCGGTATATGACCGATATCCCTTCCGACATTGATCTCAAAGGCGAGATCCATCTCCGGGGAGAGCTCTATCTTCCCAAAACAACTGATTTTCCCAATCCCGACGACAAACCGCTGCGGAATATGGCTGTTGGCCTTATTAACAGGAAAGACAAAAATCTTGGTGATCTGAAATATCTCAGGTTTGTGGGGTACCAGCTTTTGGGCTCTCAAACGGAAAAGGCGGAATCGGAAAAACTGGACAACCTTGAAAAAATGCTGCCCAATGTTGTGGTAAGGAAAAAGGTTTGTACTGCCGCGGAACTGGAAGAGTTTTATAATAATTACCTGGATACATACCGGGTTGAATGGGAATACGAGACAGACGGCCTAACCATTACCGTGGATGATATTACGCTTCATGAAGAGATCGACGGCAGGTGGGTTGTGGATCATCATCATCATTATCAATTAGCATGGAAACCGCCGGCTGTGGCAAAGGAGACGGTGCTGCTGAACATTGAATGGAATTTAAGCAAACACGGCAGTCTTGTTCCCGTAGCTATTTTTGAGCCTGTTGTAATTGGCGGCGCGAAAATTGAACGGGCCGCGTTGAATAATGCTGAGCGGATAGAGAATACGGGCTTACGAATTGGGGACACGCTCATGGTTGAACGGGCCAATGATGTAATTCCTTTTGTTCTGTCGAACGAACTTACCGATAATTCCGAAGAACCATACAAGCTTCCCGTGAACTGTCCCTCCTGTAATGACACATTAACCCGTGAAGGCGTCCATCTCAGGTGCAAGAATCATGATTGCCCGGAGAAGCAGGTTCAAAAGCTTATATTCTGGGTCCGGCAGTGCGATATTGAAGGAGTCAGCGAACAGACGGTGCGGCGGCTCTGGGAAGAAGGGATTATTAAAAGTATTAAAGACCTGTATTTAGTAGAGAAGGAGCAGCTGGAATCGCTGGAAGGATTTGCGGAGAAATCTGCCGGTAACGCGGTGACCGCTATTCATGACGCGAAATCCATGACCCCCCGGGAATTCATTAAGCGCCTGGGAATAGAATCCGTGGGTGAGAGAGCCCTGGTAAAACTGAATGTTCAAACTATAGATGATTTTCTTGCCTTTAATAATGATGAGTATGTAACCGGTCAAAGAGTAATTGAGTGGAAAAAGAATCCCGGCAATATGGAGATATTTGAGGAACTCATTAAGGTTGTTGATATTGTTGAAGCTGAAGAGAGTGAATCAAAAGGAAAGGTTTGTATGACCGGTAAGGGGCCAAAGGGAAGAAAAGAGCTTATCGCGGCCATTGAGGCTCAGGGTTACCAGTTTATTGATTCCATTACAAAAGATACGGATATTCTAATCTGTGAAGATGTTGCCGGCGGCAGCAGCAAACTTGAAAAAGCCCGGAAGCAGGGAATTACCCTGGTGAGTTATGAAGATTTTTTCAAGAATTCCTGAGTGAATTTTATGGAGATTTTATGGAGATTTTATGGAGATATTAATAAAAAGAGTAAATAATGTCGCAATTGTATATTTTTCCGGAAAGCTCGACACTCTTTTTTCCACTGATGCCGATAGAAATATAATTTCCGCAATTTTCGAAAAACCGGATATTCATTTACTGCTTAATTTTGAACAGGTAGAGTCAATTAGCAGTCTTGGAGTACGGCTCATGGTGTCCCTCATGAATGGGGCGGTTAGCGAAGGAAGAGAATTTAAAATTTGTTCTATCAACGGAACTATTAAAAGTGTTCTGGATATTGTTGACCTCATTGATGAATCAAAAGTTTATAATAGCGAAGAAGAGGCGTTGGATTCCTTCCCCGGCGCCTGATCAAGTTACTTGTTTTTTTTATTTTTTTCTTTCTCTTCTGCTTTTCTTATTTCTTCGGTTACTAAATCTTTGAGACTCTGCGCTTTACTGTGGTCCGGTTTTACCTGCAGCACTTCGTCTAAGATTATATCGGCCTTGACGAATTTATTCTGTTCCGTATAGATCCTGGCGAGATGCATAAGGTATCGTGTTTCTTCGGGGTCTCTTAACACTATTCGCTGGGCAAGTTCTGCTGCCCTTTTTAGATCTCCCGCCTTTTTGAAGCAATAGGACGCGATATAAATAAACTCCGTCTCCTCCGGCCGCAGATCTATATATTCTTCTATATAAAGCAGTGTTTTATTGTAATCTTTGGTGTTTATGAGAACTTTTAATAGTTCTTTTAACAAAACCGGGTTTGATTTATCGATTATGCATATTTGTTCGAGTTCGTGAACAGCATTGTCTAAATTGCCGTTTTTCGGGTTTTTTAATTCCTGTAGTAAGGACTCGTTCCCTTTTAAAAATTTATTATCATCACTGCTCTGACCTTCTTTATAGGCTATCCTTAAAAGGGAAAGGTCGTCGGAAAGTTCTCCCAGCTTGTTTAATTGTTGATAAATCTGTTCCAGGCTTCCATCCCCTTTTTCTACATGTTCCAGGAAAAGCATTTCATCTTCATTCATTAGTTTATCCTGGCTTTCATCCTGACTAATCAGGATATCGTCTCTACCGTCCGATCCGGCTATGATTACGTCTCCGGGCTGTAATTGGTATGTTTTGACACGAAAAGGGCCTTCCATGATCGTTACTCCCAGTTTCCGGAGTATGAGTTCATTTTCTATAAAAGTGGCTTTTTGGTTCCGGTAAAGAATGGTCCAGGGATGTTCCGCGTTGATATAATACATTAACCCCGTGCTGTGATCAATAAGCCCCATTACCAGGGACATGGCCATGGAACCGTCAAAGCTTTCAAAGACTCTCTGGAGATCTCCGTGAGAATTTTTTATCCATAGTTCCGGGTATTGATCCTGATCAACACCAACAAACCTGGTTCTGTCGGTTATTGCCTGGAATACGGAGCCCAGGACCAGGGCTCCGCCTGCTCCCTGCATTGACTTTCCCATGGCATCGGCATTGAGAAAGACGGTGTATGGTTTTCCTTTCAGGGTAATATTATGGGAATAGCAAATATCGCCCCCTATTTCTTTTTTCCATTTTCTAAATTGGAACTCCTTTTTTTCTTTTATCAGGAAATCAACAGAGACTTCATCACTTATGGCGTGGTTGCCGCCCAGGGGTTCAAGAAGAAGACTGGTTAGAAAATAATCGCCATCCTGCTGTTGTTTAAGCTCCTGTACCTCTTTGAGAGTGTTGCTGAGTTCGGTATGCGCGTTTTTAAGCCGTAAAAGAGAAATTACCCGGGCTGTGAGCTCTTTTTCATGAAGCGGTTTTCTTAAAAAATCATCGGCCCCGGACCTGAGGCTTTTTATTTTTGAATCCAGGTCATCGGACCCGGTCATGAGGATTACAGGGATAAAGTCGTCCTGTACTACTTCTTTGAATTTATCCAGAAAGCCGAAACCGTCGAGCCTGGGCATAATTATATCCACCAGTACCAGGTCGAAACTGTCACTGTTTAGAGCTTCCAGACCCTCGACTCCGTCTTCTGCCTCGGTAATCTGCATATTCAGCTGTGTCAGGGTTTTTTTTATAATTGCCCGGCTTAGCTTGCTATCGTCAATTACAAGGATTTTCCTGGTTTTTTCCTCTTTCAGGTATTCATCAATTGCCATAATATCATAGTATAAACGTCAAAATAGGAAAATGTCAATAATTATTACCCGGGCTTTTGTTTTTTTTTACTCAGGCTGGTGGTCTATTGATACCGATGTGAAGCCTTTTCCGGTTTCGTAGAAAAATATCTCTGCTCCGCCAAATTCCAGTTTCCCGGCGCTGTTTTTCTTGTTGAGCCAGCCCCCTGTATTATACATATACAGGGTCTCTCCTGAGAGCTGCGGAGGATTGATCTTTGCTTCTTCAGACCCCCAGGGGATGGGCTGGTGTGTATGACCAAATATCATTTTTGAGGGAATAGGGATGTGATGCCCATACTCGTTTAATTGATAAATTTCGTTTGCTGTTGCTGTAAAGAAGTTTAAAAACCGTTCCCGTACTTTCTCCTGCGTGAGAAAGACCTTACTGTAACGGGTGTCATCGGCCCTTGAAAGTATGCCCAGTATCCATTTTTTTCCCACGGGGTAAAAGATTTTTTCTATAAAAAAATCGAGTATATAACCCAAAAAGGAGCCCAGGTATCCCGCGAATCGGCTGAATTTTCTCATCGATTTGCCCAGGATATCCTGCAGGAGATTGATTTCATTATATATCCTGTCCAGGTATACTTTTACCTTTTTAAAATCTTTATCTTTTACCTGGTGCATTACCTCCTGGATGGCTCCGGTTAATGGCCCGGACTGGCCTATTCCTGAAGAAGCAAATTCGCATTGGGGGAAGTTGAGCGCTGTCATTTCCTTGAGCGTGAGCGTGTCAGGGCTTATGCTTTTCCCCTTATTGTCCTTCAGGTCTTTCCGGACTATCTTCATTACCCGCTCCCCTATAATTGTCCAGAATCCTTCCAGGTACTGCCCGTGAGTTATGAGGATACTGCCGGTATCATCAATGATGTATAAATTTGGATAAACAAAATTGAATGGGGTGTGCGGGCTGGTGATATTATCCAGGAACAGGCCGCCGTATTTTGGGTGCGATGAGCCCCCTTTCCTGGTTTTCCGCACTGTGACTCCGGGCAGGGTGAGGCCGGTCTTTTGGCTCTCTTCCCGGTCGTCGATTATGCCGGGCAACGACATTTTAAAGGGCCGCGGATCTTTTCCTTTTTTGATCCGGTTTATGGTGTTTACCTGGTGCTCCACTGTGTGCCAGAGCGCGAAATCATGGTTCCCCGGGATATATATTATCTCCCTGGCTATTTTGTCTTTTTTTAACCGGGCAAAAAACGCTTTCCCGATTGAGTACGCCTGTTCGTAACTGGTGATTGAAAAATCAAGTATATCGCCAAGCAATACCAGGTAATCGAGCTCTTTTTTCCCCGCAAAAGCCCTGATCTTTTCTTGAAAGTTTACATACCCCGGGCCTTCCTGTATGGCCCCGTCCCCGTCCCGGTAAAAGAGTATGGACATTGAGTCGCCCAGGTGTGTGTCGGATATAATTGCCAGACGCATAAGTATAACCCTTCGTGTTATAGTTCGAGGTTCGAAGTTCGAGGTTCGAGGTTTTTTATTTACGAACTTCTTGCCGCGATGATCTCTTAAGAAACTAAAATTTAAAACGGGCCTGTTCCCGAAGATTTTATCCGGGGCTCTGCTCTGTCCACGGGGTTGAAACCCCGAGCTACATGACGTCACCCCTCTGGGGTGGTTTTGTCCCGGGTCAACACCTGCAAATATCCATACCTATTATACGATTCAAGCCCATTGCAATAATGCCCCAGCGGGGCATCGTCATGTAGCCCGGGGTTTTTAACCCCGGGAGCAGAACAGAACCCCGGTCTAAATCCCCGATGGAATTGGCCCATTGTAAACCACAGTTTCTTCCGTATTTTTCCCGGCCATCCGGTGTCTGAGCGGAGCCGAAGACCCGGGTCCGCACTCATAATATAATACATTTGATTTTCGGAACCCTGGTTTTACATAGATCCTGGTTTGTATAACTTCGAACCTCGAACCTGGAACCTCGAACTGTTTTTTAATGTGCTTCTTCCCAGTTGCTGCCCCAGCCAATATCTACAATAACAGGGATCGAGAGTTCCAGGGCTTTTTCCATCTTTTCTTTTACCAGGGCCTCTATTGTATCCTTTTCGTCTTTATGAACCTCAAAAACCAGTTCATCGTGTACCTGCATTATCATTTTTGACTTATATTGCTGTTTGTCCATCTCCTGCTTAATGGCTATCATTGCCAGTTTGATCATATCTGCTGAAGTGCCCTGTATGGGGGTGTTGATAGCTGTTCGTTCGGCTCCTTCTCTTCTGAGGCGGCTGTCGCTTTTGATTTCCGGTATCTTTCTTTTTCTTCCCAGCATGGTTGTTACATAGCCATGCTCCCCGGCAAATTCGATAGTCGTATCGATGTATTCTTTTACTCCGGGATAGGTCTCAAAGTATTTCTTTATAAACTCTGCCGCTTCTTTTATGTCTATTTCCGCCTGTTGTGACAGTCCATACGGCGATACTCCGTATATTGTCGCGAAATTTATAATTTTCGACTGCCGTCTCATGTCCGATGTGACCTCATCCATTGATACGCCAAATACCGATGAGGCTGTGAGGTTATGAATATCGGTCCCTTCTTTGAATGCCTGTATGAGACTCGAATCATTTGAGTAATGTGCCGTTAGGCGGAGCTCTATCTGGGAATAATCTGCTGACATAAGCTGGAAATCCTTTTCCGGTACAAACCCTTTCCGGATCTCCTTTCCCATGTCGTCCCGTATTGGTATGTTTTGCAGATTCGGATCCGATGATGAAAGCCTGCCTGTTACTGCCACTGTCTGGTTGTACGACGCGTGAATCCGGTCGGTTTTGGTATATACCAGCTTTGGCAGAGTATCTATATAGGTGCTTTTTAGCTTGCTCAGTGTCCGGTATAATATGAGGTGGTCAATTATTGGGTGATCTTTTCTTAACGCTTCAAGTACGGTTATATCCGTTGAATAGCCTGTTTTGGTCTTTTTCTGGGGCTTCAGTCCCAGCCTGGTAAACAGAATTTCCGACAGCTCCTTTGTTGAATTGATATTAAAAGTGTCTCCTGCTTCCGCGTATATTTTTTCTATTACCTCATTCAGTTTTCCTTCATTCAGCTTGCTCAATTGCTCAAAGTGCTTGTGACTGATCTTTACCCCGGCATATTCCATATCGGCCAGGATCGTTACCAGCGGCATTTCTACTTCAAAAAACAGTTTTCCCAGCTTTTCCGTGTCCAGGTCTTTTTTAAATATTGTATAAAGCTGGTAGGTTATATCCGTGTCCTCTATGGCGTAAACTGCCAGGTCTTGCAGCGGTACTTCGGTTATTGGGATGACGTTTTTCCCGGTTCCCACTATCTCCTTAAATTTGATCGTTTTATAATTCAGGTATTTTATTGCCAGGTCATCCAGGTTGTGCCGCCGGTCCGTGGGAGTGAGCACGTACGATGCTACCATGGTATCGAAATAGATGCCCTGCATTTCTATTCCAGCGTTCCTGAACACTATAAAGTCATATTTTATGTTCTGACCGATTTTTTTAATCTCCGGGTCTTCAATTACCGGTTTTATGAGTTCCAGGGATATCTCCCTGTCCAGGTAGTCTTCACTAAAGAGACCCTTGCTTGCCAGGGGGATATAATAGCCTGCTTTCTCTTTTATGCTGATTGATATCCCTACCAGGTCTGCCTTTACCGGTGAGATTGATGTTGTTTCCGTATCTATTGCTATCTCACCTTTTTTCTTTATGGCAGTTACCAGGGCTTTCATCTCTTTTTCGGTCCGGATTATTTTATAATCTGTTTCTATTGTTTCATGAGTCTCTTCTTTCGGCTCATCTGCATCTCCGCCCAAATAATCCCTGATTATTGAATTCATTTCCAGAGATCTGAAGAACTCCCTGGCTGCCTCTGTTTGAATTTCCGGCCCCGTGAGTTTTTTTACGTCCAGTTCTATCGGTACATCGGTTTTTATGGTTACCAGCTCCTTGCTGAGCAGGGCCATCTCCTTTCCGTTTTCCAGCAGCTCTTTCTGCTTCCCCTTTAATTTGTCGATATTTTCATACAGCTTTTCCAGGCTGCCATACTCTGATATGAGCTTTACTGCCGACTTCTCTCCTATGCCCTTTACGCCAGGGACATTATCGGAAGAATCTCCCATTAGAGCCATATAGTCAATGACCTGCTCCGGCTTTAGCCCAAGTTTTTCTTCAATACCTTTGATATCATACAATACATGTTCCGATATCCCTTTTTTATTGGCATATATCTGCACATGGTTGTTTACCAGCTGATACGCGTCCTTGTCTCCCGTTACCAGCATTACCGTGAGTTCTTTTGTTCCGTATTTTTTCGCTACGGTCCCCAGAACATCGTCGGCTTCGTAATTGTCCACTTCCAGCTTTTGTATTCCCAGCGCGTCCACCATGTTCTTGATCTCTTCAATCTGCACTTTCAGGTCTTCCGGCATTTTCTTGCGATTGGCTTTGTACTCCGGATAAATGTCGAACCTGAACGATTTTGTTGGCGGGTCGAATGCTACTACCAGGTAATCGGGTTTCTGATCTTCTATGAGCTTAAAGAACATTCGCGCGAATCCGAATATGGCCGATGTATTCAAGCCCTGTGAGTTTATGAGCGGATTATTTTGAAACGCGTAGTATGCCCGGTAACACAGGGCGTGCCCGTCTATTATATATAGTTTTTTTGCCTTTTTTGTAGCCATTGTTTTTCCTGTTCTCTTCTATATTGTTTTGGTGTGTTGATAATTAATATTGACGGGGATAGTATGTCAACAGTAAAACGTTTATGCTGCGCCTCTACGGGCTTGTTTCCGAAGATGTTGTCCCGGGTCAACACCAGAGGTGGAATCCCAAATAAACACCGTGAGGGCACGGCACGCCGTGCCCGTTCGCGTACCGAATCCCCTCGCAGGAGTCGCACCCTTTCCCGGAGCATCTTCGCAAAATTGACCCTGGTATCGACACAGTTTCTGACCTGTTTTTTCCCGGCTTCGCAGGGTCCGCACTCTCAAGAAACTTAATTTTGCTTGTGAGCGGGCCTGGAAGCATCCCTCTTCTAAATGCTGCGGAACTCGCTCCGCTCAAACAGTCCTCACATTTAGAAGAGGGATACTTCCAGGCCAGATGCAGCTCGCAATAC
>JAAENB010001210.1 GCA_024224995.1 bacterium | reverse complement strand
TTCTGAGAGACGTTGCAGTGCAACGCCTTTACTGGCTGGTTTCAGGCCAGGGCTATGGAGATTCCGGGAAGGAGTGCGGCCCCTGCGAGGAGATTCGGTACGCGTACGCGGTGTTTTACCCCTCTATTCCCTCACCGGACTTTTCCCAAAAGTGTCCTTAGCGCCTGCATCTCAAACCCATAAAGACTCAACTTAAATTGTTTGGTTTAATATAATTAATGTATGTTTTTTGATAATATTTTTCAATTAATATCATAATTAATAACACTATACAGATATTAATCTGTATTCAAGAAAACTTCGCTGCCCGTTGTTTGGGGGGGCCGGTAACATCGCCAGTGGAAATACTCGTTTAATTCATCTTTTTCATAGATCTAATGTATTATTATTGTTCACGTTCGTCAACTAATTCTTTCAGAATTGACTTTTTTTCTACAATTTTTTTAGCAAATTGAATTGTAAATTCCGAGGTTAAGTTGCGTTCTCCACTAAGAAGGTAAGAAACATTGGATTTTGTTGTATCAAAAAATTTGGCTCCTTGAACCGGGCCAAATATTTCCATTAAAGTTAAGATAAACTTTTTCCAGGATTCAATTTGATGTTCTACCCCTTCAATATCACTTAGTTGCAAAGTGGAGGTTTCATTCAGGAATCCTTCAAGTTTTTCTATATTCAGTTGTTTTTTAGGTCGTCCTCGTTGTGCCATTCTTTTAATCCTCAAGAAATTTCAACATTAGGTTAGCATTTGTCAATTTGTTTTAATTTATCTTATTAAGAAACTAATTTTGAGAGAAAAACATGTTGAAATATGAGCAAAAGTTGTATATATTGTATACAAAGGATACAATATATACAATATATACGATTAACAATCGAGGTTATTATGACAACATCAACAATCTCAACAAGAATTAATTCGGAAATAGCTGAAAAACTTGATAAAATTGCCAGAGCAACGAATCGTTCAAGATCATTTGTTGCAGCTGAAGCAATTCAACAATATGTCGAAGACCAATCCTGGCAGATTGAAGCTATTAAAGAAGGAATAAGAGAGGCAGATAATGGTAATTTTGCATCCGATGATGATGTAAAAAAAGTCTTTTCAAAGTGGGGGGGCAATGCGGATTAGATGGCTGGATATTGCCTTAAAAGACTTTGAAATGGCTATTGAATATATCAATGAGTTTAATCCTTCAGCAGCGGGAAAAATGGCAGATACCATCTATAATGAAGTACAGAGGTTATTAGAACATCCCGGGTTGGGACGTGCGGGAAGGGTTTCGGCAACAAGGGAGCTAATTGCTGCCGGTACTACTTTTATAATTCCCTATAGAGTTAAAGAAAATGAAATTCAAATTCTCCGTGTTTTTCATTCATTAAGGAAATGGCCTGATTCATTTTATGAGTGCTAACCCTGCGTAGCGTGGGGAAAATACGGAAGAAACCGGGTTTATACCGGAGCGGAAAAGCCCGTTTCTGTGCAGGCTCCGGGTAAGATCCCCTCGCAGGGGTCGCACCCCGGAAACCGTCCCGTAAAGACGTTGCACGCAACGTCTCTCCTCGCAGAAACCGCCCCTTCGACAAAAAACCTCGAACCTCGAACTTTGAACCTCGAACCTATCCCATACTAAAACCCAACCTTCCCTTTTCTAACCTTAATATCAAAACCACCCACTTTAACGACCTCTTTTTTATCTTTCAAGCGCAAAGTAATCTCTTTTTTGACCTGGTTTTTTCTTCCGTAATTGAGAAATAACTGGATCTGGATAGTAGTGGTACCGGCCAGAACCTGTTGAGAATTGCCGTAATAATTAACATCAATGGCGTATTTACCGCTTTTGGCTTTTTTGAGCATGTAAATTTCAGGGCCGTAACCCCTGGTAAAGTCTTTGGACATCATGCCGCCAACAAAGGTGCGGTTGTGACTGTAATAGCATTTTTCTTTGTTTGGATCAAAAACCCAGAGATCCATGTCCGTATTGTCGGCGTCCCAGTTCAGGACAACCCGGATATCGACGTCCAGGTTTTTGATGAGCCGCCTGTCAATGCGGCGCAGGTTGAGCTGGGGAGCCCTGGCAATGATGCTGTTCATCTCGTGAAGAGCAATAAGTTCAATGTCAGGGAAACGGGGGTCCCATTTTTTTCTAACCACTTCATAGAGCATGTTAACCGCGTTTTGATATTGTTTGTCCTCAGCGTAAACCAGTCCAAGATCTCTGAATGACTGAGGCTCTTCCTCACGCATGTCCCGCACCTCTTCAAAAACACTAATGGCCAGTTTGTAATGCTTAAGCTGAGCCAGGCGGTGCGCCAGTATCCTGAGAAGCTGAGGGTTCTCCAGTTCCATTTCCGCGATATTCGAAAGAATACGAAGCGCCAGGTCTTTTTTCTTTTTTTCAGCAAAGTAATCGGCAACATCAAGATAAAAAGCCGAGCTGTTGGCGTATTTCTTTTTTAATTTCAGGTAAGCAGGATAGAGCCTGCTGCTTCTGGTTTTTTTCAGTTTCGCAAGGTACGGAGTTTTCGGATCCCATTTTTTCAGGGTAATAAACGAACCTTTGGGGGCAGAAGCTTTTTCTTTTTTCTTTGGACTTGACCTTCTTCTTTCTCCGGAAGCGGCATCCCTTCCTCTGATTGCCCCCATATCTGCCATTCCTGAAGCTCCTTCTATGGAAGATTCGTCAGATTCTTCTACACCGGTATCTCCATTATCAGAATGATCTCCATTTGCAGTTGGAGCACTTCGAAAAGATCCTGATTTCTTTTTCTCGGGTTTTTTAACCGGAGGCTTGCCCAGGGAGAATTTGGTATTCCACCATTCCTGCAAAGTCTTGAACTTTGTAATAACCTGTTCAATATGGTCTCGTTCCTCTTTATTCTTTTCCATCTTCTTGTTTTCGATAATGGCAAAATACTCTTTTTGCATCTCTTCAGGAGGAACAATACGGTTCTCAACATAATCTTCCAGCCTGTCCAGGACAATAAGAGAGGTATTCCTGGTAACAATGGAAAACTTTTTACCAAGCTCTATTATTGATTCTTTGTTCTTTTTGAACTGCATATCCAGGTGGGCAACCTTTTTTTGAGCCCAGATCCGTTTTACCAGGCCGCTTTTACTGAGATGTTTAGCCGCATCCAGGTAAATCATCTGAGAATATTTTACTTTTCCGCCAATACCAAAATGGAGGGTGATAGTTGCTTTTTGTTTTAACAGTTTTCCGGACAGGGCAAAGTCTTTGTGAACAACCGTGGAAATCGCGGGATAGGTTTCCGCAATAAATTTATCGCTATAAGAAGCCCGTAAAAAAGAATATGGCTGGTTCAACAAGGATCTCATAGCTTCGTTCCTGGTAATCCGGGTTAAATTAAGGTAAACACCGCCTGTTTTCCGGGCAACATAATTCAAATATGAATGCTGGGCAGTAAGCACGGAATTTATTACCACAACCGGAGTTTTGGATAGTTTGATATCGGGGTTACCGAAATTAGAGATCCCATCGGAAGAGAGAATAAATTCATCACAGCGGTACTTATCCAGGTTGAGCGAACCAAGCTGGGTTCCGCCGTCGTAGCTGATAGAATAGAGTCGGCGGCGCAGCTTTTTCCAGTTCCCTTTACGGATTTTGAACCGTTCTTTCTTTTTCGAAGGAGCGTTGCGGAAAAGAACCAGCTCAACTTCCAGGTTCCTGATTTTTCTAAAATATGAACCAAGAAGAGCGAGCTCTTTTTTGATGTTTTTTTGAGCGGCAGAACCGGAAGCATCCCAGAGAAGGCATATCTTTTTAGGAAGCTTTTTCTTACCGTGAATTATCTTTGGATTAAGATGAAGATAAAAATAGGTTCCCCCTGTTTTCTTTTTATCTTTTTCAATGAGGATTTTCCGGTAGGTCGGCGCTTTGGGCAGCAGAAAAGCAAGCTGCTTATTTGGACGGTAATCCTTCTTACGCATATCGGCAATAAATGCCTCGTTCCATTTTTTAAAGAAAACATTTATTAGTTTATTGCCCTGTGCAGGGCGGGGCTTGATTTCCTGCTTAAAAACCTCAACTTTTAAGGAGAAGTTGTCTACTTTTTTCTTGAAAGCAAGAGGAAGTAAGTATACAAAACCATCGGCAGTGTCTTTAATTTCGTTTTCATAGGCAACCAGGAGTTTTTTATGTCCTTTTGCCGGGATAGGGTAAATACGGGCTTTAAAACTGTTGCCCTTAGTCCATTCCAGGAGACCGGGGTCAATTTGGCGGCGCACAACAGACTCGAAAACCTGTCTGCCTTTGGCTTTTTCAACAACAACACCCTCTCTCAGTTTCCCGTTGACATCCATGGCAAAGCGGGAAACAGTCTGCCCCTCGCCAAGGGGAAAATAGAATTGTCCTTCAAGAACACGGTTGAGACCATTATAAAAGGTCATTTCCATGGTAGTGGTGGCAATATTACCCACGACCTTGATATTGATCTTCAGGTCACTCATTTTTAAAGAGGTGTGCTTACGCGAATTTTGATTTTTTATTAAAATAGCAGGCGCAGCCTGGGCAAAAAGATTTTGACTGAGAAAGATAGAAAAAAATAATATAATTGCCAGGATAATTTTCGGAGCCGGTTTTTTGGATAAGGTTTTCATTTTGATCTCTCCTTTACTAAATTGTACATAAAAGTCTCATAAAGTCTATGATATTTGGACAAAAGAGAGCCCGATTAGTTCCGATTTTTTTAGCAATTATAATAGGCGGAATTTTAATAAAAGCAAGCTTTTTTTGATTTGATTTTTTTATGACAATATTCAATGTAAGATTATTAAACAGGGAGCCGTTTATGAAATTATTCGTAATTAGCGATATACACGGAAGCATGAAATACATTGATCCCGCAGCGTCTTTGATCGAAGGATCGGACCTGGTAATTATAGCCGGAGATATCTCAAAATCCGGAGAATTCGATACAGTGCCGGGAATTCTTGAAAAAATAGAAAAGTATAATACAAAAATCCTGGCAGTTCCCGGAAATTGGGATAATGCCGAAGTAATTGAACTTCTTGAGAATAAGGGATATAGTCTTCATAATACAGGAAGAATAATTAACGGAATAGGATTTTTTGGGGTAGGCGGATCGAATAAAACTCCAATAAACTCACCAACGGAATATTCGGAAGAGAAGATCATGGAATTTCTGGAAAATGGATACCGGCAGGTGCAAAACGCGCAAAAAAAAATACTCATATCTCACGCGCCTCCAAAAAATACCAGGGACAGAACTTTTTTAGGTATGCGGGTAGGGAGTTCAAGTATCCGAAAATTCCTGGAAGAGAATACAATTGATCTTTGTATCTGTGGTCATATCCATGAGGCATCAGGAACGGATGCACTTAATTCCGGCATTATACTAAATCCCGGTTCATTTCGAAAAGGAAAATATTTTACTATTGAAACAGAAGGGGCCATATCTGTTGAAAAAGGAAGAGTAAAAACGTAAAATTTAGTATTTTTATTCATAGTTGCTTATTAATTCCATACCTTTTTAAAGAAAGTTTTTGACAAATGCCTAATTATGTGCTATTGTCGCTCAATAGATGCGCAAATAAGGAGGAATTAATATGGGATCAGTTGAGGAGAAACGGACTTATTTAAGGATTGCGAATGAATTCAACGTGAGGATCGCGAAAGAAAAGGCGATTGATGATATTAGAGACTTAAATATAGATGTAGGAAAATCGATAAATATTAGCGGCAGCGGCCTGCTTATTACGATAAGGGAACCGGTAGAGATTGGAGCACGGATCCGGGTTACCTTTTTAAAACCAAATACCTTTGATTTTTTTGAAAGCTTTGGAAGGGTTGTACGGATAGAGGATAACGAAGACGGAACCTATGAGCTGGCAATAGGCTTTGTGGATCAAACGGCAACGGATGCGAAGCGACTTGACTATTATCTCAAGTTATGTGATGAAGAATAATCGCGTAAATTTTTAAAATTCATTGTACAGCAGTACGAAGCACTCAATCGGCAAGCATTTGATAAGTGGTTTCGTCTGCTCCCCTGTTTGTTCTTAGCCCTGAAGCGGAATAAGATGTAGCTTCAGGGCTTGTTGTTTCCTGCCTTTTTAATTCCCGTTCCATTTGTTGTATGTAGTTCCAAAATCGGAATTTATTAATCAAGTAAGGTAAAAGCCTGCTTGACAAAGTTGTTTCATTGTGCCATACTATTGCCGGGTTCATAGAGGTGTTGTTGTGAGAATTCCATTACCAAGCCAGATGTCACGTTTAAAAAAGAAATTGATGCTATATTTTATATTAATAGCAATAGTTTCTATTTCCGTAAGTGCCGAAATTATTCTTGAAGTAAGTTCGGACCGGTTTATGAATTCGGTCAGATCGGAAATTATATATGGAACGCTGGATGAGGCAGAGGCAAAACAGATCCGGGAAAAATACGGACATGATAAAGGTAGATTCTATGAAGAGCTAAAAAAGAGGGTAATTGAACAAAAACGGGAAATTACCATAAAAAATATTGATCCTGATGAGATCTTTAGTCCTATTTACAATCTCAGGAACAGAATGATATTACTTCTGCTGGTTATATCGGCAAGTATCATCTTTGCTTTTATAATGTTTACGAAAGATATTGTCTCTCCCATGGATGGGATTGTTGAGGCCACTAAAAAGATCGCGGAAGGCGATTTAACCGTATCGGTTCCTGTTATGACGGAAGATGAAATAGGCCAGATTGCCGGGCTTATTAATGACATGAATGCCAATCTTCAGGATATGATTGTACAAATGCGGCAGGAGATTAACAGGCATAAAGGCAAAATTTTTGAGGCATATGACAAGATAGCGGAAGTGGTTAATCTTAATAACGACAGTGGGATTATTGAAAATAAAAAGATGCGGCTTTCCGATTTCAGAAAAATGAAAGGACTTGGGAAAGAAGTCGTGTCATCCCTTGAGACCATGATTGCTGATCTTTCGGAATTATTGACTTTTTTGGAGATGTATAAGACCTATAAAATACAATCTGAAGTTTCACAGAATGAAATTGAAAATGCACTCAAGGGCTATCAAACCGATATATGGATTAATGAAGAGGAATAATTTTAATGCGTTTTATTCTGCATAGTAAATATAGATTTATACTGCTTATTATTGCTATAGCCATAATCGCGGTTGCTGTATTTTCATTTGATGCGTTCTCCGAACAGGTTGTAAAAGCAGCCGAAGATAGCGCTTCCGGAGATATTCCTCCCGATAAATGGTGGAAATACTGGTACATGCTCCCTGTTTCCATAGTGATTGCGATCCTGGCAAATTCATCGGGATTTTCCGGTGGAGTTCTTTTCCAGCCGATATATAATATTTTTATGGATATTCCTATTCAAAACGCCGTAGCCACGGGTATTGCCACAGAGACCGTTGGAATGACAAGCGGGGCGCTTCGGTACATCTGGTACAGAATGGTGGAACTTCCAGTTGGTTTTACCATGATTATGTTAACCATTCCCGGAGTGGTTGTGGGAAATCACGCCCTTATGGTAATCAATGCCGACCTTCTTAAACTGATCCTGGGACTTATTATCCTGGGGCTTGCTACAATGCAGCTTTTTAATGCTATTAAAAAAAGCTTTGGGCAAAGAGAGAATATTCCTATTGAGGATATATACGGTTATATGTGGATACCCCCAATCGGAGGTTTTTTCTCTGCAGCTACGGGAACAGGTATTTGTGAGTTGTCCCAGCCGGTACTTGAAAAAGGCCTTAATGTGAAAACAAAAAGGGCAAACGCCACAGCTATCCTTGTTGAGGCAACAGCAGACTGGGTCATCACTATTTTGAATCTTCACGCTGGAATGATAATGGTGGAATTATTATTGTTTACCGGTACCGGGGTAATTATTGGAGGTCAAATAGGCCCGCTTATTTCGAAATATCTGCCGGAAAGGCTTATTAAGGTCATATTTTCCATAGCAATTATGATAATAGGAGTGTTTTATATTTATAAAGGGGTTAAATGGATCATAGGTTCATAGGATCTTTATTTTAATAGAATTTAAACCTCAAAAATGAAGATGATCAATGAAAATAATAGAATTTCTACAATCAAGAGAAGGACTGGCCTTCCTTCATTTTACCCAGACAGTACTTTTTTCATTAATGGTTTACATAATCTCATCGGAATATTTTAGAACCCGGAGAGAAGATCTTGTTTATAAAATGGTTGCCAGTGGAAGTATTACGATAATCAATATCGCGACAACAGTGATTCTCGTTCTTGATTCCTTCTATCATATAAAAGTTTCCCAAAAGTTTTTTCCTTTGATCTTTAATGCTATTTTCGCGATTATTGTATTTGCCCTTGCCAGGGCTTTTGTTTATAATTTTGTGGAAAATAAACAGTTTTTTGACCGTTTTATAAAATTCGGCATGATAGTTGCTGCTGTGGCGTATGCCATTATGCAGGTTTTCTGGCTGCAAATATTTGAGCCGGGAATGGTTTTTTCCGATTCTCTTTTACAGCTGTTTTTCGCGTTGTTTTTCCTTGTTATGCTTTTTTTCTCTATTTATTACCTGGTCAAATTTCGTAAAACGTATCGATTGCGTCTTGTTATCGGTTTTAGTTCGATAGTTGTGGCCCAGCTTATTAATATGTATGACGCGCTTTTTGATCTTCCGGCAATTCTTAAGGCAGTCAGGTCGGCAGCTCCTCTCCTGGTTCCCATTACCTTTGTCAGTGTTGTGTTTAAGGAACTCATAGAAAGTGTTGTAACCATGGTTGATCATCTGAAAATGGTCCTTGAAACCCAGAGAAACCTGGTATTTGAACTTATGAAAATGGGGGGAAATCTCTCCTCTCTTGCCGATGAACTGGTTAAAAATTCCAGGGAAGGGTGGCAAAAGTTATCTTTTGTAGTGCAAAATATATATTCCCAGGAACAGGACAGGAAAGAGATTCTTGATATAACAAAAACAACTGTTAATGAGGTCGCATTAATGAATGAAAGTATCAATGACCAGGATTTGAAGGTATATAAAGTCGCAAAAAGTTTTAATAATAATGAACCGGACCTTGATGAAGAGCAGCAGGAAATATTTGTAGCTATTGAAAAGGTCGAAAGTCTTCTCAATAGTTCCCGGAAGGGAATTGCCGGGACAGGAGAGATTTTGAACAGCCTGGATAAATCAATCTCGAAAATAAGCAATTCTCTTACTGAAATAGTCGATATTTCGGATAAGACATCAATGCTGGCATTGAACGCGTCTATAGAAGCATCGCGGGCAGGAGAACATGGAAAAGGATTTGCTGTTGTAGCGGATGGCGTTAGCAGGCTTGCGGAGAGTTCACAGGAAAATACCGGGATTGTTGAAAAATATTTTAAAAAAGTAATTGGAGAAGTGGAAAAAACAAATTTATCCCTGCAAAAAGAGATTCAGGATATTGAAAAAGGCTACAATGAAATGAAGAGAGTTAAGAATTTCTTTTTTGATGCTGTTTTGACCTATAAATTGTATGCGACATTGGTCTCAATTAATGCCGAGCAGAATGCTTCGCACCAGGAGAGCACTAAAGTCATTAAAAATGAAATGGAAACGACTGAAAAACTTCTAGCCGAAAACAGGCGGCACGGAGAAGAAATGAAAGAAGCTATAAGCAACCATATTCGTGAAATTGAAGCTATTGCCGGGCTGAGTGACAATATTCATGAAATGATAAATGACCTGAATCTAAAGACTAACGAAGCAATAAATATGGCAGAGGAATTACAAAAAATAACAACTTAAATATTTAAACTAAAATTCCGATACTATATATAGTAAAAATATATATAGAAGAAGACTATACTTTTTGAGTAATTAATCTTGACTTTTAATAGATAATTGACTATTATAAGATGTTATTTAGTATGACACACTGCAAATACAATAAGGTCTCTTAACAAATGAATAGTTGTAGTCTAATTTTGAATAGGAACTTGTATGGATTTCATTGAAACAATAGAAAGTATTACCCAGACTATACAAGATATAACCGATACGGCGCAAGATGTAAATAAGCAGTCTCACACCAGGAAAGGGATAACATCTGATAGCCTTGCTTTAATTGAAAAGCTGATAGATGGTAATGGTGTGCTCAAAGCGAATTTTGAAAAGATTTATCAAAATCTTAATGATTCTCTTATGGGGATCGCGAGTAATTCGGATGAATTTCGGTCAAATGTTGAACATTTTTCAGTAATTATCTCATATATAAATGATATTAAAGATATATTGGGTAAGCTTGAAGAAGAGATTGATAAATTAACCGCTATTGTCGATGAAATTAAGAATGATACTGATGAAATTTTTACCCTGGCCCTGAATGCTTCCATTGTTTCAAGCAAATATTCTCATACCTCAGGTGTTTTCGATATTCTTGCCAATAAATTGAATGAAATGTCGAATTTTATTAACCAAAACCTGGAAAGTATCGTCAAAGTTGTTAAACCGATAACTGACGGTATTAGCAAGATGATCTTTAAAAATGCCATGGTTTTGGGGGACATTGAAAAAGGGTATAATAGTTTTACGGAATTTCCAACCACTCTGGATAAACAGAAAGAATCTATTGATGAGCTGGTTTTAAAAGCTTATTTATCCGGTACTAAAATTGATGACCAAAAAAAGATGCTTCATGATATTAATCAAAAAGTTGATCAAATGGATAAGGATGCTCATGGAGCCATAGATGGTTCCAGGAACGTTATGAATGTTGGAGAAGATCTCCGTAACCTGGTTGATGACGTAATGCGTTCTTTCAACGAAGGGGGCAGGTATCAGGATGATGTTGAAACCGTAGGATTTCAATCAACATCAATCTGGCAATCAGCTCAAAAAGTAAATGAGAAATCAAGGAGCCAGCTGGAATTTTCATTAAGTTGTGTTGATTTCTGCGATTCTTTGATCTCAGAATCAAATGAGTTAAAAAAGACAACGGAAATTTTTAACCAGCAATCTATCGATAACAATAGTATGGCTAATACCATTTCTCAAAACCTGGTAGAGCTGACCGCTCAGCTTAAAGATATTGAAAACAAGATTGGAGATTCAAATTCTACGATTAAAAAATTTAATGATGATTATAAGCAAATAGATAATATCCTGGAGTTTTTGAAGAATATTTTGAAATCGATGAATATTATTGGCATGTTGTCGAGAATTGAATCTGCTCGGGATCCTGAAGAATTCTCCGGGTTTATGACTATTTCAGAGAATATCAGTAAGTTACAGAATCATATCCAGGTGAACCTCCCGCAAATAGAACATAATATAAATATGACTCATGAATTAATTGAAAATGTGAATGCTTATTTTGAAAATATTTCTTCTGTATTTCTAACGATATCAAAAAGTTCAAATGTTATTATTCAAAAACTAGAGGATATAACAACTATCAGCTCCGATTCGAAAATAGTAAGTCAATCCATTCTTGATGAATCTAATAAGATAGATGCTCTATTAACGGAACTAAGAAATTATCTTATGCAATTAACGGAAGTTGTAAAGAAGCCTATTGAAGGCTCGGCCGCAAATATTGAGAGAGGGAAAAAGATTGAATCACAGTGCCAGGAAATTATGGGGTCCATACAGAAAGATGAGGAGCCGGAGCCCGCTATGGAGACTTGACCCACTCTCCCTTTCCAAAAAAAAAGAGGCGCTCAGAAGAGTGCCTCTTTTTTTTTGGAAAGGGTTTTGTCGCTACACTTTGGTAATAATTTCTTTAAGTGTTTTTTCAACTTCCTGCCCGTTTGCGATATTTTTACCGGATCCCTCTACAGGATACCGCGTCGCTTCAGTCATTGCCGCAACTTCTTTTTTTACCGTAGCATATTTCTCTGTTTCTTCCCGGGTTAACTTTACCGTTTCTTCCATCAGGTGAGCATTTGATGCAATGCTGTCGGTCATGTCGTAGTTAAATTCGGCAATAAATTCAGCATTATCGCAGGCTGCTTTAATATATGATGCAACGTCGCTTAATAGGGAATACGTTTTTTCATCCAGTGTAATATCACTAAGCGGAAGATCTTTTATTACATCAGCAACTCCAACATATTCCTGCATCTCTACAGCAACAAGAACCGCTACTTCTGTAATAGGCTCGAGATTCTGGTTAAATAGATCATGTTTTCGCGCGACCATATCTTTTATATATATTGATTCTTCGTGCAGCTGTTTGGTAAAAAGATTGACCTGCTCAGCGAATTCAAACTGTGTTTTTGAACTGTTATTTACTTTTACAGCAAGTTTCCAGCCTGTATTTGCTTCTTCAGCGATCTTTTTAATGGTTTTTTTGTCGCCTTTGTTGACAAGCTTCTCAACATCTTTTAACCGTTTGGCCAGTTCCACGCCCCGCCCAATATTTGAATGGGAGCCGGCAACAGCACTTTCCGCGTCTTTAAGTATTTTTGATGTCGATTTTTTTAAGGCTTTTATTCGTTCTTTTTGGAATTTTTTCCTGTTGATAATCAGGTTGTCCATAAGAATGATTTCGTTATCGGTCTCAACAATTCCACTAACAAATGTTTCCCCTTTTTTAAGAGTTGCTGTTAGTTTTTTATTTGCGTCAAGAATGACTTTTGATTCGGCAGGTTTTATGGATTTCATCGCTTTTAATTCTTTGATAATGTCTGCCTGGTTCCCGAGGTTAGACATCATTATTTTGATTGTATTGAGGACAAAATTATGCTGATCCCTGAGATTTGAATCTTGCTTGAAGATCGATTGGATCTCTCTTAAAAGATTTGCTCCTGCTTTGTCGGACAAATCAATATTTTCTATAGCCTTCTTCGAATGATCTTTTCTTTTGAGCGAAGACTCATTTACATTCTGAGCAATCTCTCTAAAATCTTCAGCTATTGAATATAGCTTTTCATATACCTTATTTTCCATTTTCCAAGCCTCCGTATCAATTTCATCTTACGTTAATTAAAGAGTATTGTTTGCTTGTTGTAAGCTTGTTATTCTCTTAATTATAGAAAAGATCAATAAAAATTTTTAACGACCATGGAGCTTTCTAATATATTCCTAAACGCACACTATATAAAAGAAAATAGTTTGGCTCTTCAAAAAGCTAAACTATTCCCTTGATCGGTCATTATTTTCCAACAACTTCAACGTTTTCCATTGCCCGGACTATTGTCTCAAGAGCTTTAAACGAGGCTGACTGCCATTTTGACTCTTTGTCATAGCTAATAACAGTTTTAATAGCATTGGTGTTAAGCTTTTTGATCAATTGAATAATTGGGGGCACGCTTGAAGAGTTCATGTATTCAAGCTTTGCAAATTCTATATCCAATGCTTTCCCTTTGAGTTTATCCATAAGACCGTCAAAGTAAGGATTCAGAAGCGCAGAAGGGTCTCTATCGTCACTTTTACCTGTCCAGGTTAATATGTTTTTGGCTCCTTCTTCTGCTAGTAATATTTCAAGATTACCTTCTTTATAGTTGCTCATAATTTTCTCCTCAATTTGTTATATAAAAAATTATTTTTTTGCTCTTTGGACCATGTATTTGTGATTTTTTATCACAAATACCTCGTTTATTATATATTCCTATCTGCTGAAATTGTCAATACATTATTCTCATATTTGTAATCAAGGCTGAATTCACCTTCATAAGCAATTCGAAATAAGCCGAGTTGGCTCACCCCCGGCTTTGGATTTTCCATCAATTCCATTAACCTCTCTGTATATAACTGGGCAGGATCATCCGTTGCTTTAATTCTATCTATATTAGAGATTAGTATTGTTATATCATCATCCGCGTTTATGCCATTTGATACGACAACTGAAACCCTGTCATTGTCAGCATGGAGTTCAAATTCAATATTCCCCCCCCCCGGCTTTTCAGTCCCGTATTTTACCGCATTTTCAATAAGTTCCGTAACACACATCATTGTTGCTTCGGTTAAATCTTTATCCTTTCCCTTTGATTCCATAAATGCAGTACATTTTTCCTGTATTTCATTTACAATACTCCAGGTAGGTTTAATTGATACATTTATCGCCATTTCATCACTCATAATACAACTCCTTACCCTTATTCTACCCGTAAAAAATTTTAAACATTTAATGCTGACATTAATATTCACTTTAACAGACAAATTTTTGAAAGTCAATAAAAATTCTACTATATTTTTAAATGAAAATGATTTTTTATAAAAAAAATCTTTTTTTTGCATAAGAAAAAAGAACTATTAGGGGAAAGAAGAAGTAAAAATCACTTAAATTGTTAGTTAATTCAGATTATATTTGACAATTATACCCGATTCCGATAAATTCTCATTTTAGTATGATCTCACAAGATAAAAAAGACCTGAATTCACTAAAAAGAAAAGACCTGCTTGATATCCAGTCTCTTTCTATCGATGAAATTAATCTCATCTGCCAATCAGCTAAATATTTTAAAGAAGTTTTTACCCGTTCAGTGAAAAGTGTGCCTGTATTACGAGGAAAAACGGTGTGCACCATTTTTTATGAGCCTTCAACAAGGACCAGGCTTAGTTTTGACCTTGCCGCAAAGCGTCTTTCTGCTGATCTTATCAATTTTTCGGTTTCTACTTCAAGTGTAGTTAAAGGAGAATCCCTTATTGATACTGTTCATACTCTTGAAGCGATGAAAGCTGATTATATCGTAATACGGCATGGAGCGTCTCTGGCTCCTCATTTTTTGTCAAAGAATATCAGGGCTTCCGTTATAAACGCGGGAGACGGGTTTCATGCCCATCCAACACAGGCTTTGCTCGATACATATTCCATCGTAGAAAAGCGGGGCAGCCTGGAAAACCTTCACATTGCTATTGTGGGAGATATTAAACATTCTCGTGTTGCCAGGTCGGATATCGAAGCTTTTAAAAAACTTGGCGCCAGAGTCACCATTTGCGGGCCTCCAACCCTTGTTCCTGATGAATTTAAGGTCTATGGTGTTGATATATCCTATAACCTTGATGAAATTTTACCGGAATTGGATGTAATCAATCTTCTTCGAATGCAAAAAGAGAGACAGCAAGGGGTGCTTTTTCCTTCTCTTCGTGAATATAACCGTCAATTTGCGCTTACTGAAGAGCGGCTTAAAAAGTGCAAACCGGATATCATTGTTATGCATCCGGGTCCGGTAAACCGGGGCATAGAGATCGATAATTCAGTAGCTGAATCCCCAAATGCCATTATCAATGAACAGGTCACGAATGGAGTTGCCGTGAGAATGGCTATATTTTATCTCCTGGCAGGGGCAAAACCTCTTGAAGAGATGCCGGAGTAAATACCAGGAATTAACCATATGAAAATTGTTATAAAAAACGGCAGGTTGATCGATCCTGCGTCAAAAACCGATTCAAATCTCGATATTCTTATTGATGATGACAGAATTGAAGAGATTGCTGCTGATATATCCGTACCCCATGATGCAGGAGTAATTGATGCTTCAGGATGCCTGGTATTACCAGGATTGATAGATATACATGTCCATTTCAGGGAGCCCGGCAGAGAGGATGTTGAGACCATTATCGGAGGATCAAAAGTCGCCGCAAAAGGAGGATTTACCTCAGTTTGCACTATGCCGAATACAAACCCGGTAATTGACAACCAGGCCCTGGTCCGGTTTATCAAACTGGAGGCTGAAAAAGGGCCAATAAACATATTTCCCGCTGCTACAATCACCAAAGGAGCTCAAGGGGAAGATATGTCCGAAATGGGAGAACTTATTAAAAGCGGTGCTGTTGCTTTTTCCGATGACGGACTTCCTGTAGAAAGTTCCATGCTAATGAGAAGAGCTCTTGAATATTCCCGCATGTTCGATGTCCCTCTTCTGACTCATTCCGAAGATATGGAACTTACGGATAAAGGTATAATGAATGAAGGGATAAACTCAACCCTCCTGGGACTAAAAGGAATCCCCCGGGAATCGGAAGAGGTTATGATCGCAAGAGATGTTTTGCTTACCCGTCTTGCCAAAGGAAGGCTGCATATTTGCCATGTTTCTTCCGGAGGCTCGGTTCGAATAATAGAAAACGCCAAAAAAGAGGGGATAAATGTTACCTGTGAAACGGCTCCTCACTATTTTGCCTTAACTGATGATGCTGTTGCTGAAAATATGTCAATGGCCAAGATGAAGCCTCCTTTAAGGACCGAAGAAGACCGCCTCGCTATGATAGAAGGGCTCAGAACCGGTGTTGTTGATGTCATTGCCACTGATCATGCTCCTCATTCTCTTAATGAGAAAATGCAGGAGATGGAATATGCTCCTTTTGGCATTGTTGGCCTTGAAACAATCGTTCCTCTTATGATTAGTATCCTGGTAAAAGAGAATAACTTTTCCTACCTGGAAGCCTTTGAAAAAGTTACAATAAACCCGGCACGGATTTTAAAGATCGACCGGGGGGAGCTCGCCAGGGGAAAAGCCGCTGATATTGCTATTATTGATCCGGAAAAGAAAGTTTTAATCGATGAAAATTTTATGCTTTCAAAATGCAAAAATTCTCCGTTTCTTGGCACGGAATTGTATGGCTCTGTGGAATATACTATTTGCAACGGTAATATCGTATATTCGAAGCGTTAGCTCCCCTTTATTACCCTGTTATTTGCTTGATTAATCATATCAAATGTTCTATACTTCAGGAATGAAGAGTCTTCCATTATATATATTTATTATTCTGGTTATAGTGTTTAATACCCGGGAAGCAAAAAGCTCAAAGCTGGTAATGCGGGCCGATCATAACTACCCTCCATACGAATATGTAGACAATAATGGTGTTTTTGTCGGTTTTAATGTTGATATTGCCCATTCCATAGCAGGGGTTATGGGGCTGGAGATTGAAATAATACCGGGACCCTGGAATACTGTCAGACAGGAGCTTGAGGCCGGAAAAATTGATGCCGTCACCGGTATGTTTTATTCCTCTGAACGCGATCGTGTTGTTGATTTTTCAGCACCACATTCTTTTGTCTCCCATGCCGTATTTGTCCGCAAAGACTCTTTAATCAAGTCATTAGACGATATAAACGGCAAAGCTATTATTGTAGAAAATGGCGATATTATGCATGATATTATTCTGAAGCGTAATATATCTTCCCGGATTATTCCTGTTGATAACCAGATTGACGCTATCAGACTTCTTGCTTCAGGAAAGCATGATTGTGCTCTTGTGGGAAGGCTGATGGGGCTCCATTTCGTGCACACATTTAAGCTAAGGAATGTACGAGCTGTGGGATCTCCTATTGAACCGGGGAAGTATTGTTTTGCCGTACCCGAAGGGAGACATCTTCTCCTGGCCAAACTGAATGAAGGGCTTGCTATTATTCAAAAAACCGGTGAATATGACAGGATTTATAATAAATGGTTTGGGGCATTTGAAAAGAAAGCTTTATTGCCCCGGGATATTTTTATTTATATCGCCTGGGGCTTAATACCCCTTCTGGTACTTCTTGGCGGAGCCGTTACCTGGTCATGGTCTCTTCGAAAAAAGGTCGCTCAGAAAACGGAAGAACTTTCAAAAGAGCTGACGGGACATAAACGTACGGAAGAGAAATTCCGCTCTATTTTTGAGAACGCCATGGAAGGGATTTTTCAGATAACCCCTCCCCCTGAAGGAAAAATTCTTACAATAAATCCGGCATTGCTTAAGATTTTCGGGCATTCCTCACGTGAGGAAATGATTAATGGTAATGTCCGGGTAGAAGATCATTTTAATATTGAACCGGAAAAAGTTCATGAATTTAGTGAGCTTATAAACCAGGGCGGTTCCGTAAAAAACCTGGAAACCAGGATTACAAGAAAAGACGGGGCCATAATTGATGTGATGATTAATGCCAAATCGGTTGTTGATGAAGAAAATAAAATCCTTTATTATGAAGGTGTGTTGAAAGACATTACAGAAGAGAAAAAATCTAAAGAGCTGCGAATAGCTAAAGAGGCTTCCGATAAGGCAAATATGGCAAAAAGTGAATTTATCGCAAATATGAGTCATGAAATAAGAACTCCCATGAACGCGATTCTTGGATTTTCCGACCTGCTGGAGGAGCATATCCAGGAGAAAAAGCTGGCGGAGTATTTATCGGCCATAAAATCGAGTGGGAAAACACTTCTGGGTCTTATTAATGATATTCTTGACCTCGCGAAGATTGAAGCCGGTAAGTTCGAGTTCCACAGCAGAGTTCTTGATCCCCGTGATATTCTTAAAGATATTAACCATGTTTTTTCTTATAAGATCAAAGAGAAAGGCCTCGATTTTAAGGTTGATATCGATCCTCATCTCCCTGCGGCTCTCCTTTTAGATGAACTCCGTGTTCGCCAGATAATTTTTAACCTGGTGGGCAATGCCATAAAATTCACAGAATCCGGGTTTGTTAAGGCCTCTCTTAATTGCAGGGATTGCGGAATAGAGAAGGATTCTGTTGACCTGGTTATTTCCGTTGAAGATACGGGAATTGGTATCCCGGAAGAAGAACAGGACGGTATTTTTGAACCCTTTAAACAGCAGCAAGACCAGGATAGTGGTAAATATGGTGGTACCGGGCTTGGATTATCCATAACCAGACGCCTGGTTGAGATGATGCATGGAGAAGTATCAGTTAAAAGCGAACAGAACAAAGGAAGTATTTTTTCTGTAGTTTTAACAAATATTCCCATTGCATCTAAATTGGAAATATTGGAAAATGAGTTTGATAGAGATCCCGGAGTAGTTACCTTTAATAAGGCAACGATCCTGGTTGTTGATGATATTGAATATAACAGAACCCTGATAAAAGGGTTTCTTGAATCACCCAATATAACTATTCTGGAAGCTGCGAACGGTAAAGAAGCAATTGATTGCGCGAAAAAGCATCTTCCTTCTATAATATTGCTCGATATGAAAATGCCCGTAATGAATGGTTTTGAAGCGCTTAAAATCCTGAAAAAAGACAATACACTGCGTTCTATTCCTGTTCTTGTTGTTACCGCATCTACTATTAAAAGCTCGGAAGAAGAGATCCGGGAATTGGGAGCTGATGGATATTTACGAAAACCCGTAAGCAAAAAAAGACTCTTATTAGAACTGATGCGTTTTCTTCCGCATTCAAGTGATAAGGGGGGGAAAGCGCCGGAACCGGAGATTTCTTCCCTGCCAATTACAGAAGACCTGCTGCAAAAACTTCCGGAAATTATCACAATTCTGGAAGGCGAGTTGAAAAGTCGATGGGAATATTTAACAAAAACGCTAATAATTAACAATATAATCAGTTTTGCCGAAGAAATTATCGCACTTGGAGAAGAAAATCAGTGTGATATTGTCTCTCGCTGGGGAACAAAACTCTTCGAAGAAGCGGAACATTTCGATATGGAGAAGCTGCCGCAAACCCTTGGATCTTTTCCTGAAATGATTAAAAGCTTAAAAGAGCATATTCAGTGATTTTTCCTGAAAATATGGTTTTTCTCTTGATTTTTCAGATATTTTATATAAAAAAATAGTAACACTTTATGTATATTTATGGTTTGAGCTCAACATATAAAATTATTATAAACATACCAGAGGTTTAAATGCGATCAAGAATTAAGATAATACCTGTTTTATTATTCCTGGCTTTGTCCGTATCTCTTATGGCAAAGAATTTTGCTCCGGACCAGGTTTACCGGAGTATTCTTTTAAAAAAAGAGCTTCGTGTAGGAATTTCCAAGGATTATCGTCCTTTGAATTTTAACAATGGAGAACGGGGAGTTGAAATAAATATGGCCCGTAAATTAGGTGAGTTCCTGGGAGCTAAAATTCAGCTGGTTCCTCTTGACTTTGCGGATTACCTTCCTGCTATTGAACAAAACAGGGTTGATATTGTGATTGCCGGAATGTCCAAGAATCTGGAAAAAGCGAAACGGATCTGGTTTTCCAAAGCGTATTTTAATATCACTCCTGCTGTTCTGGCGAATAAAAAAATCCTTCCCCGGACACGGTTTGGTGATGAATTTGAACAAAGGACAATACGTACTATCTGGGATTTAAAACACCTGAATAGTTTTAAATTTGCTATTAAAAAAGGGAGTGCTTACGAGGCTATTCTTAATGAAAAATTTCCCAATATGCCCAAAAGAATTGTAGCAACTAATCAGGAGGGACTTGATCTTCTTGATAAAGGAGAAGTACACGGTTTTGTTCACGATTCTCTCTACCTGCAATATTTATATCGGAACACCAGCCGTTATCAAAGTTCGTACAAACTTTTACATGGGGGAAACCGTATTGAGCAGCTTTGTATTGGACTGCCTTTTGGTGATTATCTGTTAAAAAACCAGGTTGATATTTTCATATCGGAAATGATTCGTCAGGGATATTTGGAGAACTGGCTTGACGAGTTCAATAAATAGCCAGGCTGCATAGTGGGAAAGGGTTTAAAATTCAAGGGAGTAAATTATCATGAAGAAAAATATATATACAATTATAACGGTTATGCTTTTAAGTCTTACCGTCTTGCAGGGGGAACATCTTTTTGCCGAGGAAGGAAACTCCATCTGGAAACGGGTTGACCTGTCCGGGTTCCTGCGAATACGAACATGGTACGCCGGAAGTAAAATTAAGGTTGCCGACAAATTCGCAGCAACTGATAATTATAAACATATTTATTACCAGGACCTTTTTTTTCGTAATCGTTTTAGCTTGAAAGTTTTATCGAATCTTAAGATTAAAACTGTTTTTGATATCAGTGCTAAATTTGGATATGGTGATTTTGCTATTGGCAGTGCTGCTGCTGCCAATATCTTAACACGGAATGTCTATGCTGCTTTTAAGCCCTTTGATGAAGGCGTGCTTGAGATTGGGTTAAAACCCTTTAGTTTGCCCGGTGGTTTCATTATCGCGAAAGATGCTACGGGCTTGCAATACAGTCATAGTTTATTCAAAAAAAGACTAAGAGTGTATGGAGCTTTTATCAATGCCTATGACAGCGCCGACAGTGCTTTTTCCGATGTCAGTGACAGCCCGCATTACGCCGATGATAATGTTGCTTTTGCGGGAACAAAGTTCATGATAACTCCTGACATTACAGGAGAAACGTATTATGCTTTTGAGTACGACCGGTATTTTGACGCTGATGATCATAGAAAAGTCACTCTGCACTGGGCCGGTCTTCACGGTAAAGTGGTATTTGGGGATTTTCTTTTCAGGGCCGGAGGGATTATAAACCTGGGACATATTAATGTCCGTGCTGATGAAACCTCCCCTTTTGTTCGTTCTGATATAACGGCTGCTCTTTTTGAAGGGCAAATTGGGTATACATTGGGGAACTTGCAAATAAATCTTGTTGCTGAAGGGGCTACGGGAGACCCTGCAAGTTCTACTGACGGCAGTAGTTTTCAAAGCGTTAAAGCCTCTCACGGATTTTCATATATGGTTGTTGATAATTCGGGCGGTCTCGCTTTCAGGGGAAGTAACTGGTATGGTCTCATTGGCAACGGCCTTAAATTACAGTATTCGCTGCTCGAGTCGGTCCAGCTTGATCTCGCGTATTTCCATTTTAATACAATGAAAAAAGTTGTCTGGAATACTTCCGAATCGGTCTGGTACGGTGAAGAGGTTGATTTTAAAGCCGCTTACCTGTATAAAGAAGTGCTCTCTGTATTTTTTACGGCAGGGGTTTTTCTTCCCAGGGACGCGTATAAAAACACGGTTCAACATGATGCCGGTGGTGTTATCCTGGAAATGATGCTTGGCGCACAGGCGTCTTACTAGGTTTTTCGAAAAACGGGAAGGGCTCCTTCCCGTTTACAATTCCCAGTCGCAGTCACTCGCGTCTTCCCACCGGCCAATGCAAACCTTTGCGTAATATGTTTCGGGATTGAGACCATTTTTAATAAAGTCTTCCTTTGTTTGAACCTGGCCGCACTGAGGACAGGTGAATTTTCCTTCTTCTTTTCGATTTTTTTCCACTACTGATACTTTCATTAGTAACCTGCCTACTCCTGATACTTTCTTATCAAGATAATAATTTTTCTGTCGGCGGGCAAGGATTATTCTGAAAAAATAGGTCAGAAACTGTGGTTGAACCGGGGTCTGTTTTGCGAAGATGCTCCGGGCAAAGGTTTGGTTCTGAGAGACGTTGCAGTGTGGCTGGTTTCAGGCCAGGGCTATGGAGATTCTGATGAGGGATGCGACTCCTGCGAGGGGATCGGTGTTTATCTGGGATTCCCCTCTGTGGTGTTGACCCGGGACAAATCTCCGGAAACCAACCCGTAAAGACGTTGCATGCAACGTCTCTCTTCCCGGAAACCAGCCCTGTTTAAAAAGAGTTTTTTAAGAGTGCGGACCCCGTCGAACGGGGAAAAATACGAAAGAAACTGTGCTTACACCGGGGTCT
>JAAENB010001209.1 GCA_024224995.1 bacterium | reverse complement strand
TGGGGTAAAAACCGGTGTTTTTATCGCCATGTTCTTTGAAAATGTCATTTTTTATAAGTTTTTATACCCGGAGTATGTTTTTTTGTTTATGGAATTGAAATTCACAACAACTCCGGTCACTGAGCGGAGCCGAAGTGCCTGTGCTGAGCGGAGCCGAAGTGCCTTATGAGGATTGAAATTCGTTAGGAGTGCCAACTGGCTGCCGTTCCCCCATCAGTGAATTTGCTCTATTCATGAGGAATTGCCAGGTTTTTAACTTGACACAAAGGGGGGTGTGGCCGCAAGTTTATACTCTGCTTGCAGCGGATTCAGTGTATTAAAATTTGTTGTTATAATACCGGAGGAAGTCATGAAAAAAATTATTTTTGTATTTGTTTTACTATTTGGATTGGTTGTTTACAGTTCAGCTTTAGATTTCGGCACAGGTCTTGAGTGGGAGATCCATAGTGTAAGGCTCCTTGTTATTCACAAAAAAACCAGGGAAATTCAAAACATTAAGGGATTGTATAACAGGAAAATATTTAAGTCAACGTTTCCCTCTAAGAAAAAGGAGAAATACAGCGATAAAATATTCCTGAATGAAGTTGATCCAATAATGGTTACGGTTGATAATCTCTGGGAGGGATATGGGGGGCTGCATGGATGCCCGGAGATAGTTTCAATTGGAGTTTCGGCTTTGGAAAAGGAGGTGTTAATTGAGCGTGCCAGGGCAATGACATTGCTTACTAAAGCAATGATGTATCCTGAGAAAATAATAGATCTTAGTAAAGAGATGTCAGCACAGATGTCAGAAAAAAGAAAAAAAGAAAAGGAAATGCCGAAGGAACAAGTAGAATATCGTTTTGAAAATTGTCAAAAAGCAAAGGATGTTGAAGGGGGGTATAATAAACTAATAAAAAATGATAACTATTTGAAAGTTAATAATCGCTGGAAAAAATGGGTTATATCCGCGACCTCGAAGAAGGATACAGGCTCCTGGCAAGGGGCAAAATCTTTAACGAATACTGGTAATCTTGAACTTTATTTATGTGGCGGTCAAAAAAAGAAAAATCAAACTCTCGAGTCGACTCATGTGAATATCAGTATCCCAATAAGCAGACTTTATGATAGCTCGTTATTTTTATCTCTGGCGGAAGGCAGCGAGAAATTTCACTCTTCAAAGTTTGTAAAAGGAGAATGGGAAAACGCGCGAAGGCAGGCAGCGGTCTGTGGTAAATGTATAGAAGAAAAATTAAAGAATAATGATATCCCTCCCTCTTTTTGGTCCACTCTAAGAGGTGTATTCACCTATATATATTATGGCTGGTTTCACTTGCAAGATACGGGTAAAAGGAATTATGACGATGAGAAGGGATATGTATCGAGTAAGGATACTCATACAATATTAATTAAATCCAAGCTTGACGCTCTGGAAGACTTACTATACGAAAATTTTAATGTAAATTGGGAAAGGATCTTCGGCCTTGGAGCACAGAAGGGTGGTGACTGTTATAAGGAATGTGTTGATTTCGGTGAAAAAGATTCAAAGCTGATGGGTGAACTATGGTCTTGTGGTATGTTCTCCAAATATGGTATAAAGAATAATCTTTGCGGAAACGCGAGATACTGGAATGTTAAGGAGAGGATTGTTCAGGATAAGACGTGGAAGAAATGGAAATGGCCGTGGGTTGGTGCTGCTGCGGGGAAGCCAATAAAACCTTACTGGGCGTCAACCAGGAGTGGTGTCTCCGGATCTAGTCTATTATGGCTGGAACAACAAGACGTGATTGTGGTAGCCGAAAGCCGTCACATGAGTAAAAAAAATAATGATAATGATGAGAAGCAGGAGAACGATGAGAAGCAAGAGAATCCTGCTAGAATAGTAAGAAATAATAATCGTCCATCTCTGCCGGAATGTTCACCCGATAAGGCTCAGAAGAATGTAGAAGATGCAAATAAAACGATACTGATGTTACTGCTCGACGCCAGGAGTTTTCGTAGTAGTTCCGAATTCGCGTATAATAAGGCTTCTCTCAAACCAAAAAAGAGCTCTAACAAGCAAGAAAATAGTTCTATAGACTTTAAAAAAGCTATAGAAGCCGAAATATATGGACTTGGTAAGAATATAGAGCGTTTAGAATCTATGGGGCAGCTTTCCAATGATCAAAGACCAAAGAGTAGAAGCGACGATATGCCTGTGTCTCTTATTTCTAAGGTTGTCGCGGGCTTTTTTAGAATTTCTACAAACAAGCCGCCAAAGAATTGCGCGTCATTTAAAATTGTGGAAAAAATAAATAAAAAGGGCAGAGACGCGGAATGGGATCAGGGCAAGAAGTGTTTAAGGGCATGGTTTGATAGTTCTAAGAGTGCGCTGCCGGGAGGCGACAAGGTTGACTCCGCTGGAACGTTGAGAAATTTAATTTTAATGAATGAGAACCTGTATAAAATAAAATAAGAAGTATTAAAAAATGTTGATTTTTAAGCCTGGCGCCGGGGTATTAGTTTCCCAGCGTCATGGGTTTTTCTCATAGCGTGGGGCTTCCAGCCCCACGTTATTAATAAGGCTGATATTAATATCATTTAGATCATTTTCTCCCCGGGTACAATAAAAGATTTGAAATCTATTCCGGGAGTTAATAAGATATTTTTATCAGATTAAGCGAATATTTTTATAAATTTTTATACCCGGAGTATGTTTTTTTATAAGCTATGAGCGGAATTCCGTTTTCTTTTAATAAGCATAGCAATACAAAGACTCATGCCGATAATAAGAATACCGAGAACAGTAATGAGAACATACAAAATATCGGTCTTCCAGGAAAGAGCGGCGATTGATAACTGAGATTCAATGGCATTAATCTCAAGTTCCAGGGTTTTTATTTTCTCATCGTGCTGCCCAGCCGGAATAACATGAACCACTTCATGCAAATCATTTTTAGCCCTCGTAAGCGTCTCCGAAAGTTTTTCCCGGTTAATATAATAGCTGTTTACCGTTCCGGTTTTCTTTTCCAGGCTTTCGATCTTTTTTCCTTTTAAGCGCAGGGAAGAAAGAATATTTTTGATATAATACGATGGGTGGCACCCGGCACAGTGTTCTTCTTTGAGAAGACGCGTCGACGCTTTTTGAATCTCATGAGCGCCGTGGCACCGGGTACAATTGGGGCTTTCGAATTCCATAAAAGATTGGTTCGAATAATGAGGACCTTGTTTAAATAGATCGGCAGTAGAAGAGTGGCAGCCTTCTTTGCCGCAAAACTCCGTAATAATTTTTTTCTCCGGCTTACCAACGAAATTATAAAGAGAACTTTTGGCTTTAACGTTATGATTAATTTCGGGATTGCCGCCGTGGCACATAGTGCAGCTGCCTGCGTTTTGCGAGTGAACACTTTTTTTCAATTGCTCAATCGGAGCGGAATGGCTCCCGCCCAGGTAGGCGTGGCATTCAACGCAATAATTCCTCTTCCTCGAAGAGACGGACCCGGTTTTTTCCTGCCCCGGAAGAGACGGGGAAATAAAAAGGGTAGTAACGAGGATGAGTATTGCAGCGGGGAGAGTTCTTTTTTTATTCATCACTTATTGTAGCCTGTAATTCCGTAAAAATCAAGTATTTTTTGGAACACAAACAGCTTTTTACCGGCCAATCGAAAGTGGTCCCTAATTCCAATCTTTTTTGCGTGCCAATGTTGACAACGGAACATTAATTTATTATATTTATTAATAACAACTACTCTTCATTTATTACAGCGTCAAATAATAATCAGTCTAAAGTAATAATCATTACTTTTTTAACGAGAGCTTAAAACCGGCCGGTGGGTTGGGGCAATTGCGTCTAACCGCATGTGAAGTGCTATTACCGGCAGGGATATTTTACAAGGAGTATATATATGAAAATTTTTTTTAACATTAGCCTGGTTCTAATGACAGTTTTTTTGTACCATTGCGGAAGCGGTTTTGATGATGGGGGATCAGGTGACGAGGGGTCAGTACCCTGGGCCGGAACCATTCAACTGGGAACAGCGGTAGACGAATTCACTGAAGGGATAGCCACTGACAGCAAAAACAATGTTTATATCGCGGGCCATACGGGGGGCGACTTTGACGGTCATACCAATGCCGGAGGGAGTGATGTTTTCCTGCTTAAATATAATGCATCCGGCCAAAAAAAATGGTCCCGGACCCTGGGTTCAAGTGCGTCTGAAACAGTCTTTGCCGTAACAACTGATGGGGAGGATAATATTTATATCACCGGGTACACCAGTGGAGACCTTGCGGGAGGCGGCAACCTGGGAAGTAATGACATATACCTGGCAAAATATGATTCATCGGGCACTAAGCAATGGGTGCGGCAGTTCGGATCGGATGGTGATGAATGGAGCCGCGGCATAGCGGCAGACAGCAATAATAATATTTATGTTACCGGGTGGACAAAAGGAGATATGGGAGGGAACGGAAATCCCGGAAGTAATGATATTTTCCTGGTAAAGTATAACTCATCGGGAACAGAACAATGGGTACGGCAGTTGGGCGCATCAGGCGATGATACGGGAAGAGGACTTGTTGTAGATAGTGACAACAATGTATATATTACCGGCTGGACCGCAGGAGACCTGGATGGAGAAGTAACCACCGGCGGTTTGGATGTATTCCTGTCCATGTACAGTTCATCGGGGGTGTATAACTGGACCAGGCTGAGCGGATCTACGGCAAATGACCTGGGCCTGGAACTTGCTATTGACAGCGCAGGCAATATCTATATTACCGGAGAAACCCATGGAGATTGGAACGGAACAACTTCCGGAGGCACCGATATGTTCCTCCTTAAGTATAATACCAGCAGAACAGTGGAGTGGGTCAGCCAGTTAGGCAGCGAAGGTAATGACTACGGTGATGAAGTAGCCGTGGACAGCACAGGGAATATTTATGTATGCGGGGTCACAATAAACGGTTTTAACGGAGATACTGACGCATTCCTCGTCAAATATCTTTCAACAGGAGAAACACGCTCGTACCGGCAATTCGGGAGCACTTCAATTGATGTAAGCGAAGGACTGGCAATTGACAGTGACAATAATATTTATGTAACCGGGTGGACAGAGGGAATAATGGATTCCAATTCAAACGCCGGTGGTATCGATATATTTTTTACCCGGTTTATGGAATCTCCTGTAGAGCTATAGCCGTAATTGCCAATCATACCGTTCCGGATACACGCGGAGCGGTTTTATAACAATATCAGGACTAATTCCCGAGCGTACCGATTTAATTAAACAACTCCCGGGCGGAGAGTCGTCTCTTCATATACCGAAAAACGTAATCCGGAATGTAACACTCCAGGCAGAGTTACATTCCGGGTAAATATACCTTATATATGACGCGTAATTTCTATTCGGGTATACTAAGACACACCCCAAAGAGCCCGTAATTCTCCGAGCTAATTTTGTTGACAAAAGAATTACAACGGTGTATACTATTAACCGGCGAAAGGAGTTCTGCTCGGGTCCGGATCCTCAATTGGAGTATTGAATGCAAACAATCGGTGAGTATACTATTTTAAAGAAGCTCGGTGAAACACGGGGCTCCATTGTGTACCGGGGAACAAAAGAGGGCAGCCCTTCGCGTGAAACCGTAACGATCAAGGTTCTAAAAACAAAAGATCCCGCGCCTTCGGAAATAACCCGGTTTAAGCTGGAATATGAAATAATCCGGAGCCTGGATATTGAAGGAATCGTTCAAACCTATGATTTTCTTTCCCATGAGGGAACCTATGCCCTTGTCCTTGAAGATTTCGAAGGAATTTCCCTGAGAAAAGTAATTGATTCACGAAAGATAAAAGTCCCTGAATTTTTAGATATGGCAATAGCGCTGGCAGGGGGACTTGGGAACCTGCATAAAAATAATATCATCCATAAGGATATCAAACCAAGCAATATCCTGGTAAACAGCAGCACCGGAATAATAAAAATTACCGATTTTGGAATTTCTTCATTGTTAACTCATGAAAATATCGAGATCTATCATCCTGATGTTATTCAAGGGACGCTAACCTATATGTCACCGGAACAAACCGGCAGGATGAATCGTGAGGTCGATTACCGGAGCGATTTTTATTCACTGGGAATAACCCTGTATGAAATGCTCACCGGTTTCGTTCCTTTTAAATCGGTCGATCCACTGGAAATTATTCACTGCCACATCGCGCGTCATCCCGTCTCGCCAATAGACCGGGACCAGGCGCTGCCCCTCATCCTGTCTCAAATCATCATGAAGCTCATTTCCAAAAACGCGGAAGAGCGATACCAGAACAGCTTTGGGCTCATGGCAGATCTGGAAGAATGCCGGAACCGGCAGCGCGAGACCGGTTCAATAGAAGAATTTGAATTGGGGTTACGGGATATCCCCATTAAATTCCGCAAGCCCGGAATACTGGTGGGCCGTGAGAAAGAAATAGATATTTTACTGAACGCGTTTCAAAGAGTAACCGGAGAAGGAGAAGATAACAGGGCGGAAATAATGCTGGTTGCCGGAGCGCCCGGAATTGGTAAATCATCACTTGTTTCCGAAGTCGACAAACTTGTAGTAGCCGAAAGAGGCTACTTCATTACGGGAAAATACGACCAGTTTAAATGGGATGTTCCCTACAGTGCAATTATTGATGTTTTTAAAGAACTCGTCAGCAGGATATTAACCGAAAAAGAGGAAATGATCCAAACATGGAAAGAGCAGCTGTTAAAAGCGGTAGGCCCAAATGGAAAAATTTTAACCGATGTAATCCCCACTATAAAGCTCATAATCGGTCCTCAGCCCGATGTACCGGAGCTGGAGCCGGAGCAGGCGTTCAACCGTTTTAATGTCGTGTTTAAGAATTGCGCGCATGTTGTAGCGCAAGCCGAGCATCCCGTGGTTATTTTTTTGGACGATCTGCAATGGGCCGACCCGGCAAGCTTAAAATTGCTCAAAACAATAATCACCGATCCCGGTATACAGTATTTATTTTTAATTGGCGCTTATAGAGACACTGAAGTAGACACGAATCATATACTCACGAGAACCCTGTTAGAGATAGAAAAGGAAGGAGTGCCTGTAGAAAGGATACAGCTGGATTCTCTCAACAACGATACCGTGAACAGGTTTATTGCCGCTTTTTTTAAATCAAAAGAAAATGAGACAAGGTCACTGGCAGAGCTGGTTCATAAAAAAACAGGGGGTAATCCTTTTTTTATAAACCAGTTTTTAAAGACCCTGTACGAAGAAGGAATG
>JAAENB010001208.1 GCA_024224995.1 bacterium | reverse complement strand
CTCTCAAGAAACTAAATCTTAAAACGGACCTCGTCTTTACTCCGCCGAAGGCTGGAGTGCAGCCCCCGAGGCAATATTGCCAGGGGTAACGCCCCGGAGGGTCGTGATTATGTAGCTCGGGGTTTCCAACCCCGTGTGGGCTTCGCAGAAATGAGCCCATTTCTAAATCCTCGATGGAATTAGCCCATTGTAAACCGCAGTTTCTTCCGTATTATTCCCCGCCATCCGGTGTCTGAAGGGAGCCGAAGACCCACCGTCGCACCAGTATCATCACAAAGGGAAAAAACATCATAAATAGCGTACTCATGATCCCGGACAACATTCCCCTAACGGTTCCCGTTTCCGCTGACGCATGCGCTGCGGTGCCGCAGCCGCCGCCTCCGGGCACCAGGACTCCTCCCGGTCCGGGATCTTCTCCGGGTTCTTCGGTTCCGCTGCCGCCGGAATCAGTGCCCCGGGCCAGGTACGTATCAACATCATCTATCCACTTCCACGTTATGCCTTCATCATTGGCGTTCGTTACCTTGAATTTCAGCTCTGCCCGGTGCGTTTCATCAATAACGATCGTGTTCTTCGACGGCCGGAGTATGGGTAAAAGATGCGGAAAATCCGATCCCGTGAGCGTTACCCGCATGCGGTGTCCTTTTTTGAAGCGGTTGCACGTTGGCCAGAGCTCTATGGTATACCGGTACAACTCACCTTCGGTTATGGGTTTCGGCTCTTTGTCCGGTCCGTTATAAAAAGGATCAAAGGGGGAATATGACGGGTCGATATCATGTTCAACTGAGTCCGCCGCTTCGTCCGGATCATACGGCCGGTGCGATGCCCTGAGCCAGCCGGACGTGAGGTTCCGTGCCCTGCCGTTTGGAAAAACATCGTTCAGCTCTGCCACCCACTGCACATCCTGCTCGTTCATTAAATCGAGAAATAGATTGGATTCAATGCCCCAGAATTCCTTAATTAGATTGGTCATAAAGTCTACTCCGCTCTGCGCAAGGGGTGAGGTAAACTCAGTCCGTGCCCAGAACGTGAGGGTAAGGGGTCCCGCAATCTCTGTCTCCTCTTCAAAAGGCTCTGTGGTAAACGTTGGGATCTTCCAGTCATCGTAGCGCTCATCCTCATAAGGTAGATACTCATCCACATTAATGCCCAGTTTCAGCTTTGAGAATTGCCCGGGTATGGCCTGCATTCCCAGAAGCCAGCGCACCGATGACCGGGAGAGGCTCCCATGTGTCGACAGGGGTGTTGCGCTGTGTTCCATTACGGGGTTCTCTTCATTATAATCGCAATCATCACTACTCTCCACCAGGGAATATACCTGGTTGCTCGATTTATTGCTAAACCAATCATCTTCTATTGGTTCCGCTTCTCTCTTTGATAGATAGAGTGTTCTTTCCTCCACCCTGCTTTCGGGCAGGGGCCATGACTTTTCCGCTCTCCACCGCCCGTCTCCCATTACCTGCAAAATAACGGGATACTCTTTCATAAAATTATCCTCTTTTCCCCGGAGCTTCCACTCAAACCACCGGGCAGGCAGGATCATCTGTTCAATAGAAGTGAGTCCCAATCCCATACTGGTTCCCGCGTGATACCACTCCCCTACTATCATTGCCTTATCTTCGTTTGAATGATTTTTTAAACCGTACTCATACTGGTTCAGGGTTCCCCTGGTAAAAATATCAAACCAGCCCCCCGTCATAAATACGGGCAGACTTTTAGGAATAACCCTGGCCCCTTCGGGATGCTCCCAGCCTCCTTCCGGTTTTACGGGCCAGTAACTCATGGGAGATTTTTCATCGAACCAGGATGAATCGTAGCGGCACTCGTAGCTGCTCAGCATTTCAATATAGGTCGAAGTATTCGCGAGGTGTTCCTTCCATATTTCCAGCGCCTCTTCCATATCTTCCCACGTTGGATTCCAGTTCTCCTCCCCCACTGTCAAAAGCGGCGGCAGCAGCGCCGGTCCGTCCACTGCCGAAAGCAGGTATAAGGCCAGTGAGATATCGGGATTGCCGCCGTGGATAAATGCTTCTTTATAAACATCCGCTGTTGGGGAGAGGGGAAAGATGGCTTTCAGGTGCTCGGGATCTCCGTTCGCGTCCGTATCCACGAGCCCTGCCGCCAGTACCTGGTTTATCCCGGCGTAGGAATACCCGATCATTCCCACGATCCCATTGGACCAGTCCTGTGAGGGTATCCATTCATCTATTATATATTTTGTATCATACTGTTCCGTAAGCCCAAAAACCGCCCATTCTCCTCCTGAGGAGCCGGTTCCCCTGAGGTCTACTATCATATAGGTAAATCCCTTTGCCACCAGGGGAATATAGCCGGGTAGTGTTACCAGGCGGTTATTGGGCGTGCAGGTTAATATGGTCTCGGTCTTTATTCCGTTCAAAGACTTTGGCCGGATGATAGTTGCCCAGAGGTCCTGGTCTTTATCGCTATAGGGATTCTTTTCTTTTGGAATGCTGATACGGACGTTGATATCAACAACCGCGCCGAAGATGCCTGCTCCTTCCAGTTTCTCTTTTATGCCCGCTTCAATGCTTGCGGCTGTCTCTTCGGTAATAATACCGATAATTATCAGTGCCAATAGTATAAAAACAGTTCTTTTCATGAATATTTCCCCCGCCTATGTAAATTAAAATGGACAGTTTCTTTTGTCAACAGATTAGCGGAGTGTAGGCGAAAAAGTACAAATGCATTATTGTGCATCTTTTTCCTTAAAACAACCCCAACTTATTAAAGGTCTATATTAAAAAGAACCTTGCCTTTTTAAAGATTACTTCTCTAAAAATTGGCCAGGCCCTCTAGGCCCTCTACATTCATGATCCTTTCCCCCACCTATGCAAATTAAAATGAACAGGCGTACGAAAAAAAGTGCAGTAATATTCCATAAAATACTTGAAGCAAAAAGCCGGTTTACAAAAGATGGCACTTTATAAGCATCAAATATATAATTTTAAGGAGAAGTCAAATGAAAAAATCAATTCTTTTAACAATCGTTACTATGCTCATAGTCCTCACAAGCGTTTTTACCGGGTGTGAAGCAGGGCTTAACAGCAATAGCAATTCACAGGACAGTTCCCAGGAAGATCAATTCAGTTTTTCCGATATGTATTCAAAGATCCGGAGTCTCCAGGAACAGGTAAACACGCTCAGCAGCAGCCAGAGCGCTTCCTCCGGCAGTATCCAGGCAACCCTGACAGATCACGATTCCCGGATTACTCAAGCCGCTCCTGCCGGAACCATAGTTCCCTTTGCCGGAGCCTCCGCTCCCGCGGGCTGGCTTCCCTGTGACGGGAGTTCTCTTTCCAGAACAGGAACCTACGAAGCGCTTTTCCAGGCTATTGGTACTGCCTGGGGAACTTCCCATGGTTCTTCATTTAATGTTCCCGATCTGCGGGGCATGTTCCTGCGGGGTGTTTCCGGCGGCAGTTCCTGGGACCCCGATAGCGGCGGAAGAACCGCGTTAAAAACCGGCGGGAACTCCGGTGATAGTGTGGGCTCCTACCAGGGAGATATGTATTCAGTTCACAGTCACCTGGAATACGTCAACGCGGGAGATTATGACTATGAATCGGGGAGCCGTGTTTCCGGGGCCAATACTTATGGGGACACCAATTACAGGGCAAGTAATATTAACACCGGGGACGCAGGCGGGAATGAAACCAGGCCCAAAAACGTCTATGTGAATTATATTATTAAGTACTGACTTCTACATAGCGGGGAGAGGCATGCCTCTCCCCCTACACACAAACGCCTCTACGGGCTTTTTTCTTTTACCTTTAACCTTGTTCCTTGCCCCTGTCTCACACCTCTTTCTCCATAAAACATACGGTAAAGGGCAGATGAGCAAACTTCTTTGTACTGGTTTCAACAAAACCAAGCCCCTCGCACCATGATTGTATTTCTTTTATCATACTTTCTTTAATGTAAATGATCTTTTTTATTCCGGTAAAATTCCAGTTCCTTTCTCATTTCCTCAATTGCCCTGAATTCATCGATCGAAAGTACGGCAAATTGTATATCGTATTGCTTATTGGTAACCATTGGATTTTCATCGGAAGCGGATTTTTCAATAGTAAAAATCTCCGGCTGATCCTCATGGAGCTCCCTGGCAAAATTGCTGCCAAACTCCGTAAGCATGTTCTCTTGCTGTAGATCATCATACTCTTCTGTCCCGCTATATGACTGCATCAGTCTAAAAGAATAAATTTTCATTGGATACTCCTTTTACGCGGTTATGCCGTTATCTCGTATCTCGTCATAAACCAGGAAGATTTACGCAAAAAAACACAAAAATTTCAAAAATACTGTTGTTCATTCCCTTCCGCTTGACGAATTCGCACAAAATCAATATACCGGCACCTCCTCCGAAACCCGTCCTAAAAACGCTTACGTTAATTACATCATCAAACACTAAACAAACCACGTGTAGAAAAAGACTCTCTGCCTTTTTCTACACGTCCTCATAAAATAATCATCACAATTCTCCTTCTCCCTGTCGAAAATGATAAAAACATCTCTAAAAGGAAAAAAACCCGGCTTTTTTAGTCCGGTTATAACTATACTATGACGACTAAATTTAAAATCATATTTTGCGGATTTCTGCTCACCATTATTTCAATCGCTGCCTTTCTTTTTATAATGAAAGTCTATATTGAAAAAGGCTATATTGAACAATATTCGGAAGCCGCCCAGGGAATAACAAACCAGTACTCCCTGTTAAAAGCCGCTCCCATTAGAAAAAAAAGAGTTAAAAAAGGCCGCAGGTCTGTTCCCTCTGTCCATAACCGTTCCTCCAGGGACTTCCCTCTGCCTGTATTACGAAGTTTTATTAACAAAATGCTGGAACAAAACCCTGACCTGGCTCTCATGGCCATTGCCGATGCCAATCATACTATTCTGGCCGACGATAAAAACGACTCTTTTATTACTACTGCCCGGCTTTACAATTCAATAATCAGGGGCTTCACCAACGGCCAGCTCAATATTAAACAGGGAGAAACATTCACCAAACACACGTTTCCTTATAAAAAGAAAGATAAACTTACCTGCTATATTTTTATTAACGATGTTAAAAATAAAAAACTCCTTATGGTCTTTCCCTATAAACCGGGTAAAGATAAAATTATCCGGGTTGTCCTGGGGATCGCTCTTATTATTATTATCTTTATTATTCTTTCCACCGTTGCCTTCATGGTCTTTACGAGCCCTCCCAAAAAAGAAGACGACGACAAGGTCATTGTGGCTGATAATATTATCAGTCTTAAACCCGGGGACCGGGCTATGGAAACCAGCGCCAATAAGGCGTCTATTGACACCTCGAATAGTGCTGCCCGTTCTTTAAACAGTTACGTATATTCTCTCTTTCAAAAAATTCAGACCCAATATAATCCCGAATCCATCTCCCTTTATTTAAAGGACGGGACCGATAAACTGTCGAAAAGCTATGAGCTTAAGGGAAAATCATTTATTAAAATTGACTCTTCCACCTTTGACATTATCGACACGAGTAGTGATATTGGACTGGAGCTGAAAAAAGCCGCTACCATGATTATGGAGAAAGGGAAAAAGGTTATTATCCCGGTGATTTTTAATAATGATCTTATTGGTGTTGTTTCTCTTACCAGCGGCCCGGAACTTTCCGGCGCCCACATCAAAGATATTAAATCCAGTATCATGTCTATTGCCGGGAACTTAAGCGATTTCCTGGTCATCAATGACGTTATGACCGACAAAACTACGGGTTTATACAGCAAATCATACTTTGATATGAAGTACAATGAGCAGTTAAAACTGTTCGAAACCGATCCCGAGAAAAAAACCGTTTTCTCCCTGGTCTTTATTTCCCTTTTTAATCCGGACCTGGAGTTAAAACCTGCCCAGAAAAACAATGTTATCAAACTTACTTCTCCCACTCTTCTTGAAGAGCTCAAAAAAGATGATTATCTCTGTTTGTACAATGATTTCCTGGCTGCAATCCTTCCCAATACAAACAGTGACCAGTCCATTGGTATGGCTGAAAAACTGCAGCTTTCTCTTTCCCGGTTCAGGATTAAAGTTCAGCCCGATAAAATTCTTGAGATCCGGCCCTTCTTTGGCATCGCCTCCAGTGACCGGCTTAAAAGCGGGGAATCCATGCTGGATAAAGCCATTCATAACCTGGAATACGCCATGTCCCGGGACAATGAATCAAGCCCTGTTTAGAATTTTTTCTCTTGATTTAGCCCCATGCTTCTTATAGTATTATAGCCTGATATTATTAAGGAGCATCTTATGAGTGATGATAAAGCATTTATTATTGATATGGACGGTGTTATTAACAAAGGCCGTAAACTAATCCCCGGCGCTTCGGACTTTGTGGACAGGCTCAAGTCCGGAGGCTATAAATTTCTTTTCCTTACCAACAACTCCTATCACACTCCCGCTGACCTGAAGGAGCGCTTAAAAAATATGGGTATTGATGTTACTGAGGATTATTTTTATACCTCTGCCATGGCCACTGCCAGCTTTCTTAAATACCAGAACCCGGTCTGTTCCGCCTATGTTATTGGCGGCCGTGGGCTTCTTTCGGAACTGGAAAAGATCAATGTCCGCGTTACCGACAAAAATCCCGATTATGTGATCGTGAGCGAAACCGAAGAATATGATTACCTCAAGATCATCGAAGCGACTCATCTCATCCAGGAAGGCGCCAGGTTCATTGCCACCAATCCCGACCTCACGGGCCCTACCTCGCGCGGCCCGGTTCCCGCCTGCGGTGCACTGGTTGCGCCTATTGAAAAAGTCACGGGCGTTGCCCCCTATTTTATCGGCAAGCCCAACCCTGCCATGATGTACTGGGCCCGGAGAAAACTGGGCGTTCATTCGGCCACCTGTTTTATGATCGGCGACCGTATGGATACGGACATCGTTGGCGGACTCGAATCGGGCATGACCTCGTGCCTGGTCCTTTCCGGCGTCACTTCCCGGAAGATGGTTGACAGGTTTCCCTATGTTCCCGATTATATTTTCAACAACGTTGGCGAGATTGATCCCGACAGGATCCTGTCCCGGAGAGAGAGGATTAACCGTTGATCAGCCCCCCAACCCCTCGCAGGGGTCGCACCCCTCGCAGGGGTCGCACCCCCAAAGGGGGCGCAAGAGAAATTAAAAAGGAGTTCATATGAAATTAGCTATATCAGGGAAAGGGGGTGTTGGGAAGTCTACGATTACGGCTGCTCTGGCGCTCTTGATTGCCCGCAATAATAAAAAAGTCCTGGCTGTGGATGCCGATCCCGATGCCAATCTTGCTGCTGCCCTGGGTATTCCCGAACAAGATCAGCAAAAGATTGTTACTATCGCCCGGCAGAGCAGCCTCATTAAAGAACGGACCGGTGCCGACCCGGACAATTACGGCCAGATATTCAAGTTAAACCCCGAAGTCTCGGACATCGCCGATTCCTACGCCTTCTCACATAACGGCGTTTCCCTGCTCATCCTGGGCGCTGTCCAGGGCGGCGGGTCCGGCTGCGCCTGCCCCGAAAGTACCCTGCTCCGTGCCCTGGTGCAGGACCTGGTCTTATATCGTGATGAAATTTTGCTCATGGATATGGAAGCAGGCATTGAACACCTGGGCCGTGCCACGGTCCGGGGCGTTAACTCCCTGGTCATTATTGTTGAACCGGGCCAGCGCTCTATTAACTCTGCCAAACGTATCTCTGCCATGGCCCACGACATTGGCCTGTCCCAGATCAATATCATTATCAACAAAGTCCGCTCTGCCGATGATGAAGTCTTCGTTAGAAACTCGCTGCCCGACTTTTCGATCCTGGGAGCCCTTCCCTTTTCCGATAAACTGGGCGCAAACGACCGCGACGGGGTTTCGGTTCTTGATGGGCTTGATGAGGATCTTTTAAAACGGTTTGAGGCGATGGCGGAGAAGTTGAGTTAAAACAAGTTCGAGGTTCGAGGTTTTTTGCGGAGGGGCGGTTTCTGAGAAGGAGAGACGTTGCGTGTAGGGGAGAGGCATGCCTCTCCCCTACACGCAACGTCTTTACGGGTTGGTTTCTTCGGGGGATTCTGCCGGGGGCGGTTTCTGTGAAAGAGAGACGTGGCGTGCAACGTCTTTACGGGTTGGTTTCTTCGGGGGATTTTGAGAAGG
>JAAENB010001207.1 GCA_024224995.1 bacterium | reverse complement strand
TATAATTTTTTTTCCTATAATAGAAATATCCTTTACAATACAATTCGTAAGTCCTAATAATTGAGTCAGTATTTTTAATTCCATCCTGGTTCCTTTATATTTTCCCGCAAGAAGATATTTTAAGAACTGGGGTGGAATTTCAATAACAATTTATTTTTTTTGTCTATATTTCCCAACATTTAGGAAAGACCCGGATATTATTATACTCTTGGAATTGCTTATGGTGGAATTGAAAAATATGATGAAGCGATAGAAGCGTATAAAAACGCGATTCGTATAAATCCGGGGTTCCTTCTGGCTCAGAACAAATTGAAAATCGCTGAAAAAGATGCAAAATAAATTGAATTTCCGGAGGGATTATATGCTTCACTCTCGCGCCGTCACAGGCTTAATTCTTGTATTGATCTTATTTGGTTTAAACCCGCTCTATTCTGCTGAAAAAGATGAAAGCCTTATAAAAAAAGGGGGGATTTTTTATGAGCAGGGAAATGATTATTTAGAACAAAATAAATTAGATAAAGCAATAGAGTCATTTAAACAGGCTATCCGGAGCGACCCGAAATTGTCGAACGCGTACATTTCACTGGGACTGATCTATTCCATGAAAAAGGAATTTAACAAAGCATTGGAAGTTTTTGAAAAAGGCCTTCAAAATTCTCCGGATGAACCGGTACTCTATCATGTTATGGGTCTTGTATACCATGACCTGAAGAAGAGCGGTAAAGCAATAGAGTCATATAAAAAAGCTGTCAAATTAAATCCCAAATTCGCTGATGCTTATTGCGGCATGGGGAAGGTCTACTTTTCCTTAAATGAGTATGAAAAAGCAATAATAGAATTTAATAAAGCGGTTAATATAAATCCGAAGGTTGAAGGCGGGTACGGTTACCTGGGAGTTCTTTATTCCAAAACAAAAGAATATGACAGTGCCATAAAAGCATTTAAACAAGCAATTCATGTCAATCCGGATAATACTGATAATTATTTTGCCATGGGATATGTATATACTCTAAAAGAGGATTTCGATAATGCTATTGCCGCGTATGAGCATGTTGTCCGTAACAATCCGGGTAACGCGTACGCCAATTATATTCTGGCGGAAATTTATCGTACACAAATGAATAACGAGAAAGCAATAGGATGCTATAAAAATGCAATTAAGACTAATCCTCAGTTCGCTGAAGCTTATTATGGCATGGGGTTGATTTATTTTAATAAAGACAAGTACAACCAGGCAATGGAATGTTTTAAAAAAGCGATTCAAATAAATCCCGAATTTGGCATGGTTTATAATGAATTGGGGCTTCTTTGTTACCGGAGAAAAGAATTTAACAAAGCTGAAGAATTATTAAAAAAAGCGATTCGATTAAATCCTGAATTAGCCGTAGCTCCATATAACCTGGGGCTTGTGTATCTCGCGCAAAATGATTTCGATAAAGCTATAGTCTACTACAAAAAGGCTTCTCAAATAGATCCGCAATACTACCTGGCATACAATAGTCTTGGCTTTATTTATTTAAACAGGAAAGAGAACGATAAAGCGATTGAATTATTTAAAAAAACTCTGGCAATAAACCCCCTGTACGCTGATGGCTTTTACAACCTGGGACTTGCCTATTTTGGCAAAGAGGACTATGACACGGCAATAAAAATATTTTATAAAGCAATTGGAATCAACGCCGCTCATTATCATGCTTATTACTACATGGGAAATTCATATTATAAACAAAAAGATTATACTAAAGCCATAGAAGCGTATAAAAACGCGATTCGTATTAACCCCGGGTTTTTTATGGCTCAGAATAGCCTGGAAATTGCTGAAAAAGAAGCCGGAGCTTTAAAGAATTAAGCCGCACCTGCCGTAATCTTCCGCTTTTTGGGGACAAATTTGTCCCCAAACTTTTCTAATTAAGCCCTTTACAGGGAATAGTCTCGATTCATAATAGTTCAAAAAATAGAACGATTGGTTTTTATGAGGAATATGTACATGAAAGATATATCAAGATATTATAGATTAATAATGTGTTTTTCCCGGACTGCAATAATAACACTTCTCTTTTTGGGGAGCCTGGTCTGGGTATTGAACTGTAGTAAAGAAAAAGTGCAGCCTGAAGAAACTGCAAGCTATTTTGAAAAAGGTGTAATATATCATGAACAAAAAGAATATGAAAAAGCATTGGAAGCATATCAAACCGCAATCCGCCTTAATCCGAATGACACTGATTCTTATATCAACCTGGGAAATGTGTATCAGGAACAAGATAAATATGAGGATGCCATAAAAGCATATAAAAGAGTGATCCGGCTTAAGCCTGAAAAGGCAGATAGCTATAGTAACCTGGGAGCTGTTTATATCACGCAAAGGAAATATCATCAAGCAATGAAATTGTTTAAAAAAACGATTCGTCTGGATCCTGAACATGCGTTAGCTTTTTTTAACATGGGGATTGTTTTTTTTGAACAAAGAAAATATGAAAAAGCAATAGATCAATATAAACATGCAATCAAGCTTGATCCAAATGATGCAGATTTTTATTGTCACCTGGGGCTTGTATTTTCTGAACAAAAAAAGTATCATAAAGCAATAGAAACATACCAGGGTGCAATTCGTTTAAGTCCTGAGCACGCAGATGCACATCACAACCTGGGGGTTGTCTATTGTCGTCAAAAAAAATATTATAAAGCAGAAAACGCCTTCAAGGAAGCGATTCAGTACAATCCTGAAAATGCGAGTACCTATAATGAGCTTGGTGGTGTCTATGTTTTGCAAAAAAACTATTATGAATCAATAGAACCATTTATGACTGCTATTCGTATAGATCCGAAGATGACAAATGCCTATTCAAATCTTGGTTTAGTTTATCAAAAAAATAATAATTTCGATACAGCAATAAAGTTCTATAATAAAGCGATACAATTAGATCCGGAATCCCTGCTAACAAATAATAACCTGGGATTTCTTTATTTTCAAAAAAAGCAATTCAAAAAGGCGATAGAGTTTTCAAATAATGCAATTCGAATAAATCCGAAATATGCTCCTCCTTATATTGTTCTGGGGCTTGTATTTTCTGAACAAAAAAAGTATCATAAAGCAATAAAATCATTTAAAAATGCACTCCGTCTTAACCCGGAAAGTGGAGTACTATATCAAAAACTGGGAGACGTGTATACGAGTATTGGGAATACCAAAAAAGCAGCTCAAGCATATGAAGAAAATCGCAAAATTCAAGCCCAACGTAAATATGCTTATAATAAAAAAATAATGAAGTATATAAATGGTAAATAGTCTCCCTTCTGTTAAAAATTCCAGTAGGGACAAATTTGTCCCCACACTTTTTTAAATAAGCTCTTTACATTAAAACAAGCGCTCACAATGGAGTCGGAAGATAGCGGTATATATTTTTCCCTGGGTGTTGCGTATAAAAAAATTAAGGAATATGATAAAGCGGTTTTGAATTATAAAAAAGCCCTTCAAATAGATCCGGCACATAGCATCGCTCATGATAATCTGAAAATTGTATTAGATAAGATTGAACAGAATTCACAAAATAATAAGTAATAGCCGGGTTCTGATCATGAAATTCGTAATCAATTAAAAATTGTATTGGACAAAACCAGGCAGCGTTCTATTATTATCTCCTGAAATACGAATCGGAAAGGAGAAATTTCAATATGAAAAATTTAAATTGGACTGGAATAGCCTGGGTTTTTTTTATTTCCATATTGTTTTTCTGTGTCCCGGGTTTCTCTAAAGAAAAAGACGCGGATAAGTGCGAATATGCTGCTATATATCCAATCGAAGGGGTTAACTATTTTAATAAAAATGAACTCGATAAAGCAATAGAATCATTAAAACTGGCCGTTCACTGTTTTCCGGAAAATGAAAAAATACAATGCTTTCTCGGAGTTGTTTACGGAAGAAAGGGAAATCTCAATGAGGCAATTAAAGCATTCAAAAGAACGCTCCGGATTAATCCGAAATACGTAGACGCGTACAGGGGCCTGGGGCTCACCTATTTTCAAAAAGAAGAATATAATAAGGCTCTGGAAGCGTTAAAACAAGCGTCTCTGTATAGTTCGGATAACAGGATGTTATATCTACCCCTGGGCATTACTTATTATGAACAAAAAAATTATAAAAAAGCAATAGAATTGCTTGAGAAAGCAGTGGGGGTTGATCCCAATTCGGCAGTTGCCTATGCCTCCCTGGGGCAGGCGTATTACCAGTTAGATAAAAACAAAAAGGCAATAGAAGCATTAAAAAAAGCAAAAAGATTGGAACCCCGGAGAACAGTTGTATATTATTACCTGGGATTAGTTTACTCCAAACAAAAAGATTATAATAAAGCGATAAAAGCATATAAAAAAGCGCTTCGCATTAACCCGGAGTTTCTTATGGCTCAACAAGGCCTGGAAGAAGCTTCAAAAAGGATGAAGAGCCAATAACAGAGTTCTTTCAGCTTTCATTTTCTATATATCAAATAAAGTTTCAACCGATTAAAGACCTGCAATACCTTAAAAGAGAAATTTTTATTAACAGATACAAGGTTATTAAATCCATCTACACTTGTTAGAGCTCCGCACTCTCAAGAAACTTTTTTTAAATAGAGCCGTCTTCATCATAACGAGGGGCTGGAAGCCCCTCGCAGGGGTCGCACCCCACGCTATGAGAAATCCCCATAGCCCTGGTGAATTATTTTAGAAACAGAGCCTGTTCCCGGGGGATGTTATCCGGGGTCTGCTCTGCTGCCCTATGGGGTTGAAACCCC
>JAAENB010001206.1 GCA_024224995.1 bacterium | reverse complement strand
GTTTCCAAAACCTCCGGTTACGCTTGCGCCGTCGGCACCGGCTATGTTGTTGCTGCCGCCGGTAATGGTTGAAAATTCTCCGTACGCATGTCCGCCTCTTCCGCCGCTTATGCTTACATGGTTTCCATCAGCGTCATTCTGATAGCCCCCGCTAACACTTGAATAATCTTTACGCGCGAAGTTATTCGCTCCCGTGGTTATACTTGAGTGGGCTCCGTTGATTTCATTGCGATAACCAACAACCATTCCGCCATAAGCAGAGTAATTATTTTGAACTCCGATTATTAAATTGTGAGTTCCCGTCCGGATGTCACCGGTTCCGCGTGTTTCATTGTACCCGATGATGAGGTTTCCCACACCGCTGCTTGTGCCGTAGCCGGTTCCGCCGGTTCCATTAACTATTTTTACATTCATTCCGGAAAAAATGATTGTTTCATATCCATTGTCGTACCCTTTTGTTACATTAGCGAAACGGTCATTCAGATCGGTAGTAATGACTGTGTTGGCGCTTACTTCTTGTACCAGTCCGCTGGAGGAACTGCCTACAGTGCTTTCAAGTGATGAAACTCTTGATACCATACCTGAAGTGGCAGTGTTAAGAGTACTGTCCAATGAGTTAACCTGCTGTACCAATCCACTGGATGAGCTGCCTATTGTGCTTTCCAATGAGTTAACCTTTTGTACCAGTCCACTGGAGGAACTGCCTATTGTGCTTTCCAATGTTCCAAGCCGCGATACTACTCCTGTAGTTGCAGTGTTGAGAGTTGAATCCAATGAGTTAACCTGCTGCATCAGTCCGCTGGAGCTGCTTCCCACTGTGCTTTCCAGCGCTGAAGTTCTCGATACCAGTCCTGTTGCGGCAGTGTTTACTGTAGTATTTAATTCTGTTGTGAGCTGAACGAGACCGCTGGAAGCATTCCCAACAGTACCTTCCAGAGCGGCAATATCTTCCTGCATTTTTTTTATTGTCGTTGCTGAGTCGCCATCTACTCCCTGGAGCAGGCTTATGGTCTCTTTTAAGAGCTTGATCTCATCTTGCTGGTCGGATATTTTTGAATACATATCGGAAAAGCTGAAATTCATTTCGTCGGAATCATCTGAAGAACTGTTTCCGCTTTGTAGACCGGCTTCACAACCGGAAAAAGCCAATATGGCTGATAATGTTATGCCTAAAAGTCCTGATTTCATTAAATTTTTCATGTTTTAACCCCTTAAATTACTATAATAACAGATAATATTTATTACTCTTTTAATAATATAGGGATTAAATCATGGGTTGGCAACAGGCAGGGAATGAATGCTAGGTGAGGGGGAATGAACAACAGCATTTTGGTGTTTTTTTATATTATCACAATAATTATTGACGTTTTAGCAATATAAACCAGTATGCATTATATGAAAACGGTCCTGCTTATAAGCCCTCATCGCTGGAAGCCTGCATGTACTCCTCATGCCCTGGAGCACCTGGCTCATTATCTTCATGGAGCCGGTTTCAAACCGGTAATTATTGACTGTAATGCTACGGCCGCTCCATTCCAAAAGATCTTGAAAGTCATAAGCGAAGAAAAACCCCTTCTCATTGGAATAACGGTCCGAAACCTGGGCTCGGCATTTCTTTCCCCCAAACCGGTTTATTTCCCCCC
>JAAENB010001205.1 GCA_024224995.1 bacterium | reverse complement strand
GTTTCCAAAACCTCCGGTTACGCTTGCGCCGTCGGCACCGGCTATGTTGTTGCTGCCGCCGGTAATGGTTGAAAATTCTCCGTACGCATGTCCGCCTCTTCCGCCGCTTATGCTTACATGGTTTCCATCAGCGTCATTCTGGTAGCCCCCGGTAACACTTGAGTAATCTTTACGCGCGAAGTTATTAGCTCCCGTGGTTATACTTGAGTGGGCTCCGTTGATCTCATTGTAATACCCAACAACCATTCCGCCATAAGCAGAATAATTATTATTGACCCCGATAATTAAATTGTGAGTACCGGTTCGAATATTACCACTGACTCGTGCTTCGTTGTACCCGATGATCAGGTTCCCAACACCGCTGTCTGTACCAAAGCCGGTTGCCCCGAAACCGTTAATTATTTGAACGTTCATTCCGGAGAATTTAATTGTATCATATCCACTTGAGTTATCTCTTGTTACATTAGCAAAGAGGCTGTTTAGATCCGTAGTAATGTCTGTGTTAGCGTTTACTTTTTGTACCAGTCCACTGGAAGCACCCCCAACAGTCTCTTTCAGGGCGGCAATATCTTTCAGCATTTCTGTTATTGTCGTCCCTGAGTCGCCATCAACTCCCTGGAGCAGGCTTATGGTCTCTTTTAAGAGCTTGATCTCTTCTTGCTGAGCGGATATTTTTGAATACATATCGGAAAAACTGAAACTCGTTTCGTCGGAATCACCTGAAGAACTGTTTCCGCTTTGCAGACCGGCTTCACAACCGGAAAAAGCCAATATGGCTGATAATGTTATGCCTACAAGTCCGGATTTGATTAAATTTTTCATTTTCTAACCCCTTATATTGCTATAATGACAGATTATACTGATTATTTACTGCTCTTTTGATAATATAAGGATTAAATCATGGGTTGGCAACAGGCAGGGAATGAATGCTAGGTGAGGGGGAATGAACAACAGCATTTTAATGTTTTTTAATATTATCACAATAATTATTGACGTTTTAGCAATATAAACCAGTATTCATTCTATGAAAACGGTCCTGCTTATAAGCCCTCATCGCTGGAAACCCGCGTGTACTCCTCATGCCCTGGAGCACCTGGCTCATCATCTTCATGGCGCCGGTTTTAAACCGGTAATCATTGACTGCAATGTATCGCCCGCTCCATTCCAAAAGATCTTGAAAGTCATAAGCGAAGAAAAACCCCTTCTCATTGGAATAACGGTCCGAAACCTGGACTCGGCATTTCTTTCCCCCAAACCGGTTTATTTTCCCCCGTCAATTCGCCGCCTTATTAAACGAATTAAGGCAGTGACTCATATTCCCATTGTGGTTGGGGGTGTTTCCTACTCCTGCGCGCCCGTTCCCCTGCTGCAATACCTGGGTGCCGATTTCGGGATAAAAGGCGGTAACGAAGAAAGCCTGGTAGAACTGGCCCTGGCCTTGCAAAACAGCGCTTCCATTCCGGAAACTATTCCCGGACTGGTCCGGCGAACGGAAGATGGTATCCGGGTTACGGAACCTGAAGACAGGAACTCTCCCCTGCCTGCCATAGGGCGATATCATATTAGCCGGGAACAGACCTATGAGCCGGGGCTGAATAATCATTATTCCTGGGGGTCGGTGGAGACCAAACGGGGCTGTTCCATGTCCTGTCTCTACTGCATTGAACCGGAAAGCAAATCCCCGTGCCTGAGGATCAAACAGGAAGAAGCGGTCATTGATGAAATAGAACAGCTGGTACACCAGGGAATAAACTGGATCTGGTTTACCGACAGTGAGTTTAACCTGGATTTGGATGCCTCCAAAAGTCTCTGTTCCGCCCTGGTAAAAAGATTCGGCAATACAATCTCATGGGGAGCCTATTTTCTCCCCCGGCCCTTTGATAAAGAACTGGCACAGCTCCTGGAAGCCTCCGGGTGCAGCGCCCTGGGAATGGACGTTGGCCACGGAGACGATAGTATGATGAAAAACCTGGGTAAAGGGTTTGCAATGAACTCCGTGGAAAAAACGGCATCCCTGTTGTCAAAGACTTCTATCAGGGCAAAGTATTCCGCTCTACTGGGAGGGCCCGGTGAAACCGAAGAGACTATTTCGCAGGGGCTGGGCAGACTTGCTTCTCTTAAGGGGATTGTTGAACTGGGGGTTGGGCTTCGGGTTTATCCCGGTACTCCTTTTACTGATGTTGTGCTGGCCATGAATGAAGAAGAGAAGAAAAGAACCCTTTTTGGTAAAGTGCGGAATAACCCTCATTTTTTAGAGCCCGTATTTTATTTTTCTCCTCACATCGCGCGTAACTATGCTTCTATTATAGAAGAAGCCACTTCCCGAGAGGGCACATTCATGGTGCCGAAACTATACCAGGTAGACCAGGTTGAAACCGGTAACTGGCGAGGGATGCGTCCCGGGTATTCACGCCACCGTTCCAATGAACTGCTAATGCTTGAAGCCGGAAAGGACGCCGCGGAAACGCCCGGCGCGTCTTATTCCTCAGAAAAATAATCATTTTTTTTATAGTATGTCTTAAGGTATGAAACTGTATTACGGATATATATAATCCCATATAATTAATTAATAAATTATACCAGGATGAATCATGAGCCTGGCTTATATAGATATTGCACAGGCAAATTAATAATGATATTATTATAGTTAATATTATTTTCATGATTGAATCCTTGATAATGTGTATGTAAATTTTATAATGCTCTGTCGAGTATTTTTTTATAAAAAATAGTTTACTTTTTGATGTTATTTGTAACAAAATACGTTGAAATGTACCGGATTTTACATATGCAGCAAAAGCAACACTAAATAACGAGGTTAATATATGGAAAATACTTAT
>JAAENB010001204.1 GCA_024224995.1 bacterium | reverse complement strand
TCTGATATATATATCACTGTGAAGCTATGGCGTAATTGGTAGCGCGTCGGATTCCAGACCCGAAGACTGGGGGTTCGAGTCCCTCTAGCTTCATCATATATACACACAATATATATTATTATGCTCTTGTGGCGCAATGGATAGCGCATTGGACTTCTAATCCAGAGGTTGCGGGTTCGAATCCCGTCAAGAGTGTATATACCTTTCGCATTCGCATATCATTAGTATTCACATACTCTTGCGTATCTTTCGTAACAAAAGTACGTCAGCACACTATAAATACGATATTACTCCGTAGGTGACGGGGTTCGAATCCTGAACAAATTTGCACCGAGTTATGACAAAAATATTTGAACACTGAATTTCACAGAGACTTTGAAATCTGAAATTCCATATAATATTCCAAAATGGAAATGTTGAAATCACTTTTCCTATGGAGAGCATCATGGGAGTGTGCACCGAGTTATAACTCGGTTCATACCTAAAGGGAAAAAAAATTTCACTCAAAAATATTTTTCCCTTGCAATCTTCCAAAAAAATCAAAAAATATACCGTGGTGTTGATGGTTCGTACAGTATACTTAAGGAGGGTAGGTAGGTCCGAGATTTTTTATTCCTTTAGCAAACGGTGATAGTGACGCTTGCATTAGCATACGGATATATGCCGCCTTATAATACTAACAGGGGGGTATTTTTTCAAATTTTTT
>JAAENB010001203.1 GCA_024224995.1 bacterium | reverse complement strand
TGGTTCAATGCTGACCCAAGACAGAATAGCCCCAGCGGGGCGACGTGTTGTAGCTCGGGGTTTCAACCCCGTGAAACAGAGCATGGCCCCGGGATAAAATCCCCGGAAACCAGCCCGGTTTAAAAAGAGTTTCTTGAGAGTGCGGACCCCAACAATTATTTTTTCATTGACTTTTTAACAATAAAGAAGTTCATTAAATACCATGAAAATAACAGGATCTTTCCGCGGGCTAATTTTATTTTTTATAGTCATAGTTCTCAGTACCGGAATGGCGCGTGAAGCCAATTACGGAACTGACCCTTCAGGGCTCCTGGGAGCAATGGAGCCCGATCCGGAAGAAATTAAAAAGGTACAGCCCTGGCAGCCGGAGCCAATGGGAACAGCGGGCCCGCCTTCAGTGGACCTGAGAACAACCCATGACGGGAAGCGGCTTTTTCCCATGCCGGGAAGGCAAAAGATCAATGATTGTACAGCCTGGGCAGTGGCCTATAATATCAAAAGTTACCTGGAAGCGGTAGACCAGGGCTGGAAACCGGACGCGGGGAACAGGCTCTTTTCGCCAACCTTTGTATATAACCAGGTAAACCAGGGAGTAAACCGGGGAGCTCCTCTTATACGGGCGCTTAAACTGTTAAAAAATACCGGGTGCGCCACCTTGAAAACAGCCCCTTACACCCCCTGGGATTTCAGAACACGCCCATCGCGGCAGGCATATGCCGAAGCCCGGAACTTTAGAATAAAAGATTTCAGGGCGATAAATTCCCTGGCAAAAATAAAACTTGCCCTGCAGCAGGGCCGCCCGGTCCTGGTAGGTATGGTAACAGACCCGGAGTTTTGCGGCGGCCGGTGGGAGGTATACACAAAAACCATACGCAGGAGAAATATGCGCCTCCGGGATTATTCGGCACGCCACGGCAGGCACGCGATGGTAATCGTAGGATACGATGATATACGCGGAGCCCTGCTCTTTATGAATTCATGGGGGCCGCGATGGAACGGGAACGGGTTTTGCTGGGTCAGTTACAATGTAATAGGAAGAGTAGCCTATGACCGGGCCCGGAAAAATTTTCTCCAGGAAGCGTATGTGCTTATTGATGAGCCCAATAAGATATCGGCCCCGCCGAGACCGGATAGGGAGATAGCCGAACCGGAGGTTTCGGGAAGATCCTGGTACGCGGGGCTTATTTTGAATAAGCCCTCCTGGTTCTGGAAAATATATTTAACTGCCGATAAAAATGTTCTGCGAAAGATAGTCAGGGTACAATGGCGTATTCCGGGAGGATTGCGGCATACAAAAAAAAGAACCCCGCCGGGAAGATGGAACAACTATGAAGTCAACGGGATCTCTTCATCGAGGGGAGTAAAAAAGATAAAAGCAGTAATTTCCTTCCGGGGCGGGAAAAAAATAACAAAGTCTATCGCGCTTAATTTTAAACCTTCGAGCCGGGGAGCATTGCGTCTTGTCCAGGCCAGCCGGTACTATGGAAGAATAGAAGGTCAGCCCAACTGGAGATGGTATTTACGCATCAAGGGAAGCCTGGCCGATATGAATGATATCAAAAAAGTAATTTATCATCTTCATCCAACATTTAAGAATCCCAACCGGGAAGTCAGGAGCTCGCCTAAAAACGGGTTCGCGTTTTCCGCCAGGGGATGGGGAACCTTCGCGGTAAAGGCAACGGTACTATTTAAAGATAATACTACCCGGAAACTGGGCATACATTTGCGCTTCAACGACCCGGTGCGGGACACGCTCACCCTCACAAATACAGCCTTTCCCCTTGGAAAACGGGGCGAGACTTTTTATTACAGCTGGACCGCTTTTATAAACGGGCCGCTGCGGTTGATAAAAAAGATCAAGCAGGTAGATTATTACCTTCATCCCACGTTCAGGCCGAACCGGGTGCGGGTAAGCAGCGGTTCCCGGTACGGATTCCCCCTTGCCCGTTCCGGCTGAGGAACATTTACAATGAAGGCGCGGGTTTATTTTAAGCAAGGCGGGTACCGGGATTTGAAGCATGAGCTTAGTTTTGAAAAACCGGAAAAGGTTATGCTTGATACGTTTTAAAAGCCTTGACAAAATATTATAATAATAAAAAAACCAATAAAGAAATAAATAAATTGAGGCATATTATGCGGAACCTGGTTTCAATATTTTTCCTGATAAGTATAGTAATACACTACACCGGCTGCTCGCCCAAATATACCATTATTCATGAACGGCCGGAAAAACCCATATCCCTTCCCGCGGATGACGCTGCGCATTACTGGTCACAGATGGAATGGTGGTATTATACGGGACACCTTGAAGCAGAGGACGGCAAAAAGTACGGGTTTGAGGTTACTTTTTTTAAGAGGCTCATGAATGAAGATCCCGCTCCGGGATGTCTCTTCTTATTTCCGGCGCATGTTTTTAAAGATGTGGGGATGATAGGCCATTTCGCCGTAACCGATTTTAGCAGAGAAAAGTTCACTGTAGAGGAGAAGAGTAACATTTTCAACAGCTGGAAAGCCGATCCAAAAAGATATCACACTGAACTTGGCGGATGGTCTGCCCGTGAAAAGGACGGTTCTCATATTGTAAAAGCCGATATGGACGGATACCAGGTCAATTTAGCCATCACACCTAAAAAGCCCGCAGCACTCAACGGGCGCAAAGGGATTGTTGAGAAAGGACCGGGAAGCGCCAATTATTATTATTCATATACCAATATGGCCGTCAAAGGAACTATAACCATAGACGGAAAAAAGAAAGCTGTTAAAGGCAAGTCCTGGATGGATCACGAATACGGGACCATGCGCCTGGTTAAAAATCAGAAGGGCTGGGACTGGTTTAGTATTCAGTTTGATGATAATACGGAACTTATGATCTATCTTATAAAAAATAAAAAAAATGTAGTTACCTCATCGGGCGGAACGTTTGTTAATGCTGATGGGTCCGCGCGGTGGCTCAAGCTTTCGGATATTTCCATAAAATCAACGGCAGCGTGGAAGAGTAAAAAAACCGGCACAACCTATCCCGCAGCCTGGGAAGTCACGGTAAAACCGCTGGACCTCAAATTAAAAATCAAACCCATGATGGCAGAGCAGGAACTGGATCTTTACCCAGTGACCTACTGGGAAGGAGCAGTTGAAGCAGTGGGAACTTCCCGTGGTGCGGCAGTTCGCGGTCAGGGCTACATCGAACTGGTGGGATACGCGAAAAATGCCTCTTTTGGCGGGATTGATTTTCCGTAAAAACCGGCAAGAAGATCAAAAACACCTGGACTCCATTAAAACGTGTCATTCCTATAAAAATCTCTTTTATCCCCCTGAATTCAAACCACGAAACTCACTGGGCGTAACCCCCATAACCTTAACAAAGGCCCGGTTAAAGGTCCTGAGGCTTTCAAACCCCACATCATAAGCAATGGTGATAATCGTTTTGTCCGGATCTTTCAGCATAAGCACAGCTCTTTTTACCCTGAGCTCATTTATATATTCAATGATCTTTTTCCCGGTATAGATCTTAAAAGACTTACTCAAATGATCGTGATTAATATCCAGTGAAGCAGCCAGCCCTTCCCGTGAGATCTGTTCCATATAATTTTCATTGATGTAGATAATCGCTTTCTTGATCTTCTCTTCAGTAGCAGCCGATATAGCGTCTCGGGGCCTTTTTACCTGCTGATCCAGGTAAATATTTTCGATAATATTCGAAAGATCGTTAAGGCTCTTTTCTAATTCCTGAGTCCTTTCCGCCACTTTTTCTTCCAGAGTCGCGTTCAGGGTTTCCACTTCGTCCATGGTATTCATAAACCGGTGCACCAGGATAATGGCTCCGCCCACAAACATCATAAAAGAACAGTATCCAAAAATGAGGCGGTCAAATGAATATCCGAAAAGGGTAAGCTCCGGCCCGCCAAACCGGGGCAGGTAGCAGATCCCGTCATGAGCCGCGCTTAATGATAAAACAACTCCCGGAATAAGAAGAAACTTCGCGTAGATATTTCCTTTTACAAAACGGCCCGCGTGAATGGAAATATTATAAAAAGCCAGGGGGGTGATAGAAAGAATCACAATGATTCCCAAATAGCTGTGCCGGGTCAAATCACTTGCGACAAATATTAGTATTGTATTAATTACCAGGATTACCCACAGGGCAAGCTCCATTTTCTTCCGTTCCAGTTTATAGAGCCGGTGCAGGAACGTAAGGTGAAAAAGGACAAGGGCAGTCCACATAAATCCCAGGACTTTGATCCTGGTTTCGGCACTTTCAAAAAGGGGCTCAAAACCGCTGCTTTGATAAACTACAAAAAAACCGGGAATGAGCTGAAGCAGAAAATATTGATATTCCTTCCACCCCGGCCTTCGAATAAAGATCAAAAGAAAAATTAGAGCAATAGCCGCGCCAAACCCCAGGGTTCCAATTGAAACCCCGGTAAAGAAAAAAGGATCATTAAGAGCCGCAAAGGAGTAAAGTAACATAATGGGAGATTCTAAATTATACGTTTTATATTGTCAACCATCCTGCGTGTTCCTTTCAGGGAATGCTCATATCGCCCGGGGATTCATCCCCGAGGGCGCAGAGTGTAGACCCGGTCAAAATCCCTGCTGAAACCGGCTCATTTCAAACTGCTGTTTCTTCCCAATGAATTCCCGCTTCGCGGTAGTTTCTCATAGCGTGGGGTTTCAACCCCTCGCTGCCTCGCAGAGGCCAGGGACAGGGTGAAGAAAGCTATTTAATCTTTTTCAACAAAATAGCAGTCAAATCATCGTCCAGGGTTTCTCTCCCCGTATGCCGGTAAAAATCTTTCATAATAAAATCGAGTTGCTCTTCGGCTCCGGCTTCAGAAGGAGTCTGCGAAAAAATATCAACAAGCCGGTCCAGCCCGTATGGTTCGTGCTTTTTGTTAAAACTTTCAATGATGCAATCGGTATATAATAGAAGAGAAGAGCCTTTTTCTATGGGAAAACTGATCATTTTATAGGGAGATTCCATAATAGGAACACTTAAGAAAGTCCCTCTAAAATCAGTTTCAATATGATCGATTATTTCAACAGAATCCCTTTTATGAAGTAATTCCGTATGCGCGGCATTAACATACTCAACATGGTCATCAAAAATCTGCAGAATAATTCCCGTAAGATAGTTATCGACATTACCAATTTCCCGGATCAATTCGGAATTAACATCCTGCAATACCTGGTTAACACCCTTATCTTTATTGGCATTAAAGATCCTGTGCAGGATCGATTTGGCAATCATCGTAATCAAGGCGGAAGCAACGCCGTGCCCGGAGACGTCAAAAAGGCCAATCCCCTCAAGCCGGTTTTCCGAAAGATAAAAATCAAAAAGGTCTCCCGATACACTGGTCATTGGTTTAAAAATAAAGGCAATATCCCATTGATCCGTTTCAGGCGGACGCATGGGAAAAAAGTTTGCCTGAACATTGGAGGCCATCCGCATATCCATTTTAATGGTTTTATGCGCTTCTTCAAGGTCACTGTTTACCAGGAGAAGACTTTCATTAATTGACTCAAGATCTCCCATGGCAATCTCTATCTTATCCTTGGCATTTTGGAGCTGCATGGTCCGTTCATCAACCTTTACTTCAAGATTCTGGTTCAAATCCGTCAGCTGTGTATTTGCTGTTTCCAATTGAACGGATTTTACTTTCAATTCTTCGGAAAGATTTTCAACGGAGTAAAAGGCCCTGGAAAAACGATGTGAGATAAGATATGCCTGGCAAAAAATAAAAAGAAACATTCCAAAGGGAACAATGTTCCCTGTCGCGATGTACCCATTATCATACAATATGTCATTTAAAATTGACAGGAACAATAATAAAAATCCTACGATAAATATCCCGGCACCTTCTCTTTTTCTTATAAACGAAAGAATAAGGACATATAAAACATAACTACAGCTAAACAGTATAATAATACTGTAGGTAAAGTAGGTTTTTGAGTAAATAGAAACAGGGGCAAACAGGACAATTGCGGAAAAAAGAAAACAAATGACTTCAATGGGATAAAAAAATATTTTTAAATATTCCCGGGGGAAAAGCGTCTGTATAAACCAGGAAAATATAGGGATAGCAAGATACCAGGAAAGATCTTCAAACCTGCAATGGAGTTCCCAGCTGAGGCCGGGAAACAGGTGAACCAGGTAGCGTTCATTTGTTCCAAGCGTATAGAATGCCATAAGGAAACAAAAAATTCCAAAAAAAAGCGGGGATTGATCTTTCCTTCGAAGAAGAAACAAACCCAGGTGATAGAAGCTCATAATTAAAATGCTGCCGAAAAGAAAAAATCCAAGAATAAGATTATGTTCCCTGAACTTTTCAATATCCGGCTGCCTGCCCAGAAGGATCGTGTTTCGAGGCCCGCCCCTGCTGTGATGAAAATTTGATATATGCATAACTACTTCAAGCTCATCGCTGTCAGGAGTAAATACTGCTGCATGGGGAAAATATTTCGGCCTGGAACTTTCAGCGGTTTTCCCCGGAGTACCAACCGAAGTGAGTTCCTTGCCATTTATATATATAGTAAATGCCGTTCCCATAATTCCAAACTTAAAGGCAAGAGGCTCTTTTTTGTGTTTTTTATTTAAGAGGATTTTAAGCCGGTACGAGGCATACCCTTTGGGGGAAGTCCAGAGACCGGGGACGTTAGAATAGTGCAAATTTGCTTGTTCTGAATTTTTTTCCATATAAAACTGCTGCCTATATAACTCCCATTCCCCTGAAAGTTCCAGGAGGCCGTCCTGTTTAAAATCCCAGCTGTTTATGTTTAGATCCAGGACTCCTTTTGATATGGGTGGACTTTTTTTCTGCGGAGAAAAAGGGTGACAGCTAAGAGAGCACCAGAGCAATACAGCAGCCAGCAGGAATAGTCCGTTTTTGGAACTATCGGGCCGTATTATTTTATATATATAGTTCATTTATAAAGAACACCCCAGGCGCAATCCCGTTGATTCAACACAAAGATTTACTTAAATAGGATACTATATTTAGCCCTAATGTCAATTAATTATTTATAGTGCGGGGAGGGGCGCAGCTAACGCTGCGCTGGGTAGTGGGGGGTTAGCTGCGCCCCCTTAACCCCCTTGCTCTGGCCAATGTGCCTTGCTCTTGCAACACAACCCTGCCACAACATCCCACCGTAAAGGCGTTGCACGCAACGTCTCTCCCCGCAGAAACACAACCGCACAATGTGTCAGGAACTTGTTCTTTTTAATATAATAACGGTAAGATCATCATCAAGCTTATCAGTTCTTCCCACATAGCGGTAATAATCATTCATGATGATATCGAGCTGTTCTCTGGCTGTGGCATAAGCAGGGATCCTGGCAAAGACTTCTATCAACCTTTCTATTTCATAAGGATCATTATTGTTATTATACCCTTCAGTAAGACCATCGGTAAAGAAAAGGATTGAGTCTTCTTTTTCTACGGGGAAACTGAGAATTCCAAACTCACTTTCCATATCAGGAATACTCAGAAACGTTCCTCTAAAATCAAAATTCGATTCGCCAACAATATCAACGGAGCCTGTTTTTCCCTTTTTATGCAGCAGGTCGGGATGGGCAGCATTAACATAATCAATATGATCATCGAATATCCTGAGAAATATCCCCGTTAGATAATTATCAACATTGCCTAATTCTTTAATAAGTTCCGTATTACTCAGACTCAAAACTTCATTGATCTTTTTGTCCCGGTTCTCGTTAAAAATCCGGAACAGGATTGATTTCGCGATCATAGTAACAAGGGCGGAAGAAATCCCATGTCCCGATACATCAAAAAGACCAATTCCTTCAAGAGTGTTTCCCGAACAATAGAAATCATAAAAATCGCCCGATACACCAATCATAGGTCTAAAATCAAAAGCAATATCCCACTCTTTTACTTCAGGGGGTTCTTTAGGAAAAAGAGCAGTCTGAACATTCACTGCCATGTCCATATCGTTTTCAATGGTCCGGTACGCGTCTTCCAGGTCTCTATTTACGGAAACGAGATTGCTGTTCATGGCGGTAAGCTCTTCCATAGTGGCTTCAACTTCTTCTTTTGCCATGAGAAGCTGTTCAGTACGTTTTAAAACTTTATCTTCCAGAGTCTGGTTCAGGTCGGTTAGCTGCACATTCGCGTCTTCAAGCTGCTCCGATTTTTCTTTAAGCTCTTCGGAAAGGGTCTCAACACAAAAAAACGCGCTCGAGAACCGTATTGACAACAGGTACGCCTGGCTAAAAATAAAGATAAAAAATCCAAAAGGCGCGATATTGCGTCCTTTAATTATTTCATAATCCTGTAAAATATCATACAGGATAGTAATAAAAAAAATAATAAATCCCATAAGAAAAACAGCAGCTCCATCTCTTTTTCTTATTATGGATACAATAAGGACAAAAACAACATACAAGCAGCAGGAAATTATAATTATATCAAAATAGAGGTAGGTCTCTGAGTATATTGCTGCCGGGGATATGAGGACTATCGCGGCAAAAATGTAACTCACTATTTCCACGGAACGAAGAAGCTTTTTAATCACTTCGCGGGGATAGAGCGATTGAATAAAATTTGAAAAAACAGGAACACATAAATAATAGCTCAAGTATTCAAGCTTAAGCATGAGTTCCCAGGGAGCACGGGGAAAGAGCAGCGTAAAATACTGTTCACCCGTTACCAGGACAAAACAGGCCATAAAAGAACAAAAGATACCAAAATAAAGAGGGGACCGGTCGTTCCTCCTCAGGATAAACAGTCCCAGGTGATAGAGGGCCATAATAAGAATACTGCCGAATAAAAACAACTCGAGATTAAGCCTGCTCACCCGTACCCGCCGAATATCCTCTTCTTTTCCAAACCAGACCTGCTCCCAGATCCCCCCGTTTTTATGATGAAAATTGGAAATATGAAATACAACTTCCAGCCGGTCGCTGCCGGAAATAAAATCCGAAACATGAGGGTAATATGCCGGGATTGATGCTTCGGGCGAATTGCCGATTTCACCAACGGAACTTATTTTCTTTCCGTTTACATATACATCAAAAGCAGTGCCAATTAATCCAAACTTTATAGCAAGGGGTTTCGTTTTATCTCTCTTGCTGTCCGGAAGGATCACAAGCCGGTAAGACGCGTACCCGGTTTTGGGGAGCTCTTTTCCTCCGGGTTTGCAGCTGCTCCAGGACTCGGGAACAGAACAATAAGCAGGAAGATTATTTTCGGGAGGATCAGTGGGAGATATAAATTGTTTCCAATGGAACTCCCATTCTCCCTTCAGCCGAAAAGGACCGTTTTTTTCCAGGTCCCACCCCGTAAGATCAAGAACTCCTTTTTCCGCTACAGGAGAGTTCTTTTTGAAAGAACCCGGAGAACAGATCATTAGGAAATAGCACAACAGCACTATCCACAACAGTGTGGTTATTATAAAACTACGGGAAAAAAGCCTTTTTTTACCCGTAGTTTCATTTGTCTCCCGGGGAGAGTCTTTTTTGCGCAATAACTTCATTTTATTGTATAATTTTCCGGATTTGTTCTATTTTTTGGCAATATTTTTTAACAGGATTACCGTAAGATCGTCATTCAGCTTTTCGTTCCCAATATGACGATAAAAATCTTCTAAAATGAGATCCAATTGCTCTTGCGCGCTGCTGTTTCCCGGAACTTTTTTAAACGCCCTTACCAGCCGTTCCACCTCGTACGATTCCCTGTTCTTGTTGAAGCCTTCAACAAGGCAATCGGTATATAAAAGGATGGAATCACCGGGTTCAATATTAAACCGGAACAGGTCATATTCGCTTTTCAGCATTGGAATACTGAGGAAGTTTCCTTTATAGTCCTTATTTTGTAAACCGATTATTTCAATTTCTTTGGTACTTTTTTTCTTATGCAGAATATCCGTATGCGCGGCATTGACACATTCAATATACGTATCATATAATTGTACCATTACCCCGGTTAGATAGTTATCGACATTACCTAATTCCCGGATCAATTCATTATTGGCCTCCTGGAGCAGCAGGTTAATAGCGCAGCCTTTATTTTCGTTAAAAATTCGAACAAGAATCGATTTGGCGATCATTGTAATTAAAGCCGAAGAAATTCCATGCCCTGAAACATCAAAAAGACCCACAACTTCCAGCTCATCTTCGGAGAGATAAAAATCAAAAAAATCTCCGGAAACTCCGGCCATGGGCTTAAACATAAGGGCTGTTTCCCAGTTTTCTGTTCCGGGCGCTTCATCAGAAAGATAATTTTTTTGAACATTCTGAGCCATGTCCATATCCAATTTCATAGTCCGCTGAGCACCTTCAAGATCCTTGTTTGCCTGTAAAAGATTTTCATTAATGCTTTCAAGCTTATCCATTACAGTTTCCACTTCGGTTTTTGCCCTGAGCATTTGCTCAGTACGTTTTATTACTTTATCGGTTAACCGGACATTCGAGTCCTCCAGTTTTATTGATTTGTCTTCAAGCTCATGAGTAAGGTTTTCCACCATGGATAAAGCCCTGGAAAACCTGGTGGAAAGAAAAAATGCCTGGGAAAAAATAAAAACAAAAAGCCCAAAGGGAACAAAAAAACTGGTATAGATTATAGCATTGTCATGAAGGACATCATTTACAAAAGTCAGGAACAGGATAAAAAACCCAAAAAGAAAAACCGAAGCACCATCCCGCTTCCGTATGGCAGCCAGGACAAGAAGAAAGATGATATAAAGAAACAGCATCCCGGTAAAAACCTGGTAAGCGGTTATTATATATGAGAACACCCGGGCAGAGGTAATAATTACAATAATCGATGCCAGCACCGTGACAATCTGCGTCACCTGTAAAACTTTTTCTGAGAATTCATCAGGGAAAAGGGAGCGCAGGAACATGGCAAAAACCGGAACAGAAAGAAAAAACGATAGTGATAATAGTTTAAAAAAGAGTTCCCAGCTTAAATCCGGGTACAGGTGAGCCAGGTATCGCTCTCCTGTTGTAAGAGTAAACAGGGAAATAAAAAGACAACAGGCAGCGAAATATAAAGGAGATTTATCTTTTTTCCTGAGTAGATACAGGCCAAAATGATACAAAGCCATTATAAAAAGGCTGCCGAATAAAAAGAGTTCAAATGCCAGGCTTTTATCACGCTGCTGGTGGATCTTATTTACCGGCCCCAGGTGGATATCATCCCATATACCGCTTTTGTCGCGATGAAAGTTCGATGCCTGGATTATAATCGAAAGCTCGCCGGTTTCTCCTGAAAATTCAGCAACATGGGGAAAATAGGCCGGAGTCATTGTATGGGGCTCTTTTCCAACTTTCCCTACAGAGGTAATTTCCCTGCCATTAGCAAAAACCCTGTATGCCAGGCCAATATCATGAAAACGAAACGCCAGAAGACGATGCGGGGTTATATTTTTTACTGTCAGCCGGAATGTCGCGTATCCCTCAGCACTGATCTTTTTTCCGTTTACAGGGTAACCGTCCCATGACCGGGGAAGGGTCATAAACCCTGTTGGAACCGGATTATTGATCAAGGTATTTGAATCAAAATCAGCAGGAACAAGCAGGCTCTTCCAGTAAAATTCCCATTCTCCCGAAAGAAGAGCATGACCGTCCGTTTCAAAGTTCCATGTTTTGAGATCAAGAATACCCCGCACTGCCAGGGGCGCTTTTTTCCTGTTTTCAAACAGAGAACCGCCGCTCATGAAACTGATCAGTGCCGCAATTATTACAATAATAACTACCGGGATTAGTGTCCTTGTTTTTCTCTTGTTCATAGCGATGAGTCTTAACCCTCTTTATTAGCATATCATACCAAACAAAGATGTCAATTGATTAAAATACCTCCTCTTGTTGTTCGTTTTTTTAAAAAAGCATTGACGCGGAGTATAAAATTATTACATTTCGAACATAATTCGTCAATGTCGAACAAAAAAGGAGAGTTCTATTGAAAAAAATAGCCTATTTCGATTCTTCTCATGACATGCCCGAAGAAATCATCATGGCAGCCGGATTTATTCCTTATAAAATATTGGGCAATGTTCATGAATCAAACGGCCCGGCAGATCAGTATTTACCAAACTTTTTCTGTCCTGCCGCTAAAAGCTGGCTTACGGAAGCGCTTTCTCATTCCGCTGAATGGGCTGGTATTATTTTTGCCCACGGCTGTGATGCCACAAACCGGCATTATGATATATGGAAGCTTCATGTTGAAACACCTTTTCTCTACTGGTTTAACAGCCCCACGAATGACGATTCTCTTGCTGCTAAATTTTTCATTGCTGAATTAAAACGGCTCATCACCGGGCTGGAGCAGCAATTCAATATTAGTATAAGCGCTGAAAAGCTTAAAGAAGCGATTAAAAAGTCGAATGAAATTAAAAAGCGGATGCGGGAGCTCTCCGCTCTTCGTGCCGAAAGAGATATTTCAAATTATGATTATTTTACTATCATAAAAAAGTCGTTACAGGAAAACAAAGAAGATCTCATTCGGGAGTTCGATGAAAAAATTAACGAGTGGAACAAGCGTCCTTCTTTTCCTGTTGAAAAAAAACGCTTTTTACTTACGGGGTCCGATGTCACCTATGGAGAATGGATGAAGACACTTGATGAGTGTGATATCAGGGTTATCCGGGATGATCTTTCTACGGGGGAGCGGTATTTTGCCGGGCTCATTTCCGAAGAAAAAGATCCCCTGGAAGCGCTGGCTGAGTACTACCTGACCATTCCAAAACCGGCTACCAAAGTCTCTTTGCAAAAAAGGATTGATTACCTTATTACGTGCCTGGGTGAAACCGGGGTAGACGCCATTCTGTCTCAAAACCTGAAATTTTGCGAGGCCTATGCCTATGACTCAGTTACGGTTAATAATACTCTTACGGAAAAAGGTTTTAAACTGATTCACCTTGAAAGGGAATTAAGCCCTGTTCCCGATCAACAAATGACCAATCGGCTTATGGCTTTTACGGAGATACTTTGAGGAAGGTATATCGACCCGGAATGTAAACTATGCCCGGAGTAATGCCTCCGCAGAACGTTCGGAACTCGCTCCGCTCAAACAGCCTCACAACCCGCAGAGGCATCACTCCGGGCATAGTTTACATTCCGAATTACGTTTTCGGTATATTAAGACACGACCGACCCAGTGTAGCAGGGGAAAAATAGGTTAGAAACTGTGTCGACACCGGGGTCTGTTTCCATCGGCCCCCCAACCCCATAGGGCAGCAGAGCAGAACCCGGATAATATCTCCCGGGAACAGGCCCTGTTTATAAAATAGTTCACCAGGGCTATGGGGATTTCTCATAGCGTGGGGCTTCAGCCCCTCGTTATAAAAACAACAGGGAGAATACAGGAATTATGGAACCGGAAAAAATAAAAATAAGAACCCTTCCCAACGCGGGGAAACTGAAAGGGGTTATGTTGTGGTACCTGGTCAATGGCAAGCTTGCCTCTCTTCTTCCCTGGAAAAAAACCGCATGGACCTGTGCCGGGTTCCCGGTTGAAGTACTCTGGGCATACGATATTTTCCCTCTTCATCCTGAAAATATGGCTACAGTTGCCGCTGCCCGGGGCCAGTCGGAACGGCTCATTGAACATGCCGAGACAATGGGTTATTCCCGTGACCTCTGCTCCTATTGCAAAACAAGTATCGGAGCCGTTGACACAAATATAAAAACAACCCTGGGCGGAATTGATACTCCCGATATTATTACCTGCACCAATACAATCTGCGACACCCACTGGAAATGGTTCCAGATCCAGGCTCACAAACTCAAAGTGCCTTTTTTCATGTTCGATATTCCGAAATGGGTCAGCGGCACAAGCGAAAGCACCCTGGAAGGGTATATCGACTATATTGTTGAACAGTTTTACGCGTTTTTCGACTTTATGGAAAAAGAAACCGGGAAAAAGCTCAATGAAAAAAAGATGTATTCAGTAATAGAAAGGTCAGCCGAATTGACCAACCTGTGGAAAGAGATATACAGCTGCCGGAAAAATGTTCCTTCTCCATACAGTGCCGCAGAAACGTCGGCTTCTTTTTTTCCCCTGGTTGTTATGCCCGGAGTAAAAAAAGGAATTAAATTTTATAAAAAAATCCTGGGCGACGTTACGGAGAGATCTGCCCGGGGAGAAGGTACTCTTCCTCCGGGAAAAGAAAAATTCCGTATACTTTTTGAAGGAATCCCATTCTGGTATAAAATGAGATTCATGTACGATTTTGCCAAATACGGCGCTGTTGTTACATTCGAACCATACACCTGGTCATTTGCCCCGGACAAAACCCCGGGTCTTTCGGTTGAAGGATTTCTCCGTGAGGCTGCCCGGTCCATAATGGCTCCGCCCTATTCTTTTAACCTGGAAAAACGGTTTTATTTCTTTAAGAAATGGATAGAAGAATATAAAATAGACGGGGTCATTCTGCACGAAAACATGTCCTGCCGCCCCTCTTCATCAGGAATGATAGACCTGAAAAAGGAGCTTGAACGGACCTGCAATATCCCGGTTCTCATCCTCCAATGTGATATGAACGATCCCCGGGCCTATTCGGAAGGACCAATTCAGACCAGGATAGAAACATTTATTGAACTAATGGCTTCTAACCGGAACTAGTTCTGGATAAGGGTTTAAATTCCGTTTTGAACATTTCTTCATTATAGATGGTGTAGGAATAGCCCTGTTCCGTAAGGAACAGCTGCCTGTTATGGGCAAACTTTTCTTCTACTGAGTTAGAGGTAATTATCGTATAGAAAAACGCTTTATTATCTTCTTTCTTGGGCCGGAGTATTCTGCCCAGCCGCTGAGCCTCTTCCTGCCTGGAACCAAAGGTTCCCGATACCTGAATTGCTACATTCGCGTCGGGCAGATCAATGGAAAAGTTGGCCACTTTTGACACGATGAGGATCTTTATTTCACCAATCCTGAACTTGCGATACAAGAGCTCCCTCTCCGACACCGGGCTGCTGCCGGTAATGAGGGGAAAATTAAACTGACGGGCAAACTCCGTTAACTGGGATATATACTGACCGATAATGAGGATATTTGCTCCTTCATGAGCGGCAATGATCTTTTTTACTATCTGGATCTTTTTCTCGTTCTCTGAAGCGATCCTGAACTTTTCCCGTTCCCTGGCTACTGAATATTGGGTTCTAATATCATCGGACAGTTCAATCCGGATCTCCGCGCACTGGGCTTCCGCTATCCACTGGCAGCGTTCAAGGATCTTCCATGGCATATCATATTTTTTGGGTCCAATAAGGCTGAATACATCGGTTTCCAGCCCGTCTTCACGGATCAGGGTGGCTGTTAGTCCCAGTCTTCGCTTGGACTGGATTTCTGAGGTCATTCTAAATACCGGGGCAGGCAGCAGGTGAACTTCATCATAAATAATCAGGCCCCAGTTGTTCTTGGTGAAAAGCTCAAAATGAGTAAAGGGATCCTTTTTCTTTTTCCGGTAAGTAAGAATATTGTAAGTGGCAATAGTTACGGGCTTGATCTCTTTCTTTTCACCGGAAAACTCTCCTATCATATCGGGTGACAGGTCGCTTTTATCGAGTAATTCTTCTTTCCACTGGCGCAGGGCTACGGTATTTGTTACAAGAATGAGGGTTGCTGTTTTCAGCAGCGCTAACACTCCAATTCCCACAATGGTTTTCCCGGCTCCGCAGGGCAGGACTATGATCCCGCTTCCTCCGTCGGGTCCGCCGCCTTTGTGAAAGGCATTTATCGAACTTTCCTGGTAATCCCTGATAGAAAAGGGATGGCTCGCGAGGCTGGTTTCCCGCAGTGATATTGGACAGGGATCTCCTTCTTCATAGCCGGCCAGGTCTTCTACGGGAAAACCTATTTTAATAAGAGCCTGTTTAATATGGCCTCTATAGTTTGCCCGTATTTTTATATTTGAACTGTCAATCTTTGAATCAATATAGGTCTGGATTCCCTTGGTGTTCATAAATTCATTTATAAGAATAGTGTCATGAGAAGTAAGGATCAGGTCATCACCCTTTTTTATCAGTTTAATGAGTCCGTACCGCTCCATCTGCTCCCGAATAGTCGTCAGAACAGTCTGGGGAATATCATACCGCGAGTGCGATTTTAGCCGTTCAATGATTTCTTTATACTTCAGGTTTGAAGCAGCCGCGTTCCAGAGAGAAAGGTGGGTTATTCGATAGGTGTGCATGTGTTCCGGGCTTTTTTCAAGCTCAGCAAATGGTGAGATTGAATCCCGCGCGTCTTCAAAATCAGGATTGTCAACTTCCAGCAGGATCGTGTTGTCGCTTTGTACAATGACCGGTTTTGACATTACAGCTCCTCTAATTAAATTGAAATGGGCATCGTAAGCAGGTAGGGCTCAAATGTCAATCTTAAAAAAAATGAGGGGCGGGTTAAAAACCTGAAGATGTTAAACCTTAAAGAAATCAATCTTTTCTTTGAGCATATCGGCCATGCCCGCGATTTCTTCCGAAGTTGAAGCCATTTCTTCCGAACCGGCTGCGATGGTTTGGGTCTGCTCGTTTATATCTATCGTTGTTTTTGAAATTTCAGCCGTTGCGGTTTTATGCCCTTCAGTTGCGGTCTTAATCTCTTCTGTTTTCTGTTTTACCTCATCGGCGTATGAATTCACCTCACGGTTTGCCTCGTCTTGTTTTTTCATAAAGTCAGATAAGGTGCTCATCATTTCAGAAATTGATTCAACGCCATTAATTATAAGGGAAATTTTTTCCGTAGTATTATTAACATTGGAAATACCTTTATTTATTTCACTTTCATTAATTTTGATAAGTGAATCAATTTCTTTTATACTTTCAGCAGTCTGGTCTGCTAATTTTGAAATTTCGTCCGCAACTACCGCGAAACCCCGGCCGGCATCACCCGCTCTTGCCGATTCAATGGCGGCATTTAATGAGAGCAGGTTTATCTGTTCTGAAATATCATTTATAATACTAATAATACTATTCACTTTCGTTGAACTTTCTTTGATCTTTGACATGCTATTATTCATATAATTTAAAGATTCCTCACCGGATTTAGCATTTGTTGACATATCACCTGTCAGGGTAATTGATTCTTGAATATTTTTATCAATTTGTTTGATAATATCCGTGAGTTCTTCAATTCGCGTTAATAACGATGAAAGACTTGTAAATTGATTTGCTGTATTGTCGGAAATATGCTCCATACCAGCGGATAATTCTTCAGTTGTTGCGCTTAATTCTTCTTCTGATGCTGCCTGGCCCTGGGCGATTTCCGAAAAAGACATTGTTACGGCGGATAGCTCTTGCGAAGATGCCGCAAGGCTATTTGCGATATCAATTATACTTTTAATTACATTTCTCATTTTCTCAACAAATTTATTAAAATTTCCCGACATGATGCCGGTTTCATCTTCCGAATAAATTTTTAAACTTACGGTTAAATCGCCTTCACCTTCGGCAATATCCTGCAAGCTCAATGCTATTTTATTAATTGGGCTAATAATTCTTTTTGTAATAATATATGCCACGTAAAATATGATTATCGACAGCAGTAAAAATACTATTTCAATTATTTGAGCAACCAGTATTTTTTTATTAGAGATCTTATTGAAAAGTTCAACTGATTTATGAACAGTATTTTTAAGCTCAAGAGCCTTCCAAAATGAAATATTTGCGCGTAAACGTTCTTTCTCCTCCAGGGAAGTTTTTTCATCAATAACTTGTTGAATTGTTTCTTTGTAAGGTTCCCAGAATGTGTAAATATTATTAAGAGAGACTAACAGTTCTTCATCAGTAGCTTTCGCCAGGGCTAATTCTTCACTGCCGTTCTTTAAGCCATCAAGAAATTTTTGATATTTCGCGAGTTCTTTTTCAATTGTATTTTTTAATTTTTGAGATTCATCTTTCCGCGAATCCGAAGACATACTATTGATATACATATTTGTTGAAAATCCAAGAAGTATTGTTCTCATTCGTTCACTTCCGGAAATATTTATCGCGTTGCCATCACTTTTTAATAAATAGAAAGCACTGAGAGTTGTTCCCACAATTCCTATTATCAGAAGCATAATCACTATTAATAAACTAAATATTTTCAAGAATATTGATCGCGATATTTTTTTCTTCACCGACATGCCTAGCCTTTTTATATATTTAGCCCTTTAGCGTATCATAAATTTCCGCTATTGTCAATTATATAAAAGTTATTTTTTAGAAGGTATCTTGACTAAAGTCAAAGAACATTATAAAATTTGTTCAGGATCTGTAAATTTCAGCATCGGAGGCACTGATATGAAATACAAAGAATTTTTTATTCAAAAAAATGTATAATTCTTGCCTAAAAATCCTTTTCTGAATATACAGTGCAGTAAAGAGGAATTATTTTTTTGAAACAGAACAAAGAGACTAACTTTGTTTTTAAATTTATTCAAGAATACAAACCGTCTTTTTTACAAAAAAAAACGAATACCATTCGGAAAAACAAACAGAATACCTTAACAGTAACACCACTCTTATTTATCCTGTGCTCCCTCTTTTTTACCGGGGCCTGCGCCAATACAGGTAAAGACCTGCACATTCGCGAATGGTCTGTTTGGTATTCTCAAGATTCTTCATTAAAAAAAGCCTCTCTTCAAGAAGAATGGCAGCAATTAGAGTTCCCGGCAATGTTTCGGCTGCCGTATAAACCGGTCGATGGATTTCAGCACATCTGGCTCAGGGGGGAATTCACTGCGGCAGAGAGCCCGGAGCAATATTACGGATTGAGCTGCGGGCTGGTCTATTATACGAATGTGACCTATATTAACGGTCATAAAATTGGTGAATATACTCAGCAGGAGATGCACAGCCTTCATCATCCAGGGAATTACAAGATCCCGGCCGGGATAATTAACCCGGGCAAAAATCACCTGTATATTTACCTGGGTACATTTGGAAAAGAATATGGGGGAATTCCGGGATCAGTGCGGCTGCTGGACCGGGAAACTTTTATTAAACAAAGAATATTGGACCGGTTTATTTTTTTACAGCTGCCCGTGGGTATAATTATCTTTTTAATGGGTCAGGTTATTTTTCATTTGATCTTTTTTATATGGAACAGGAAAGAACTGATCAATATTCATACCGTTGCGATTTTTGCCTGCTGGATATGGTATATCTTTTTGGTTTTTCCGCCTTATTTTCCTTTTAGTAACGATTTTCGAATAACCTTTCTCTGGGCCTGCCCTTCCCTGTTTTCAATATTCTATTTTTTATTTATACAGTCATTTTATAAAATCTACCTGTCTAATTATAACCGGGTAATTATCCCGGTTCTGCTGCTCGTTTCAGGTATAATTATTTTTAATCCCAATACAATTTCAAACGGTTATCCCGCCAGGATACTGGGAACAATAAGTATGTTCAGTGTAATATTTCTATTGATCCATACTATCTACAAACTCAATACGATCAAACCCGACAGGGCAGTATACCTGCTTATTATCTTTGGAATATGTCCCGGAGCTTTTATCGCCTGGGATGTAGTAAATTATCTCTGGATATTTCATTATCCCCCTCTTACTCATACCTACACAATACCTCTTTTTTCAATAATTGTGATAATCAGGATAATTCGTGAGCATATTAAAAATAAGATCGATTTGAATACTCTGTACCAAAAACTGGAAAGACCGGAGAAGTCGGCCGCAAGAAAAATGACTATCACCTCTTCAACCGAAGAAAAACTCGAGCAGATTATAGCCTTTTTAAAAGAAAATTATATGTCCGATATCTCCCGGGAAGGGCTCGCCCATTCTACCGGGATCAGCCCGGATCATATGAGCAGGATGTTCCTGGCCTATACCGGAAAAAAGATTAATGATTATATTAATGAACTCAGGATAGAGCAGGCCGCAAAAGAATTGCGGGAAACCAACCGGAAAATTATCGAAATTGCCTTTTCCACGGGATTTGAAAGCCTGGCTACTTTTAACCGGATCTTTTTGAAAATAACAGGGCAGACCCCTTCAGAGTACCGGAAAATTAACTCTTAGGGAGCTAAGATATAAACGAGACCGTTTTGGAGAGCCCCGGCAAGGGCTTGTTTCGGAGACGTTGCGTGCAACGCCTCTACGGGCCTTTTCCCGGAGATATTACCCGGGGCCTTCTTCTTTATAACGTGGGGTTGAAACCCCACGCTATGAGAAAAACCTATAGCCCTGGGAAACTAATTTATAAACAGAGCCCGTTTTACCGGAAGATGTTATCCGGGGTTCTGCTCTGCTGCCCTATAGGGTTAAAACCCCGGGCTAAAATTGACTCATTTTCAAAAACTTTTGCGCTCCTTCCGG
>JAAENB010001202.1 GCA_024224995.1 bacterium | reverse complement strand
CTGGCACTCTTACTCAATTCAAGGTCTGCCTCATTTGGTGTGCCTGGCTGTATGGTCGCATCGTCTTCATCATCTTCGTCGGGTGTGTTGTTCGTATCATTGCCAGGTGTGCTGTCTGGATCATTTGGACTGGCTGTCTGTACCTGTGCAAAATTCGTGATTGGTGCATTGATACTGGTCACTAAAGCTGCAATCTGGATCGTTGCACTGCCGCCTGATGCTATGTTGCCGATCGTCCAGATGCCCGTAGCCGGAACGTAAGCGCCGGTACTGCTAACATAACTCAATTCTGATGGTAAAATGTCTTCTACTGTTACGCCTGTAGCCGCTGCAGGTCCCTGATTTGTCACGGTTACCGTATAAGTAACCAGGTCTCCTACTACTGCACTGCTCACATTCGCTGTCTTCTCTAATTCCAGATCAGCTTCCAGTATCGGATCAATAGTCGCATCATCTTCATCATCTTCATCGGGTGTATTGTTCGTATCATTACCAGGTGTGCTGTCAGGATCATTTGGACTGGCTGTCTGTACCTGTGCAAAGTTTGTGATTGGTCAGATCGGAAGAGCGACGTGTACGGCAAGAGGATAGATCTCAGTGGT
>JAAENB010001201.1 GCA_024224995.1 bacterium | reverse complement strand
TCAATCAAAGCTGGTTGCCAAACGTTGATTTCAATCAAACTCAGTCGCCAAACGTTGATTTGAATCAAAGCTGGATGCCAAATGTTGATTTCAATCAAAGCTGGATGCCAAACGTTGATTTCAATCAAAGCTGGTCACCAAACGTTGATTTCAATCTAACCCAGTCGCCAAACGTTGATTTCAATCAAAGCCAGTCGCCAAACATTGATTTCAATCAAATCCAATCGCCAAACGTTGATTTCAACACCAAACGTTGATTTCAATCGAACCCAGTCGCCAAACGTTGATTTCAATCAAAGCCGGTCGCCAAACGTTGGTTTCAATTGAACCTGGTCGCCAAACGTTGATTTCAATCAAAGCCAGTCGCCAAACGTTGATTTCAATCGAACCTGGTCGCCAAACGTTGATTTCAATCAAACCCGGTCGCCAAACGTTGATTTCAATCAAACCCAGTCGTCAAACGTTGATTTCAATTGAACCCAGTCATCAAACGTTGATTTCAACCAAACCCAGTTGTCAAACGTTGATTTCAATCGAACCCGGTT
>JAAENB010001200.1 GCA_024224995.1 bacterium | reverse complement strand
TGAAGAGGAGATTGAAAGACTGGACGCAGCCCTGGCAGCAACGGGAGTATTGACCAATGGGATGGTGATGCCCCTTAACGCGGTTTTAATTCCCGACAAAGACCCCAGGAAAAAGCAGCTTAATCTTTTCGCGAAAGACACTGCTGAGGGAATGATATTAATTGATACTTCAAGGGGGAATTTTACTTACCAATACAGGGGGAAATGGGATGAAAAAGAGTCCGATTCTCCCAGGGAGAAACTCAGGAAATCCTTTAAAGCTTCCTGGGATCTTTATGTTAAAGAAAACCGGAATGCTGCCGGTTACATAGTAATAAATCCTCCCCCGCATTTAAGATTCAAAAGGAAAACATGGAAGGCAAAATCGGATGGCATATCCACCGCCCAGGTATGGAAAGAAAGAGCTCAAACTATTGGAGTAGTTACAGCTATTGGGGTGGCTGCTCTTGCCTTAGTTCCTGAGCCATCGGGGGCGACTAAGGTTTTGGCCGCGACACTTTCTGTTGCGGGAGGCATTGCCGGCGCGGCTTCGGGAGGATTTAATTTATATGAACGCTGGCAGCGTGGAAATGTTTATTGGGATAACGCAACAGCCCTGGATCTTTCTACTATCGCGGGATCTATTGTTGCTGCCGGAGTGAATGCTACTGCAATACGCTACGCATCTGTTGGTAAATCCGCAGCTTTGGCTAAAAGCGGGCTTGGCAAAGCAGTTTGTCTTGGTGAGGGCCTTAATTTAGGAGTAGAAATAGGTAAATTTTTGGTTATTAAAAATGATCTTTTTCATAAAATTAATAAATTCAACGATCTGGAATTGCAGAAAAAAGTAAGGTATTCCAGCTGGGAAAAAGAAACAATTGTTGAGAATTTGTTAATTCAAGGTATTAGCCAGGGGCTTGTTATTGTTGGTAGTGTGGCGAGTCTCAAGGGACATATTAAGCAAGCCGGGCATTTACCGGATTCCAAACCTGCTTTTAAACCAAAGAGAGTGTATAGCTCCGAAAAGGTTTTTAATAAATATGGTAAGGAAAAATTTCCGGGTTTTGAAAAAGTGAAATTTAAAAAAGGAGGCGAGCGAATTACTGGTGACCAAAAAGTTCCAAAAGGAAAGAAGTCAGGTGGATCTTTAAAGGAATTTCCACACTATAGAAACGGTGAAAGTATTATTAAAAGCAGTCGAACATTGACAAAAAAAGGT
>JAAENB010001199.1 GCA_024224995.1 bacterium | reverse complement strand
GTTTAATAATACTATTGGCAGTTGTTTTTACCGGGTGTGAAGCCGGATTGGTAACGAGTGACAGCTCATCCGAAGATGGTTCGGACAGCGGTTTCAGCTTTTCAGAAATGTATTTAAGTATATCCGAATTAAAAGCCGAAATAAAAAGCTTAAAAGAAAGTGTGAGCAAAGCCTCACCTGCCGGAACAATAATGCCCTTTGCCGGGTCCGATATTCCGCAGGGCTGGCTGCTGTGCGATGGAAGCTCACGTTCAACAAGTGGTGACTATGCCGCTCTGTATCAGGCAATTAGGAATTCATGGGGTGGAGACGCGTACACCTTTAACCTGCCCGATTTCCGGGGACGGTTCCTGCGAGGAGTCGACGGCAGCACAGGAAACGATCCCGATGCCGCGAATAGAACAGATATTACCGGTCTAACAATTCTCGGTTCTGTTGTTGGCTCATACCAGAATGACGCGGTAGTTGTTCATAGTCATTCAACAGTGCAAATGATTGGAGACAACAATGTTGATGGAGTTGACAGTACAACAACTCGTTCCGGAGATCATCATAATCAAGGAAGGGAGACGGGAGATTACGGCGGTTCGGAAACCAGGCCAAAAAATGCTTATGTGAATTATATAATCAAGTACTAAGAAAAAGTGGAGACGGATAAATTTCCGTCTCCACAAAAAATCTCTTCTCAGGAAAACAATTTAAACTTGCAATAATCTTATTATATTCATATACTTGATCCAAATAGTATAAACAGTGAGAAGTTATGAAAATAATAAAAAGAGCATTGATAGTCTTCACAACACTTGTTATTTTATCAATAATCAGCGGCTTCATCTATTCAAAATATATTGTCAACAAAAATCTTCCCGATTATAACCTGGATATCAAACTAAAGGGGCTCTCCGCTGCGGTTACCGTTTATCGTGAAGCCAATGGTGTTCCTCATATATACGCTGAGAATGAACATGACCTGTATATGGCAACAGGGTATATTGTGTCACAAGACCGGTTCTGGCAAATGGATCTGCTGAGAAGAGCGGCATCCGGCAGACTCGCGGAAATACTGGGCAAAGACCTTGTGGAAACAGATGAACTCATGAGAATAGCCGCGATAGGGGAAAAATCTAAAAAGACATTCGCGGCTTCAGATGAAAGAACCCGGAAAAATCTTATGGCCTTTAGCGCGGGGGTCAACCATTATATTGAAGACAACCGCCACAGTCTTCCTTTTGAATTCACGATCCTTGGTTATTCGCCCGAGCCCTGGGAACCTGCCCATTCGGTTAGTGTTATTGAATTTATGTCCTGGAATTTGGGAATCGCCTGGAAAACCGAGCTCGCCTATGATAACATATTACAAAAGGTTGGTGAAAAACATTTTAAAGAAATTTTACCGGGCGATTTTAATATAATAACTGCTGCCAAATCAAAAAAAACCAGAGATAGAATACTACAAAAAGAAGGTCTTGCCCTGATGGAACGATCCGCTCATCTTACGGAGCTTGGGCTTACTGTTCTTTTTGGAAGCAACAATTGGGCTGTTTCAGGGAAAAAAAGCGTAACCGGGAAACCGATCCTGGCGAATGATATGCATCTTAAGCTCTACTCTCCCGGAACCTGGTACCAGGTTCACCAGTCCGTAAAAAATGGTATTGAGGTAAGCGGTCTTCTCCTGCCGGGAGCGCCGCCAATTACTGCCGGGCACAATAAATATATCGCCTGGGGCGTAACCAATGTAATGGTTGATGACATGGATTTCTTTGCTGAAAAAATAAACCCCGCTAATCCCGATGAATATTTCTATAAAGGGAAATGGCGTAAAATGAAAATAAAAACCGAAAAAATCCGGATTAAGGGAGGCGCCGTTGTTGAACAAAAAATCCGCTTTACCGCTCACGGTCCCATAATCTCAAAATTCAAAAAAATAACGGACAGAGCGATATCAATGCACTGGGCAGGCCATTATCCCTCCAATGAAATGATGGGAATGTTTTTGCTCAACAGGGCTAAGAACTGGGACGACTTTAAAAAAGGGGCAAAACACTTTAAAGCAATCAACATAAATATTGCCTATGCTGATATTGCGGGTAATATCGGTCTTTATTGCTCCGTCGGAATACCTGTTCGAAAAAAAGAGAATAAGGGCATAGGCCTTTGCCCCGGCTGGACCGATACCCATGATTGGAAAGGCTTTGTTCCCTTTGAAAAACAGCCGCATATCTACAATCCCGAGAGCGGCATGGTGGCGTCCGCGAATAACAAGCCTATAGATATGCCCTATTCCTATTATATCAGCCAATGGTTTGTTCCTCCTTACCGGGTAGGCAGGATCAGGGAAATGCTTTTGGCAAAGGAAAAATTCTCAGTTGAAGATTTCAAAGTGATGCAGAATGACCAGAAGTCGATTATGGCCGGGGGAATGAAAACGAAACTGGTCTCTTCTCTGAAAAAAATGAAAAACCCCGATTCGATCCAAAAAAAAGCTATTACGATGATTGAAAACTGGGACTGTATTCTGGATAAGGAGAGCCCGGAGGCCGCGATTTTTGAATGGTTTTACCTCTCTCTTATGGAAAACATCTTCAAAGATGAACTGGGGGAAGAGTTATATCAAAAATTTATTGAAATCTATTATATTATCCCTCAATCGGCGATAGAAAACTTCTGGGCACGAGAAAATTCTATATGGTTTGATGATGTAACGACCTCGGGGATAAAAGAAAATTTCGACCAGGTTGTGTGGAAAAGCTTTAAGGACGCGCTTAGCAAACTAAACGAAAAAATAGGAGATGACCCGGAAGACTGGAAGTGGGGGAAAATCCATACAATGACCTTTGCCCATCCCCTTGGAAAAGTCAAGCTTCTTGACTTTGTTTTTAATCTCAATAGTGATTCTTACCCCGTTGGCGGCAGCGTTCACACGGTTTCTCCATACTCGTATTTATTTGTGAAACCATTTAGCGCGTATGTCGGGGCCTGTCATAGACATATCTTTGACTGTGCTGATTGGAATAGATCCTATTCTATTCTACCCACAGGGAATTCCGGGAACCCGGGGAGCGATTTTTACGGAAACCAGACTGAAGATTATATTAATGGAAAATATTATAAAGATATTGTTGATAAAAAAATGATACAAAAAGTTGCGCATTTCAAAATGAAGCTGCATCCGGAGTAGACCAATATTCGACTATATAAAAACAAATTCAGGAAGTAGAAATATGAAAAATAAATCTATATCGATCACAATTATCGTCATAATTCTTTTGACTATAGGAATGGCCGCTTGCAAACAGCAGCCTCAAAATCAATGGGTACTCAATACCAGTGATTTTGTGACTCCGCCGGAAGATAGGGCCTTTTCTACTGAGTTATTAAAAGGCAATATTGAAACTACCGATCTTACCGTAATGGTTGAAATTAAAAAAGCCCGGGTTGAAGGCGCTAATGGAGGAAAACCCGAACCGCAGGGATATGTAAACCACATATATTACGCGAAGGTTCTTGAAACATTTAAAGGGAAAACTGAAAATTTTATTACTTATTCCGAAATGGCGGACGCTGAAATGAAACCGTCTTTAAAAAATTACCCAATAATTGTGAGTCTCTGTTCTCCAAAGAATAAAAAATATCATATTCCGGATAATGGTTTTGTTTCTCCGGCTACCGCTTCCCTGGTTAAATACGCGAAAACCCTGAAGAATGAAAAAAAATCTAAGAAGAAATCCGTGGATTCGGAAGGTTTTTGCCGGGATTAACCCGGATATCACCCTAATTATTTTTATAGACAAAACCCTTAAAATAAGATACTATTTTTTCATAAAACTATTTTTATCTCAGGAGAAAATCATGAAAAAAATATTGTTAGTTATTGTTACGCTTATGCTGCTGTGCCCCGTTTTTGCAGGGGCTGAAGAAACAAAAGAAAACAAATCCTATATTGAAGCAAACGATTTTGGGTTCTCATTTTTCACCGGCATGATGTACAAGGAACCCATGGATTACAATTTAACACAAAATTATGGAGCCTCCTTTATATATCATCTTGGGGAGTCATTTGCTGTTGAACCAACACTTTTCTTTTCACGTGATGAAGATGAGGATGCTAATCACACGAGTATGTACATAGAGACAAAAAAAACGATGAGTATTGGCGGATTTCTTGGTCTATTTTACTATAAAAGTATTAACAGGAGTCTTTATTTTTACATTGGCCCCCGACTGGGAATTTTAAGTTATACTAGTGAGAAAAGCAATGATACAGACTCTTCTCGTAGTAAATCAGTTAAATTGTACTATGGAGGGTTTTTAACAATTGGGCTAAAATATATGTTTAATAATCATATCGGTCTTTATGGTGATTTTGGATTTGGTTATCTGAGATCAAAAAACGACACTAAATATTGGAATAGCTCAGGAACTTTAACCTCAGATAAATCCAGCACAAATAATTATTATTCAATTTCCAAATCCGTAGTGGGAGTGTCTCTTTATTTTTAGATAAAAATTTTATGCGCCGGGCGTTTCATTCCAGCCCAGCGCGCATACATCAGCACTTTCCATGATCAAAGGTGTCAATAATAAGACAGTCCGACGCGGATTCTTTCCGCTCGCAGGACTCTGCCAGCTTTACCAGGGAGTCTTTTATCTTCATCAAATTTTCAACCTTTTCTTCAATTTGCTTAATCTTTTCATCGGTCATTTTATGAACATCATCACAATTATTTATATTGGTGACTTTGAGTCCCAGGAGCTCATTTATCTCTTTGAGGGTAAACCCCAGCCCCTG
>JAAENB010001198.1 GCA_024224995.1 bacterium | reverse complement strand
TGGTTCAATGCTGACCCAAGACAGAATAGCCCCAGCGGGGCGACGTGTTGTAGCTCGGGGTTTCAACCCCGTGAAACAGAGCATGGCCCCGGGATAAAATCTTCGGGAACCGGCCCTGTTTAAAAAGAGTTTCTTGAGAGTATCAACCCGTATCAAAATTTAACGCAGGGATATTTTATGAATAAAGATGTATATATCAGGAAGATGCCGAATGACAGTATGGAGTATACCCGCAGGGGCATGGTAGAGGACCTGGCGCGGAAAGGGGTCTATTCCAGTACGGTGCTAGACGCGATATTCGCGCTGCCGCGGCAGCTTTTTGTCTCCGAGGCATTACGATACCGGGCGTATGATGATACCTCTCTTCCAATAGGGTTTGGTCAGACAATATCCAAGCCTTCGGTAATCGCGAAGATGGTCCAGGCACTGGGGCTAACGGGCACGGAGCGGGTTCTGGAAATAGGAACGGGCTCGGGTTACCAGACTGCTCTCCTGGCCTCATTATGCAAGAGCCTGGTAAGTATGGAGCGCATAGAGGCGCTTTACCTGCGGGCACGGAATGTACTCTTAAGCCTTAATTATCCCAATATCACACTTCTTCATAATGATGATTTTAACGAAACCGAAGGGGCTTTTGATGCCATTATCGTGGCAGCCGGTGCCGAGATTCTACCAATGGATATATTTGCAAAACTCAATACGGGCGGAGTTCTGGTAATCCCTGTGGGCAGCAGTACCGGGCATTTGATTAAGCGGTTTATTAAAAAAAATGACGATACTTTTATTGAAGAGGATATAGGGGAGGCGTTGTTTGTGCCGTATATTGTGGGGGAGAGCGCTTAGGTAAGCCATGAAATAATTTTTATTAAAGAAGAGGAGCCTTGTGGGTATTCGTATTGAGGAAATAAGAATAAGAAATTTTCGTTCTTTGAAAAATGTGAATATGAGTCTCGATTCATTAACTTTGCTTGTTGGGCAGAATAACTCGGGGAAAACAAGTTTACTGAAATGTTTGCAGCTTGCCCTGGGAGTAGGTTACAAAAAGGTTTCTAAAGAAGATATTTTTATTTCAAAAGATGAAGTCCTTCCTGATGACAGGAAAGCTATTATTGATATATTAATCGTCCCGGTAAATGATGAAAAGAAAAGGGAACCTGATTTTGATGCTATCTGGCTGGATCACTGGGGAGCCGCAATAATAATTGATGATAATGATTCAGGGGCTGTTGCCATAAGAACACAAATCGAATATGATAGATTGAAAAATGATTATGTCATTAATCAATCTACTTTGGATGAATGGCTTGAAGATAGAGAAAATATAGAAAATACAAAAATTAATAGAGATGCTCAAATTACCTGGAAGCAATTAGAAGCTGTACCTCTATTTTTTATGGATGCACAAAGAGATATGCATGAAGATTTAAAGGATCGCTCTTCTTACTGGGGCAAACTTGTTTCTGATGTTGGATTATCAGACAGCGAAGTAGAGAAACTAGAAGAAACATTAAACGATATTAACGAACGGATCATAACAAAAAGTGATGTTCTTAAGCATTTAAAAGGTAAATTAGAGAAATTGAATAAAACCATATCAGGCGCGGATGAAGGTGTTAAAATTAATCCGATAACAAGAAAAATTCGTGATTTAAATCGTGGGATGGACATCTATTATCAAGATGGAAATGCCGAGAGTTTTCCTTTATCGAATCATGGGATGGGAACGAGAAGCTGGGCAACATTATTGACCTTTGAAGCATATATTTCATGGATGGCAAAGCAGTCTGAACAGAATCAAAAGCCTTTTTTCCCCATATTGGCCCTGGAAGAGCCCGAAGCTCATCTTCATCCCCAGGCTCAACGGCAAATTTTTGAGCAGCTCAATGGTATTCCCGGGCAAAAGATTATCAGTACTCATTCTCCTTATATTGCAAGTCAGACAAAATTAGATTCAATACGGCATTTTTATAAAGAGAATGAATCTTCGTTAATAAATGCTATGGATCTAAGCGGTTTAACTCCCGAGGAACTGCGCAAAATTGAAAGAGAAGTAATGAATACTCGCGGAGAGTTATTGTTTGCAAAGGCTTTGGTTCTATTTGAAGGAGAAACGGAAGAACAGGCGCTCCCAACTATTTCGCGACCTACATTGACCGGGAAATCTACCAGAACCAGGATACCCCTCCAAAAGTATCCATAGAAAAAGCCTGTAATGAAATCAATTCTATTTTTGAGAAGCTGGACTTGAGTGTATGGCTCAAGGGATTAAGAACCGACGGCTCACGAATGCCCATCTTCACAAACTCTTCGGGAAAAGAGTTTAATATAACAGGGCTTTCTTCCGGGGAAAAACAGCTCTTTTTTCGGATCATGGCCCTGAAAATGGTTGAGGCGAACAATTCAATTATCCTGGTGGATGAACCGGAAATTTCTCTTCATCCATCGTGGCAGCAGAAAATATTAAAGGTCTACGAGACTGTTGGGAAGAATAACCAGATAATCGTAGGAACTCACTCGCCTCATGTGGTTTCGGCAGCAAAGAAAGAAAGCGTTCGGCTGCTGAAAAAAGCAGACGGAGGCATAAGCGTTCTTGATTATAATGATAATAATGAGGAATTAATGGCGCTTGGATTGGTGCTGGAAGCGCAGTTCAACAGTCTTACTCCGTCTCAATCTGCTCCACGAGCCACTTGATCGATTTTTGATACTGCTTTTGCCCTCCGGCTTCGTGGCCGCCGTCGGGGTAGACTTCGAGGATTTTTTCACATAAAAGGTTATTAAACAGTCCAAAAATACACTCAGGCGGAGCCAGGGTATCTTTAAATCCAACAGTGGCAAGAACGGGAATTCGGATCTTGTCGCCGAAGTTAAGGGCGTCGAAGTAGGAGAGGTTTGTTTTTATTTGTTTCTTTTTTCCGCGCTTGGCAGCAATAAATTCATTGATCTCGTTCGCGGCATCACTGGTGGAAATATTCTGGCTAACAGAAAGATGGCAAAAAGAAGGGGTGTCCAGAACAAGAGCGGTAATTCTGTCGGAAAATGAGGCCGCGAATATGGCGGCAGCGGCACCAAATCCTTTGCCGATAACGCCAATGGAGCCGCAATTAAGCTCTTGCACGAGCCTGAGCATATCTATAGCCCGCAGCACGTCCAGGAAAACAGCTTTGGCATAGTAGGTATCCAGGTCATAGATATTTTCAATGAGATAGCCCGGGCTGCCGGCTTCAATATCTTCTTCTTTGGGGAGGATATCGTGTCCTCGGAGCGTAAGGAAGAGATACGCGGTAGTTTCATTCAGAATTTGCTGAGAATAGCCGGATCTGCTGTTATAGTCGTGAATGTCGATAATTACTTTTGGTTTTTTCTGCTTTTTGGGCACAAGCAGCTCCCCGGTAACCTGGGATTTCATAAAACCTCTAAAAGAGACATTAAAAACAACAAACTTACTGCTTGTTTTTTTCCTGTTTTTGTTCAGCACCGGTTCAATGGGGATTTTTTTTAATTCAGCTATTGATTTTAGCCAGAACGAATCAAAGTTATCCTCTCTGTCGAAAGGAGGAAGCTGAAGGAAATATTTATCGAAATCTGCTGTAGCCATTTTTTAATTACTTATGAATTTATATAACGAATAATTGTTCGTATCTAAGATGAAATATATAAGGATTACTTTTACGATAGTAAGAGCAAGAAATACACAGAATGTGGTAAAATACATAAGGGTCTTTAGTAGAAGATGCAGGATAATTTTTCCGGGTTTGAGTCCGTCTTTAGCAAGAGAAATAATTTTTTTAACAAACGGGTAAATCAATAAAAACAGGAGAAATGAAAGAGCGCCCCATTTAATTGCGACATTAAATGCCGCTTTTTGGTGTATGGCAAAGAGGGTAACCGGAATGATAACGAGATCCATAACCAAAAGGGAAATAACAGCAATAGCTATGGTAAAGGCGGACAGGATGAATAATCCTTTAATCCGTTCTTTATTTCTGTCTCTTTCTTCTTGTGAACTTCTATACATGTAGAACTCTTTAATTAACTTAAATTAACTTTGATTAGCTTTTTCAGCTTTTTTTACCGGCTTATCCGGAACCGGCTTATCCCCGTTAGGGGGTTTTACGTCTTTTCCGGGCTTATCCCCGTTAGGGGGGGCTGCTTCTTCTCCGGGTTTATCCCCGGTTTCTGCGGCAGCGGGATCATCACCTTCAATTTCTTTCAGGGCTTCCTCCGCAGCTTTTCTCACTTTCGTATTTGGATCATATTTCATTTTGTATTTTAAAATGTCAATAGTTCTTTTATCCTTTAATTCTTTTATTAGGTTCACCGCACGAAGCCGAATGGAAGCATTATTGCTTTTCAGGGAGTTCAACAGCCGGGGATAGGCCTGTTCATTACCAAGTTTAACCAGGGCGGAAACTGAGTAGATTTTGAGGGTAAAATATTTTTTCCTTCTCTTAAAGGGAAAAGTGTCGATTTGTTTGAGAACTTCATTGATGGCGGGGCTTGCTTCTTTGATGCCCAGTTTTGCCAGGGAATTGACCGCGTATGCCCTGATAGTGAGATTTTCTTCATCATCTTTAAACAGTTTAATTAGAAAATCTTTCGGTTCCGGTGATTCTGTTTGACCAAGGAACAGGACCAGGGATTCACGAAGGGCTTTGTCGGTTTTGGTGTCGTCGATTTTCTCAGAGGCAAATTTAACCAGTTCCACAGCTTTGAAATCGCCCAGTGTATGGAGCAGGGCAAGGGTTAAATTGGAGTTTTTTGTCATGTCCTGATTTTTTAATTTTTCGACTAATTTATCTTTTGACGCGTCTGCTTTTAGTTTTTTTAAACCATAAACAGCTGCAATTTGAACATCTTCAGATTCATTGTCTATTTTTGATGTAATAGCGGGAATAGTTTCTTTCGCCTCCAGAACTCCGGCAATAGTAATTGCTTTGATAATAACTTCAACATCGATCTCATTTTCAATGATGTCTGTGAGCAGTTTAACGAGTCTGGGTTTAAAGGACTCATCTTTTATAAGCTGCATCCTGTTTATGGCATCTTTTCTGGATTTTTGAATGCCAAAGCTCAGGGTAGTTTCTATCCATTCAACTTTTTTCTCGATCTTATCCCGTTCTTCTTTTTCTTTCTTTATTTCTTCTGCTGATTTCGCAGGATCGGAACCTGGCGTGGTTTTATCGGCATTAATTTTCTCGTCTTTCTCCCCTTCTTTTTTTTCGTCTTTTTTTTCACCCTCTTTCTCATCTTTTTTAACCGCCGTATCGGCAGTTGTTGTTTCAGTAGTATCTTTTGTTGTTTCTGCGGTTTCAGTCTTCCGGGCTGCTATATATTCAGGAAAAACTGTGTTAAAAACAAGCAAAAAAGAACAAAGTGTGATAAAAACCCCACAAAAAGGTTTTTTTCTTATTATATTTCTTAATATTTTCATTTTACGGTCCTCTAATAAATCCACGGATATTTCTGCGTACTATACCCGCTCGCTACACTTATCGGTCAGTTTAATTTAAAACTGGATCAATTTTTAGAAGGCAGTTTGAGTTGTGTATTAATATACCGAAATAGAAATTATGCGTCATATATAAGGTATATCAACCCGGAATGTAAATTATGCCTGCCTGGAGTAATACCTCTGCAGAACGTTCGGAACTCGCTCCGCTCAAACAGCCTCACAACCTGCCGAGGCATCACTCCAGGCAGGCATAATTTACATTCCGAATTACGTTTTTCGGTATATTAAGACACGACCGGCAGTTTCCGGCTGCCGGGAAGAAAGAAAAACGTCCTCTCCGCCGCACCCACATATTTCTCTTCTCCGATCAACTTTCTATTGACAAAATAGGGATATATATTTATCTACGAAGTAAATTAGACAAGGATACTGTATTATGTATTGGGAAAAAGAAGTCGAAGTAATTGAGCGTAAGTCTCTTGAGGATTTACAATATAAAAAATTAACAAAAACCCTTGAAGCCGCGTCGCGGACGCCTTTTTACAACAAGGTTTTTAAAGACAATACTGTTGATATCTCCAAAATTAAATCTCTTGATAATCTCCGGGATCTTCCCTTTACAACCAAGAACGACCTTCGGTTAAGTTATCCCAACGGCATGGTAGCAGTGCCGCAAAGTGATATTGTGCGGATGCACGCCTCTTCCGGCACCACAGGCAAGTCTACGGTTATTTTTTATACTGCCAATGACATATCCGATTGGGCGAGCCTGGTGGCGAGAAGCATGATGGCCACCGGCACTACCAGGGATGATATATTTCAGAATATGATGGGTTATGGCCTCTTTACCGGCGGCCTGGGGCTTCATTACGGTGCCGAACGGCTCGGATCAATGGTAATTCCTTCGTCTACGGGGAACAGTTTAAAGCAGATCCAGCTTATTGAAGATTTTTATTCCACGGTTATACATATAACACCCAGTTACGCTCTCCACCTGGTTGAAGTAATAAAAGAACACGGAGTTGACCCCCACGATCTTACGATTAAAAAAGCCTATCTCGGGGCAGAGCCCTATTCCGAAGGAGTCCGGAAAAAGATTGAGGAGCAGTGGGGGCTGGATGCCTATAATTCATACGGGCTTTCCGAGATGAACGGGCCCGGAGTCGCTTTTGAATGTATACACCGGAACGGTATGCACATCTGGGAAGATTTTTATATTACGGAAATAATAGATCCCGAAACCGGGGAGCAGCTTCCCGACGGGGAAGAGGGCGAGCTGGTACTGACTCATATAAACCGGGAAGCCATGCCGATTATCCGCTACCGGACCAGGGACTTAACCAGGATAATTCCCGAGGTTTGCCAGTGCGGCAGAACGCATCGAAGAATTGAGCGGATCAAAGGACGAACCGATGATATGCTCATTGTCGGCGGGGTCAATGTTTTCCCGTCGCAGATTGAGTCTGTTTTAATGAAGATCCCGGAAGTGGGGAATAATTACCAGATTGTTCTTGACCGGCACGAAAGTTTGGACAGGATGCATATTAAGGTGGAACTCTATTCCAAAATGTTCCATGGAGACCTTGCGGAATTAAAAGAGCTTAACAGGAAAATCGTAGAAGAACTAAGAGCCCTGATTGTAATAAACCCAAGAGTTGAATTCCTTGAACCCGGCTCTTTACCCGCAAGCACGGGAAAAGCAGTACGAGTAATCGACAACAGGGAAATATAAATCGAACTTCAAACTGTTTTTTAGAGGAGGATGAAGATGCCGCAGCAAGTTTCTGTTTTCGCGGAAAATAAACCGGGGAAGATAAACCGGATAACCGGGGTACTTGAAAAGAATAACATCAATATCCGGGCCATAACGATCTCTGACACGGGAGATTACGGAATAATAAAACTTCTTCTTGAAAAACCGGTCGATGGGTGTAAGGCTCTTCAGGAGGATGGTATCGCGGCAACCCTGAAGGAAATAATTGCCGTAAAAATGGACGACACTCCGGGCGGACTTCATAAACCCGCGTCACTTTTAGCTGAGAATGATATCAATGTTCTGGACGCCTATGGGTTTACCATACGCGGGAGCGATGAAGCGGTTTTCATTTTTCAGGTAGAGAATGTACAGCGAACTGAAAAGGTCCTTAAAGACGCGGGGTTTACTGTTCTCGCGGATAATGAACTGTATTTGCTGTAGAGCCGGAAAATTTCAATAGTAATTCTGAGGGGTGAAAATATTCTTGTTTCACCCCTCAGAATTACTATTGAAATTTTCCTGATATATATATCCTACACATCTTTTTTAAATTTTTTCTCATATCCTCTTGACTCTTTCGGAAATAATTAGTATATTAAGCTTGAGTATTTAAGATAAAGCTAAAATACTCAGGGTGAGTATAGTGCGGCCCCCGTGGTCGCGTCTTAGTATAAGGTATATGAACCCGGAATGTAACCAATGCCCGGAGCAATGCCTCGGCAGAATGTTCGGAACTCGCTCCGCTCAAACAGCCTCACAATCTGCCGAGGCATCGCTCCGGGCATGGGTTACATTCCGATTACGTTTTTCGGTATATTGAGACACGACCGACCCGGTGTAACGGGGAAAAAATACGTCAGAAACAAAATAGTATTGCGAGCTG
>JAAENB010001197.1 GCA_024224995.1 bacterium | reverse complement strand
CCCTACACAAAAACGTCTCGGAAACCGGCCCTATTTAAAAAGAGTTTCTTGCGCGAGGGATACGCAGGGTTTAGTCCGGAGGTCTTCCGCAGGACCGGAGCGGAGCGGAGCCCGGAGCAGCCCGGCCCGAAGGGCGCGCCCAACTACGGTTTTTTTGAATACTTACCCTGGTAGTTACGGGAGAAACAAAAAAATCTTGATTTTAAACAGCCCTTTCTATATTGTATACCAGACATGCGATGACCTTATTCTATAGAGTTCGAGGGAAGAATGGATAAATTAATGCCGCAGGATGATAAATTATTAGAGGTAATCAAAGAAGGATATAGTTTATCCGATACCTATTTGACACAGGAGATCAAGAAGGCTTCCACTGTAGAGGCTGTTTATAGTATCCTGGGCCTGGAGCAATTAACGAATGAGCGATATGAGAATTTTTATGTGAATACCGATGAAGTGCGGGATAGCAATACCATAAAATCATTAGAACGGATTCTTCAAGATCCTCTTAATTCGCATCCAAAAACACTTTTTTCGGGTTTCACCGGTTCCGGCAAAACTACGGAGCTTATCCGGCTTTGTTACCAGCTCAAAGAAAAGTTTAATATTATCATATTCTCAGTCCTCTCCAGGCTCAAGATTAATGATATTACCATTGAAGCTCTTCTTTTTGAGATAGTTGAAGATGCCTTAAAATCCCTTATGATAAATAACCTGGCCGATGAAAACGATGAGGATTTGAAGAAGATAATCAAGAATATCCACTCCTGGTGCAGCGAGACAAAGATCATGACCCAGGAGGAGGAAAAAGAAACCGCCTCTCTTGGCGGAGGTCTTAATATTGATTTTTTTAAAATTTTATTCCTCAAAGCGAAAATTGAAGGGAATTTTACCGGGAGTACCAAAACTCAGGCTACGAGGATTGAAGAGCGGAAAATAAATAATCTCATCTTTGAGTGTAATAAAATCTTTGATTTTATTAAGCAGAAGACCGGGAAAGAGACTCTTATTATTGTTGATGATCTTGAGAAAGTCCCTTTTCTCAAGGCACGGGATTTCTATACGGGGAATTCAAAGTTTATTACTACGTTTCGCTGTTCTATGGTGTTGACAATTCCCGTTGAGCTGGTATTTCATTCCGATTTTGCTCATATTGAAGGTGATTTCGGTAATGCCCGGGTTATGCCCATGATTAAAGTAAAAGACAAATATGGAAAAGAGTATAAACCCGGCATGGATCTTTTAAAAGAGATCCTGGGCCGGCGACTTGATCTTTCTCTTTTTAAAGATAACTGTGTCCGTGACGCGCTGCTTTATTCCGGCGGCTCTCTACGCGATTTATTTAGAATAATTCAAGAGGCAGTGCTCAATGAAGAGTCTCCGGTTATTACTAAAGCATCAATGACTAAAGGTATTTTGCAACTCAAGAAAATTTTTGGCTCACGAATTCAGGAGAGGAACGATGAGCTTCAGATATCATTTGATCAATACCTTGATATTCTTATTGATATTTTCGATGGGAATAAGGAGCAGCCAACCAAGAATACCGCCTTTCTTGATCTTATGAGAACGCGGGCCGTGATGAATTACAATGGAGAGGGTTTTTACGACACCCATCCCCTGCTGGACAGGTTTATTTCCCTGTACAAAGAGAAACGAGACAAGGCTAAGTCTTCATGATGATTGCGAATACTCTCTTTAATAATGAAGAAAATAATAAAAGCTTTTCTTCTTTATTAAAGTTCGTTTCTTTAACTCCCCGGGGATTTGGTCTTTGCCAGTCTCCGCCTCAAGCCTGGCAGCTTATTAAACGATATTTTATCAATAGTGAACTCAGCGGTTTTATTCATTTCATTGATATGGCAAATCCCCCCCTCAATACCCTGGAGCTGCAAAAATGGATCCTTGCCGATTCCGACTCCTGGGAGAGTAATAAAAAAATCTACTTTATCTATAATATCGAAAGCTGCATTGATCTTTTGGGTTCCGATAAAAAAAGCTATTTCGAAAGCCTCAACCTTATAAGAGATTTTTTCGGCCAATTTAATGCCCTTTTTATCTTTTTTATGACTGAGTATTCCGTAAAAAGTCTGGTTAATTATGCATTTGATTTTTACGATTGGATGCGGTCGGTTTTTAATTTTGTTCCTGAAGAGAGCGGTTTTATTCTTCAGGAAAGTCCCATGATAATGGAAAGCGAGCTGGATAAATATTCCAACCCAGAGGAAAAGATTGAGTACCTGGAAGAGTATAGAACAAGCATTACCAATAAGGGAGAGAAATATTCTATTTTAAATGACCTTGGATTCCTCTATAGGCAGGTTGGGAATTATGATAAAACACTAAAGCTGTTTTATGCAGCTTTAAATTTAGTTGAAAAGGATGATGTTACTAGCCTGGCTGGATCGTACAATAATTTATCTATAATTTATAAAGACAGGGGGGAGTTGAAAAAAGCACTTGAATTCCAAGAAAAAGCTCTGGAGATCAGAGAAAGAGTACCCGGAAAAAATTATCAGGATTTAGCAAAATCGTACAATAATTTATCTTTGATTTATAAAGCAGGGGGGGAGTTGGACAAAGCACGGGACTTCCAATTAAAGGCCCTGGAAATAAGAGAAAAGGTACTCGGAAAAAATCATCCCGATTTAGTGCTACCGTTCAACAATTTATCTTTGATTTATAAAGCTGGAGGGGAGTTGGAAAAAGCACTGGAATTCCAATTAAAGGCTCTGGAAATAAACGAAAAGGTACTGGGAAAAGATCATCTGGATTTAGCACCATCGTACAATACTTTATCCGGGATTTATTTTGATACAAAAGATTATAAAAACGCGAAAGAATATGCTGAAAAAGCAGTGGCTATCATGGAGAAAAATTTTCCTGATGGTCATCCAAACCTGGAAGTCATGAAAGAAAATCTGGAAGCTATTAAAGAGTTTTCCTCATAAAACCGCCCATATTTCCTTACCCCTGCCCTTTTTTACCAGGAAATTCCCGGAAGAATAAAAACACTTGACTTTTGAATAGTTTTTTAGTTAATTAATAATTAAATTAGTAGAAAAAGGTTTATTCAAATGGCACAAGTAAAGAAAAGTATAATAAATATGATAGAAAGATTACCTGAAGATGTAACTGTGGATGATGTGATGGCTGAGTTGTATTTCAGAACACAAATAGACGGCGGGCTCCAGGAGCTGGATAATGGAAAAGGGATACCGCATGAAGAAGTGAAGAAGCGAATGTCAAAATGGTTAAACAAATAAAATGGTCTCCTAAAGCTGTAAATCATTTTGAGTCTATTTGTGAATATATTGCAAAAGATTCCGAATTGTATGCAACTATTTTCGCAAATAAGATTTATTCAATAATTGTATCAATACCCGACTTTCCTTTATCCGGCCGTAAGGTTCCGGAGTATAATGATGAGAATTTACGGGAAAAAATTTATGAGAATTACCGTATTGTCTATCGTGTAAAAGCAGAAATAATCGAGATTGTTGCGATCTGCCATGGCGCTCGATTATTAAAGAATGTACTCTAAGCGATTATCCTCTAAAAGCTTCTCTCAAAATGAGAATATTTACTCCGGCAAGACTATCTTACATGAACGCTTCTTTTGTCTCCTACGCTACAGGATTCGGCCTGGGCGCGCCCCACGGATCTAGAGGCGCTGCCCGGAGCCGGTTTGTCATCTCGCTTTCTTACCGGGAATCTTTTTATTCCCATACCTGGCATTTTTCTTATGGAGATATGGGCTGGCATATTTTTTTTTCTTCTCTTTATTGTCCCGAAAAACGAATTGACCCGTATTTCGAATTATATCAACAGCCTCTTTTAGATAACTATACGCGCGGTCCCGAACATCCTTTATGTTCTTTAAGTTCATCGTTTCTGTTGAAGCATTAGCCAGAACAACAGACAGGTCTTGCGATAGCCGGGCCGCTTCTTCAACGAGCCCCATATCCATCTTAATGGCTTCAAGGGGCCCGGGGTGAGCTCTACCCAGAACCGCGAGATCGTTTAACGCCTGCAGCATCCCGGCATGGCCGGACCGTTTCCCAATCTCGCGAACATGCCGCAAACGCTCCGGGATTTCCCTATACGCGAACCGGAATTGCCGCTGGAGGTTGGCCCTGAATTTATAGGCTGCCGGAGATTCATCGGCCCAGCGTTTGCGGTCCCCGGTCTTGCTATTCCGGCATATAACCCAGCGGGCTTCCGCTTCCAGTAAGGCCCTGTTTCTTCCCGGCAGTTCTGCGGGTATGGCCGGGTCCAGGCCATTGCTCTCCAGTTCCTCCCTGTCCAGCAGATACCAGTGATATAAGTTTTCCGCTTCCTGGATATATACATTCACCGGGATATTATGAATCTTCTTAACCCGGTTTTCCGGTATCGCCATGAGCTCTTCTACAGTTGGCATATTGATAAATAACTCTTTTTCCATAATGGGTTCCCTTATTTTCCAGCTCAGTTGTTATAAATTATAGTATATATAGTCTAAAAGATCAAGAGGGATAAAATAATTTATAATAAGTATGATAAAAAATTTAATAATCTTTTTTATTTTATAGATAAAGCTTATATTTATCTATATAAATCTTAGCTTAATATAGAT
>JAAENB010001196.1 GCA_024224995.1 bacterium | reverse complement strand
TGGTTCAATGCTGACCCAAGACAGAATAGCCCCAGCGGGGCGACGTGTTGTAGCTCGGGGTTTCAACCCCGTGAAACAGAGCATGGCCCCGGGATAAAATCTTCGGGAACCGGCCCTGTTTAAAAAGAGTTTCTTGAGAGTGTTGACCCCGTGGAACGGGGAAAAATAGGTCAGAAACTGTGTCGATACCGGGGTCTGTTTTTTGCGAAGCGAAGATGCTCCGGGCAGGGGTCTGGTTCTGAGAGACGTTGCATGCAACGTCTCTCTTCCCGGAAACCAGCCCTATTTAAAAAGAGTTTCTGTCAACCGTCAACTAATACTACCCTGAATTATTTTCATGGAGTCTTCATAGACTTCGGAACCAATTTTTTCATCCGAAACAACTTCTTTCCAGACATGAACATTCGGTTTTTTGTTATAAGAATAAATTGTACCGGGTTGCTTTTGAGCACGCGCTGATGTGATAATCCAGGCAGCAGCTTTGCCCGATCTTTTGGCTGTAGACGTATCGGGCATAACGAATCCCATTACAGGCATTACTTTTTTCCATAAGAACTGAATGGTTTTAGACTGTTTACGGGCAAGACCCGTTCCGGGCATAAGTCCGGGGTCAAGTGCATACGAAGAAATATTTTTGAACCTTCTTGAGAGTTCCACTGCCGTAATGGTGTTCAGTAACTTTGAAGTTGCGTATCGGTCAAGATTCATTTGCTTCGTGTTTGGCGCGGTACTTGTTCCCCGGAGTAATTCCCGGATGGAGGTATACTGAGCACCGCGAAATCCAAACATCTTTCCATAGGGATAATGGGGATTGTGCGTGCCGCTTCCGATAAATAAAACCCGTCCGTTTTCGAGATAGGGTTGTAATCCAATAGTCAGCATAAAAGCGGCTAAATGGTTTACCGCTATTGTTTCTTCAAATCCATCGGGCGTAAAATTTGTTTCGTCCACGAATTGCACTCCCGCGTTATTTATCAAACCGTCAATTTTCAGATCCCATTTTTCTATAAATGCCGTAATATTTGATAATTGCGATAGATCAAGCTGAACAGCTTCTACATTACTTCCGGTTTCTTGAGCGATTTCCAGGCCCCTGCTAAGATTCCGAATTGCCATTATGACCCTGTTTTTTGGGTTCTTGGCAAGATTCTTTACGATTTCTAACCCTAATCCACTGGTTGAGCCGGTAATAAGATATGTTTTCATATAATCCCTCCAATATTTTGTCCTGTTGACACTGTCAACTGAAATAAATATACTAAAAACAGTTGACAGCGTCAACAGGATGTGCTAAAAAAATGGAGCAAAATTAAAAAAATTGAGGATTTTAGTATAGATATGAATTCCGAGACCAAACAGCTTCTCCTTAATGTGACACGCGGCCTTGTTGATACCAGTGGAGTTGAGGCCGTTTCAATGAGGGAAGTGGGGAAACTTGCCGGGTTATCGCGCACGGCATTATACAGACATTTTGAAAATAAAGAGTCGCTTCTGGCTACGATTGTTGTTGAAAATTTTATCGTACTAAAAGAAGAGATTAACAAATTAGAAGGAACCGTTAAAAATTCCAGAGAACTTTTAATTGAGATATTTGTCACCTATTATGATTTTGGACTTGAAAATCCCGGGCACTACCAGCTTATGTTTAATACAAAGTGGGATGATACCAGGTTTCCCGGAATACACCATGCCGCGTATTCTGTTTTTCAAAAAGTCTCTTTTTTTGTTTCTGAGGCAGCATCGGGCCTTATTACGGACCCTAAAATTTTGATAGAAAAAACCGCTATTCTATACGCCTTTATTCATGGCCTGGTTGAATTACATTTGATTGGGCATACGGAGATCTCAAAAGGCCTGGATGACGCGAAACTGTTGATTCATCATATGGTAGAATCAATTCTTAAATCTTAAATAAAATGGAAAAATTGGGCGCAGCAGAAACTGCGCCCAACCTGTTGAAAAACTCTTTATTCCGGCAATCCATCCCAGCCCGCGATACGGGCCAGCATCCACCACATGGCTTTACCCAGACGGGTAACGCCTTCCCCTGATACGTGGCAGGTTCCCCTGCCGGAATCGTATTCGCCTTCGTAGCCGGAGTATATTCCGGCAAAGGAGTGGGGTGAACTCTCACTGTCGGTCCAGGAGAGCTGCGTCATGGTTCCGCCCGGGCTGTGGGTGAGAATGTCGGCGTAGTCAAACAGTATCCTGCTTGAGTTCGCCAGGACATAGTTTCTAATGTATTGGTGTTTGAGCCATCGCTGGTAGCCGTTTTCCCCGGAATTGGTCCAGCCGTCCACGGGACCCGTGGTAAAGAAGACGGTGGTGTCGGGGTTATTGGCAATGAAGCTTTCAATGGCATCAAGGTAATTGTTCATATTGATGCTATTGCCCGTAAGAGCGGTATCGTCATTGTCAAGCCCCCAGCGGCCCTGGTCGCCGCTTCCGGTATAGCTTCTTCCGGCCCAGCGGACTTTGTAAACAGGGTCCATGGTTCCGCCGGGTCCGTTGGTGGCGGTCATGTCCCAGCACCAGCCCCAGCCAAAGACATCAACATTGTTGGACTGGTTAATACGGCAATATTCCAGGTGCGCGTTGACCTGGTCTACAGCGCTCTGGCTGGTCCAGGTATCCTCTTCGCCAACCATGTAGTCCCAGCCGGAACTGTGCATGGCCTTGAGTACTCGCAGGTGATCGGCAGTGTATGCTTCGGGCACGGTATCCCAGACCGCGTTAACGGCAAACCGTGAGTCGGCCGATTCCAGGAGCTCCATGCCGTAGATATAACCGCGGGCATGGGATTCTCCGGGCAGGTTTAGAAGCATCTTTTTCACTTCATCGATATAATGCTGCGGGATTATATCATAGTCATCGACTATGGTATGATCCGCGATAATTTGCGTCGCGCTTTCCGAAGCGGTAGCGGCGTTTGATATGTTTGAATAGTCCGAGTCTCCGGCAGTGTTAAAAGCCGCTACCCGGTAATAATACGTGGTGTTGGACAATAACCCGGTACTGGCGCAGCTTGTCGTGTTTGCAGAGACAGTCCCAATCTCCGTGAAGGAGGAGCCGTCCGGAGAGCGTTCAATCCTGAACCCGGTTTCGTTATTCGCGGAATCGATCCAGCTGAGAGAAATTTCAGCAGCTGAGACGCTTGTTGCCAGGAGCGAATCCGGAGCGTCCGGAGCGACTTCGGGTGTTGTGGCGTTCGCGGTGTTTGAATACGAAGAATCTCCCACCGCGTTATACGCCCGGACGCGGTAATAATAGCTTGAATTGGGCGACACGCCGTTGTCGGCATAGCTGGTGGTGTTTGCCGCCGCGGTCCCAATCTCCGTGAAGGAGGAGCCGTCCGGAGACCGTTCAATTTTGAACCCGGTTTCGTTATCCGCGGAATCGTTCCAGCTGAGAGAAATTTCAGTAGACGATACGCTTGCTGCCAGGAGCGAATCCGGAGCGTCCGGAGCGACATCGGGCGTTGTTGCGTTCGCGGTGTTTGAATACGAAGAATCTCCCGCTGCGTTATATGCCCGGACGCGGTAATAATAGCTTGAATCGGGCGATACGCCGCTGTCGGCATAGCTTGTCGTGTTTGCTGAGACGGTCCCAATCTCCGTGAAGGAGGAACCGTCCGGAGAGCGTTCAATCCTGAACCCGGTTTCGTTATTCGCGGAATCGATCCAGCTGAGAGAAATTTCAGCAGCTGAGACGCTTGCTGCCAGGAGCGAAGCGGGAGCGTCCGGAGCGACATCGGGCGTTGTGGTGCTTTCGCTGGTTGAATATGAAGAGTTCCCGTCGGCGTTATAAGCCCGAACCCGGTAGCGGTAGAGGGTTCCCGGGCTCAGACCGGTATCGCTATAGGAAGTACTATCAGCAGCGGGCTGGGCGATAATGGCGTAGGTGCTGCCGTCGTCTTCCGACCGTTCAAGATGAAAACCTTCTTCGTTTAACGCGTTGTCGATCCAGGTGAGATCTATTTGGGTCGAGGTCACGGGCGTTGTCTCAAGATAGGAGGGCGGGGCCGGTGTTGCTCCCGGGTTGCCCTGGTAGAGCGCTGTGATCTCATCGTCACTCAGGGCACGGTTGTAGATCCTCACTTCATCAAGGTCTCCGTTCCAGGCTGCGCCCCACTCGCTTTTTTTGCCGATATACAGTTTCCGGGTGTCGGTGGTTAGCAGTGAAAACTGCATGGGATGGTCGAAGCCTTCCTGGTGAACGCCGTTGACATAGGATCGAATTTGACCGTAGGAGCCAATAGACTCGTCAATGACGATAGTAATATGATACCACTGATCAAGCGGAATTCCTTCCCAGGGAGTAAGCCCGGCATATCCCTGCTGTCCAATATTGTTATACGTAATATTGATGTTTCCGCTTCCCCAGCTGATTCGCCAGCCGTCTTCATTGTTAATACCGCGGGCAAGGCAGATGCCGGAGTTTGCGTCCCTGGACCGTCCCCAGAAACTTATGGACTGGGTTGTGGAATTGAGGCTTGAATTAGCCGGACACAGGATGTGATCGTCATAGGTGGAGTTAAACGAAGCAGCCCTTCCTACAATGCCGTCTATGTAACTGAACGTACCAAGGCTGACTTCTGTTCCGTTGTTGTTCGACGTTTCATCCAGCGCGGAATCGTCTAATTTCCAGTAAGCGGCGAGCTCATCGGGATTATCCGTAGACGCGCTTGCGGCAGCTGAATAACCGGAGCTGCCAATACCGTTATATGCCCGGACACGGTAATAATAAGTGGAAGCGGACGACAGCCCGCTATCGGTATAGGTGGCAACGTCTGCCGAAACTGTCGTGATCTCCGTGAACGCGGACCCGTCAGGGGACCGTTCAACGCGGAAGCCGGACTCGTTCCCGGAATTATCGGTCCATGAGATTGTAATTTCGGAAGCGGACACAGCCGCTGCTGTAAGCCCTGCCGGATCGGCCGGAACAACATCGGGCGTTGTTGTATTCGCCGTATTTGAATAAGCCGAATTGCCAATGGCGTTATAGGCGCGGACCCGGTAAAAATAAGCGGTATGGGGAGTCAAACCGCTATCGGCATATGACGTAACGTTTGCCGCGACTGTCGTGACCTCCGTGAACGCGGACCCGTCAGGGGACCGCTCAACGCTGAAGCCGGACTCGTTCCCGGCATTATCGGTCCATGAAATAGTAATTTCGGAAGCGGACACAGCCAGGGCGGTAAGCCCTGCCGGATCAGCCGGAACAACATCGGGTGTTGCCGCATTCGCTGTATTTGAATAAGCCGAATTGTCGATATCATTATAAGCGCGGACCCGGTAGAAATACGCGGTATCGGGAGTCAACCCGGTATCGGCATATGTGCTTACGTTAGCCGCGGTAGTTGTGATCTCGGAGAACGAAGACCCGTCAAGGGAACGTTCTACGCGGAAGCCCGATTCGTTGTTGGAATTATCGGTCCATGATATCGTAATCGCGGAAGCGGACACAGCCAGGGCGGTAAGCCCTGCCGGAGCGTCCGGAGCGACATCGGGTGTTGCCGCGTTCGCTGTATTTGAATAAGCCGAATTGCCAATATCATTATAAGCGCGGACCCGGTAGAAATACGCGCTGTCGGGAGTTAACCCGGTATCGGCATATGACGTAACGTTAGCCGCGACTGTCGTGATCTCCGTGAAAGCGGACCCGTCAGGGGAGCGTTCTATGCGGAAGCCGGACTCGTTCCCGGAATTATCGTTCCATGAGATTGTAATTTCGGAAGCGGACACAGCCGAGGCGGTAAGCCCTGCCGGATCAGCCGGAACAACATCAGGTGTTGCTGCATTCGCTGTATTTGAATAAGCCGAATTGCCAATATCATTATAAGCGCGGACCCGGTAAAACCAGGCGGTGTCGGGAGTCAAACCGCTGTCGGCATATGACGTAGCATTGGCCGCAACTGTCGTGATCTCCGTGAAAGCGGACCCGTCCGGGGAGCGTTCAACGCGGAAGCCGGACTCGTTCCCGGAATTATCGGTCCATGAGATTGTGATTTCGGAAGCGGACACAGCCAGGGCGGTAAGCCCTGCCGGATCAGCCGGAGCAACGTCGGGCGTTGTTGTGTCCGCTATATTTGAATAAGCCGAATTGCCAATATCATTATAGGCGCGGACCCGGTAAAACCAGGTGGTATCGGGAGTTAAACCGCTATCGGCATAGGTGGTACTGTTTGCCGTAACTGTCGTTATCTCAGTAAAGGCGGAGCCGTCATTGGACCGTTCTATGCTGAAGCCATCTTCAAACGAAGAGAGGTCATTCCAGGCCAGGTCGATAGTTCCGGATGTACTGTTTGTTGTTATAAGGTTTTCCGGGGCCAGCGGAGCGGGATAGGTGGTCTCTCCCGAATATTCAGTAGAATAGGCGGAAGAACCCGAATTATTAAACGCCCGAACCCGGTAATAATAAACCGTCACCGGGTCTAAACCCGTATCGAGAAAAGAGCTGGTATTCTGCGTAAGAGAAGCGATCTCTGTGTAGCTAATACCGTCAAGGGATCGTTCCAGTGAAAAACCGCTTTCACATTCCGAGGTATCATCCCAGGCTAATAAAATAGAATCATAAGAAATAATATCAGCATGAAGATTTTCCGGGATGAGCGGGATCTCAAAAAAATCAGCAGTGACCTCAAATGAATGAGACAGGGACCCGGCCCGCTCTTCACCGGGCAGAAAGGCCGTAACCACTACCTGGTACGTCCCTTCAGGTAAATCGCTCCCAAAAGAACAGGAGTCTCCTGTTGCGATGGCCGAACCATTGAGATACCAGGTATAAGCAATCGTTCCCGTTTCCGCAGGGGCTGCTGCCGTTATAGACATTGTTTGTCCAAGAGAAAGAATACTCTCCTGCCCTGAGAACGATATTCCAATTTCATCTTTTAGATCGGGATCAATTACCACCGGGGTCCCGCCGGAGCCGGGAACCGGCATGATGGCGAGAGTTTCCGTATAGGTATGAGAAGAACCGTCCGGGTCCTTGAGAACCCGGATGACATCCGCGGCATTGCCTACGGGAGTATCATCGGCCTTGAGCGTTACCTGAACAGTATAATACCCGGCAGCTCTCTCACAGACTATTGACGCGGTCCGTTCCGTTTCATTGACCGTGATATCTTCGGGCGCCACAGCAATCGCTGTTCCGCCGTTTAAAGCAAGTGTCGTTTCAATCGAGATACCGGAAGCGTCCCCGGGTATAATATCAGCATTCCAGAGAACCGTAAGACTCATGGTTCCGTTACCGCTTAACGGCGTAACAGTCACCCGGCATATGGAAGCCTGTCCGGCTGTAATGGTAATGGCTGATGTTCCCTGTCCAATAGGATTACTGCCGGCGTTTAAGGCCTCTACCGTAATAGTCCAGTTTCCCGGTGTGAGCCCGTTGATCCGGGCAGACCCGCTTTGCGTGGATACGCTGAAATTTCCCGGGCCCGCGCCGGTGATGATATACGAATGCGGCGTCATATCAAAATCCGGAACTATGGTCTTTCCCATAGTTGCTGTTGACAGGTCAATAGTTAATGATCCCGTAGTTGAATCCCCCTCAGAATCAGTACTACAGGCAGTTGTAGATATCACTAAAGATATCAATATTAATAATAAAAACGATGATAAAAACGATGATAAAAGTTTACGCAGCATAATTCCCCTCCGGAAATGCATAAATTAAAATGTTGGTTTTTGATCTTGTACGGATTTATGATAAAAAAATAAATCCGAGCAGTAAGATTATGTTAATTTACTTTGTCAATAAAAAAAATAATTTATTTTTTTTATTACATTTTTTTTCATTTTTTCCCTCCTCTTTGTAACAATTGTTGTATAATAGTATGAAATAGAATGAAACACGGTAAAAAGGTGCCCCAAAAAACCATTTTTATTCCTGTTTTTTAGTATCAAAAAAAAGCTTGACTCTGCTTTTTTGTGGTATGGGATCAAATAATGACTTTAGTATCTGAATTAAAAACCTTCTATTATATTATCGCCGCTACGCTGCTCTTGTTTTTCGGCTTAATCACCATACGAATTAAAGACAGGAATAAAACCGCCAATTGGATATTGTCTATTCTGCTGTATCGATTATCTTTTGGATGCGTCGTTTTGTTTCTTTTTAATACACAATACAGTTTTTATTTTTCCGGTATAAAAATGCTTGGTGAAGCGCTGCGGGTTACCACGGGCCCTCTCGTTTTTTTATATATAAAAGCTCAAATAACCTATCAGTATCGATTTGAAAAAAAAGAATGGCTTCACTTTATTCCCCTGTCTATTACGCTGCTTTCTTTAATCCCCTTATATCTTTTGAATTTAAGTGATATTGTGGGATTTATAAACGCTTATGAAAATTTTAATCACCCCATTAGTTATCCCTTTTTTTTCGTCCGCATGGGCCAGCCTGCTGCTTATATGGCTGCTTCAGTTCTGCTTCTCCGTAAGCATTCCCGGAATATGGAACAAAATTATTCGTCCGATATCGATAAACGGAGTTTGTCGTGGATGCGGAAAATTATCTACTGTTATGTTATCGTTCTTGTTGGCTATATTGTTTTTACGGGCCTGTTAAACGCCGTAAAACCTGAAGTGCAGCACCTGGCAGACGACATTGTAAATGTTATGATGTTTTTTCTCTTCTTTATATTTATGTATAAGGGAGTAACACAGGTTGATATTTATCAGGATGTTAAGGAACCGCAAGTTGAAGAGATTCAAACCGGTGAACAAAATGAAAAATATGCCAAATCGAAACTGTCCGGCGAAAAAGCATGGGCCTACTTAAATCGCATCATTCAATATATGGAAGAACAGAAAGCATACACCGATAACGATATTACCCTTCAAAAACTTTCGGAATCGTTATCCATTCCGGCGCATCATATTTCGCAGGTATTAAATCAAAACCTGGATAAAAACTTCTATGACTTCGTAAATACGTATCGCCTTGAAGAAGCCAAAAAAAACCTGGGAGACCCGGCAAAAAGCAAAGTCTCCATTAGCGAGATATTATTGGAATGCGGCTTTAATTCAAAATCGGTTTTTAACACTTTATTTAAGCAGTATACCGGGATGACTCCATCGCAATACAGAAAAAATTAAAAAAAAGGTTCTAACCCATTGGGACGGTCGACAAAAGACTTCAAGCTGTTTATATTTATCAATATCCTTTCCAATAATATAACATGAGGTTGCACAATATGTTGAATCTGTTTAGAAAAAAAGTTGCTAACAGGGAAAAAGCGGAATTTGCTGATATTTATACTAAATATTACCCCTCTGTCTTGAATATGATGTATTCAAAGGTTGGGTGTATTGATACTGCTGAAAACCTGGCTCATGATCTTTTCCTCAAATATTTATCTCAAATGAAATCTCACGGCAAGGCTCCTGTTGAATACGCCCTTGATCTGGCAATAAAGAACTTTGATAAAAGCTGGTCTGTGTAGGGAAAAACAGCCAGTAGTTAAAGAAAATCAAAAAATAGGTTCTGACCCATTGGGCCGGTCGACAGAACCTGTTAAAACGTTTATATTTATTAATGTTTTTTAATAAATATTATATTGAGATTGTGTAAGGTTGGACAATATGTTGAATCTGTTTGGAAAAAAAACTGCGAACAGGCAGAAAGTAGAATTTGCTGAACTGTATGCTGAATATTATCCTGTTGTTTTAAGTACCATATTTTCCAGGGTGGGTAGTATTGAAGTTGCCGAGGAGCTGACCCATGATGTTTTTAGCAAGTATATTGCCCGTATGAAATCTCAACGGCAGGAACCGGCTGAAATTGAACGGTTCCTGGCGAAGATAAATTTTGATGAATTCTGGGTTATGTCTACGGAGTATTAGAACTAATTCCGGCAGTAATACTCGGCATTTCTTAAAATAGCTCTACATGAACTGGTATCGCAATAACCGTCATAGTTTCGCAGAAACGCTTTACAATCACCCGTTTCGCATTGCGGATCATATTTTAATAAAACGGCTCTACAATTGTCGGTTTCACATTGGGTAAGACTGTTCCTTAGAATGGCTTTACAATCAACAGTATCACAGTATCCTTCATAGTTACGCAAAATCGCTTTGCAGTCGCCTGTTTTACAGTAACTGTCATAGTTTCTTAACAGCGCAACGCAGTCCGATTTTCCCCAGGAACGATAGCCCCAATAGACCTTATCAACGGATGATCCCCAATATGCCCAGGATATGCCAACCCCGGTAATGAGAATCATGATGATAATCATTGATAATCCAAGTTTTTTTTTCATAATTTTAAATCTCCTCAGTAGTTTTGTCTCTTTTAACTGACTTACTATATAAGCGTCAGTTTGGGGAGAATCGTCACAAAAAAAAATGGCTCTTATAGTGAGCTCTTATAAAGAGCTCTGAGAACACACCAAAAAAAGGGCGCCAGATCAAAGCGGGGCTTTTAAAAACAAGCTCCTTGCCGCAAAAGAACTCTTCGAAAGAAGGAATCAATAGCAAAAAGAAGGGAAGAACCAGGTAAATACCCGGATATTCGGCAGACGCGAACACACCAAACCCGG
>JAAENB010001195.1 GCA_024224995.1 bacterium | reverse complement strand
TGCGGGCTGCATCTGGCGTAGAAGTATGGGCTCTTTGGGTTGTGAGGACTGTTTGACCGGAGGGAGTTCCGCAGCAATCCAAAGAGCCCATGCTTCTACGCCCGCGCACAAGCAAAAAGAGTTTCTTGAGAGTAGCGGGACCCCGCAGAGCGGGCTATATAATTTACATTCCGAATGGCGTTGTTCAGTATAATAATACAGTACCACGAAGCGGGGAAAAATACGTCAGAAACTATTTATAGAAATGGATCTGTTTCAGCCCGGGTATCATCGCCCGTATGCGGTGTTTATTTGGGTTTACCCCTCTGTGACGTTTTTGTGTAGGGGAGAGGCCCGTAAAGGCGTTGCACTGCAACGTCTCGTAGAAACCAACCCCTGGGCAATATTTTTCAAAAACCGCCTCTTCGGCAAAAAACTTCGAACCTCGAACTTCGAACCTTGAACTTTCTTATTGTGTCAGGGAAAGCCTGAAAAGTAATTGACAGATCGAATTCTATTGTATTATAAATATTATTATGTTGAAAGTTGCTAGAATATCCAGGAACATCCTGCTTAAACGCCACCTTCTTTGTTTGTGGCAGATTACTGCCCGCTGTAATTATACCTGCCGTATTTGCAATTTCTGGAAAGAAAAACATCTTCAGGAAGATGAATTGACCGTTGAAGAGATTGAAAGAGTTGTGGAAAATCTTAAACCCCTGGCCCCGTTGATCGTTTCCCTTGCCGGTGGTGAACCCCTGCTGCGGGACGATGTGCCCGAGATTGTAAAGGCCGTTTCCAGGTATAATTATTGCAGCCTCATAACGAATGGATGGCATGCCACACCGGAACTCGCGGCCCGTCTCTATAAAAATGGTCTCACCGATGTTATGGTTTCCCTGGATTATACCACTCCGGAAAAACATGACGCCCAGCGCGGCCAGGCCGGTGCTTTTGAACGGGCCGTTGCCGCCCTGGAATATTTCAGGGACAGGCGTCCCAACAAATCGAATAACGTTCGTATTCTTACTGTTCTCATGGATGATAATATTGATGAAATAGAGGGGCTTTTGCTTCTGGCAAAAGAGTTGTCTGTCTCTTTTGCCATAACATTGTATAGTGACAGGCTGGGAAAAAAAGCTCACCGCTTACCCGGCGGCCCGGTTTCGGATTATCTTATTGAACTGAAACGCCGCCATTCATGTTTCAACAACGCGGAATACTATTTAAAAAATTTCGATGAACTTATTCTCCATGACGGAATCGCAAATTGCGGAGGCGGCAATACCTTTATCAATATCAACCAGAATGGTATGATCTCGCGCTGCATTGACAGGAGCGACGCGCCCATTGCGAATCCCCTCAGTGATTCCCCGGATGACATTAAATCCTTTTTGCGCGCAGAGTCAAACAACGAGCCCTGCTCCCAATGCTGGACAAGCTGCCGGGGGCTGGCCGATGTTATTACCGGCGTAAAAGGAATAAAATCCTATCCGGATTTTATTCGATCAGTCCGATAGGTTGATTTTCCGGTTCGCGTTTAATTCCTTTGCCAGCTTCAGTAATGCTTTGCTGTAATTCCCTTTTTTCAGAATCTCATCAAGCGCCGTAATCAATGTATCAATTGCTTTTACCGTAATATTTAAGGGCGGCATAATCTTCAGGGTGCTGAAATCGTTCGCAGATACCTGTGTAATTATATTATACTTTGTTAATAATTGAAGGGCAACATATTGCGTATAAAGCTCCTCTCCCGGTTTTTTTACGGTCCGCGGCAATATATCTTTTAAACCGGGCATTGTAATGCCGTGAAATTTTATTGTCAGCATAAGGCCCATACCCTGAATTTTATGTATTTGTTTGTGTTTTTCCGCGAGCCCCAGTAATTTATCCTTCAGGTATTCTCCCTGTTTTGCGGCAGATTCAACTAATTTTTCATCCTCAATAACTGCCAGGGTAGAGAGTACCGCGGCCATGGCCAGGGGGCCTCCGCTGAACGTGGTTTTATGGTCAAGGCATGTCTTGACCGATCCGTATGCCTTTTTAAAAACTTTTTCATCGGCTATCATGGCTCCCGTGGGAACCAGGCCGCCGCTTAATGATTTTGCCAGGGCAATGGCATGGGGCCGGATTCCCGTATGTTCAAACGCGAACATGCGCCCCGTTCTTCCCAGGCCTGTCTGAACTTCATCAGCGATGAAGAGTGTCCCTGCCGCGTTGCACAGTTTTTGCGCTTCCCGCAAATATTCCGGTTCCGGTACTACGGCTCCGGCTTCTCCCTGTACGGGCTCAAAAATGAACGCTGCCGCGTCTTTCCATCGTAAAGCGTTTTTTAACGCGTCAATATCATTTGGCGGGACATGCATGGTGCCCGGGATCAAGGGGCGGAAGCGGTCTCTCCGGTCCGGGTTGTCGGTCATTGCCAGGACGCTGAGTGTGGTGCCGTGAAAGGCGTTTTGGCAGCAAATAACCCGTTTCTTTTTTGTCGCGGCCCTGGCCAGTTTCACAGCCGCGTCAACAGCTTCGCTTCCGCTGCTGCAAAAGTAAACCCTGTTTAATCCTTTTGGCAGAGTTTTTACCAATTGTTCTGCCGCCAGACCTGTTAAAAATCCGCAATCGACCTGGCTGAATCCCGGTACGTCCCGGTCCAGAATTTTTTTTATTGTTTCTTTTACTACGGGGTGGTTATACCCCAGGTTATGGACTCCGTATCCGCTTAAAAAATCAATATAGACGCGGCCTTTATCATCATACATTTCAAAACCCTTTGCGGAAACAAACCTGCGTCCCAGGCCAATCACTTTTAATAAATCAACATGGGAAGGATTTATATAATTATAATGGAGTTCAAAATTTTCTTTTGATCGTTTTGTTATGGTATCAATAAGATTGCTAGCGATTGTTTTTTTTGCCACTGTCTTTCTCCTTTGAATTACTTCAGGTTCTCAGCCAATTTTACGAGTTTTAAAAATTCGGACCGGTAACCGTATTTATCTCTGCCTTTTCCGCTTTTTGCCAGATCCTTTACCATGCTGTAATCTAATTCTCCTTTAAACTTTGAATCCCTTAACAGCATGGCGAATCCCGCCACAGCGGATGAAAATTTCAGGTTGTTTGAACTATCATATATGTCATTCACATCATGTTTTATGGGGACGGTTATTAGACTGCTTTGACTTTCGTGGGGCTGCTTGTACCGTAATTTAAGATATACCAGCTCATCACTTTCCGCCTCACCGGCATCTCTGCCGGGAACAATCTCGTATAATACCGTTACGGAATGTCCGGCCCCAATCTCACCGGCATCCTTTGTGTCATCTTCAAAATCTTTATCTTCCAGCATCCTGTTCTCATAACCGATGAGCCTGTATGATTTTACTTTTTGGGGATTAAATTCCACCTGTATTTTTACATCCTTCGCAATAGTGATGAGTGTAGCTCCCAGTTGTTGTACCATTACCTTATATGCTTCATTAAAAGTATCAATATAGGCATAATTGCCATTTCCTTTATTCGCCAGTTTTTCCATAGCGGCGTCTTTGTAATTACCCATTCCAAATCCCAGGACTGTTAAAAAAACACCGGTTCTCCTCTTCTTCTCAATTAATTTTACCAGCTCAGCCTGGCTGGAGATACCCACATTAAAGTCTCCGTCCGTACCCAGTATGATTCGGTTTATTCCTTTTTTCCGAAAATGTTTTTTTGCCAATTTGTACGCCAGCTGTATCCCCGCGCCTCCGGCTGTTGAACCTCCGGCCTCTAACCTGTACAGTGAACTCATAATTGCTTTTTTCCTGTTTCCCGATGTTGGCGGAAGTACAACTCCCGCTGCCCCGGCATATACAACTACCGCTATATGATCTTTTTTTCTTAATTGTTTAACCAGCAGTTTCATCGATTTTTTCAGTAAGGGGAGTTTATTCGGATCATTCATGGAACCTGAAACATCGAGAAGGAGGACTATGTTCCGTGGAGGAATATTTTTCGTTTTAATCCGTTTCCCCTGGAGGGCCATGAGTACCAGCTGGTGGTCCTTATTCCAGGGGCACCGGGAGATTTCATAATTTACTGAAAACGGATCTTTGCTGCCGGGCTGGGGGTAATCATATGAAAAATAATTGATCATTTCTTCTATCCGCACTGCTCCATTTGGCGGCAAGCCGCCATTGTTTAAGAACCGTCTCACATTGCTGTATGACGCAGTATCTACATCAATTGAAAATGTGGAAAGGGGGTTTTGGGATACGGGCAGGAATTCATTTTCCACAACATCTTCATAGCTTTCAGTGTTATAAGCGCCTGGTGAAACAGGATAGTATGTATTGTTATATGGGCTATAGTAACCTGAGTCAATTATTTTTTTCAGGTTTGGAGCGGTGACCCGGTACATTATTTCGCAGTTATTATCTTTATCATATTTTACATTTACCACTTTGCCCCCTTTTACTAAGGCTGTGAGATGTACGGGCCTGTTTATAACTTTTTTTTCCGGAGCTTTTTTCTCGGAGGTTTTCTTTTTAATTTTAGCTAAAATACTTTTGTCGGCTCCTGTTGTGCTTGTTCTTCTTGTGGCCTGCTTTGCGGGAGCACTATAGCCTCCTCCTCCAATACTCGTACCACTCAATTCAAAATTACTCATACCGGATGCTCCTTCAATCCTGGAGCCCTTGAACTTTTCAAGTACCTGGTACTGGGCGTTTAATATTGCGCCTCTTCTGGCTGATTCTTTTTGCGCCACGGGATGAGTATACGTTTTTATGGCCATTGCCGATGCAGCGATCTGGTAGGTGTTTTTGTCCAGCCAGCCTTCGTGGGTTTTAGGATCTTTCTGCTTTTCCGTAGATTTGCAGCCTGGAAAGACTATTGTAACGGTTATTAAAAATATGGCAATGCCGGAATTTTTCATTGGTTTCTCCTGTTAAATATGAGGAAAAATAACAGATACATTTAAAAAAACAAGTTGTTTTTATGTTTGGAAGCATTAATATTGAGTTATTGTGCTCTAATTTTTAGCCTGAAATAGCCGCTAAATACAGAATATCCCCCGAAATCTTTGTGGACATAAAATCCCGAATATGCTTATACTGGCGAATTCCAGGGAGAAATTCAAATATGAAAAAATTATTTGTATATTTTCAAATTATCACTCTTGCGGTAATCTTCAGTAGTGCCGTGTTTTCCAAAACCGGTACGAGAAAAGTTGCTGCGCGCGAGATTGATACACAATTTCGATTTCGCTCGATGCAGCAAGCATGGATTTGCGGTTCCTGGGAAGGTACCGGCTTCCAGTTGAACTCAACTACAACATGGCACATCAGTTTTAATGCCAATTGCTCCGGTCAAAAATACAGCATTGCGTACCCGACCCTTTCCTGCGGCGGCTATTGGGAACTGGTGAAGGTAGATTCGAATAACGCGCGATTCATTGAACGCTTGCAATACGGAAAAAACAGGTGCCTGGACAACGGTGTAATAATCATTACAAAAGTGAATAATAAGCATATCAGTTTTAGCCATTTTGTTGATGAAAACAGGCTGGTGGCCTTTTCAACATTGGTGAAAACCAAATAAGGAGAAATTATGGATCATCAGGAATTATACAATCGTATTGTAAAAGAAGAAAATAAAGAAACGTTAATTAAAATTTTAGAAGATGAGACTATTATTGAACAACTGGAAGTTAAAAAAGTTGAAATCCATTCCCGGAATGATTTGCCCTATGTTCTCTTCATCCTGGATAACTTTTATGGACACGCCGCGCAGTATCTTGGCCTGTTCCTGGATATAAGATCGATTATTCCCGAATATGAAAATGAATGGTTTTATTTGCCCGTTATCTGTATCTGGGAAGATCTGCCCAAAAGCATTAAGGATTTTACGGATATTGATAACTGCATTGAACATGAATTAATCCACTTACAGAGTTTTCTGAAAATTGTTAAAGATGATCCCGCCTATCCCGAACAGGTATATAACTATGGAATACATACGCGTTTTCCCGTGGAGGATCTGGAAAATAGTATTTCCCTGGTTCTGGAAAAACTTTTCCTTGTTGAACCCCCGGCGCTTACCAGTGATTTTGAAAAAGGCGAATCCTTCATTCTGGCTCAATTTATGGGCAGACTCATGCAATACAAGTGTGAGACTCTTGAGGAATATCTTCAGATGAAAATGATGGATTATCTTTCGGAATATGAAGAAATATATAAGCAGAAATTCCCTGAGGCTATAGAAAAAATTAAAAACCTTTTTGATACATATGCCGCGAAATATGGTAAAGATATTCTGGGTGAAGATCCTGTTGAACAACTCAAGGAGCTCCATGGTTCATACGCGGATAAATTGCTGGATTACTCTTTGAAAGGAATAGATAAACGCGAGGCTGCTGAAGGGGACGATTAAACCGGGGAAGAAATTATGAATTATGAGCAGTTATACTATAGTATTGTAAAAGAAGAAAATAAAGAAACTATAATTAAAATATTAGAAGAGCAGCGTATTATAGAACAATTCGAAGTTCAAAGAGTTGAGATCCATTCCCGGAATGATTTCCCGTATATTCTCTTCGTTCTGGATACCGCTTCCGGACACGCCGCCCAGTACCTGGGCCTGTTTGTGGATATAAAACCGATTTTACCTGAATATAATAAAGAATGGTTTTACCTGCCTGTTATCTGCCTCTGGGAAAACCTGCCCAACACCATTAAGGATTTTGTGAATATCGATAACACCATTGAACATGAACTCCTCCACGTTCGGAGTTTTCTTAAGATCATTCAGGATGATCCCGCGTATCCCGAACTTACATTTAAATATGGCATGAATTCGAATTTTCCCGAGGAGGATCTGGAAAAAAGTATTTCCCTGGTTCTGGAAAAACTTTTCATTGTTGAACCCCCCGCGCTTACCAATGATTTTGAAAAAGGCGAATCCTTCATCCTGGATCAATTCCTGGGAAGAATTTTGCAATTCAAGTGCGAGACCCTGGAGGAATATCTGCAGATTAAAATGAAGGATTATCTTTCAGGATATGAAAATCAGTATAAGCGGAGATTCCCTGAGGCCAGAGAAAAGATTAAAAACCTTTTTGAAAAATATACCGCTAAATACGGTAAAGATATCCTGGGAGAAGACCCCATAAAACAACTTCAGCAACTGCGTGATTCTTACGCGGAAAAATTGCTGGATTCCTCTTTGAAAGAAATAATGAAAGGTAAGGGAGTTGAAGGGGACGATTAAATCAGGGCGCGCCCTTCGGGCCGGGCTGCTCCGGGCTCCGCTCCGCTCCGGTCCTGCGGAAGACCTCCGGACTAAACCCTGCGTATCCCTCGCGCAAGAAACTCTTTTTAAATAGGGCCGGTTTCCGAGACGTTTTTGTGTAGGG
>JAAENB010001194.1 GCA_024224995.1 bacterium | reverse complement strand
TGGTTCAATGCTGACCCAAGACAGAATAGCCCCAGCGGGGCGACGTGTTGTAGCTCGGGGTTTCAACCCCGTGAAACAGAGCATGGCCCCGGGATAAAATCCCCGGAAACCAGCCCGGTTTAAAAAGAGTTTCTTGAGAGTTTTGAATTGGTTAAAATTTATTTTGGAATAGTGCTAAATTATATATAATGATTTTATTAATAGTATTTGTTTTCTTTGCAGCCAGTCTTTCGCTGCTGGCTTCCCTGGGACAGCTTACCATAAAGAACAAAAGACCGGCTAATTATAATTTATGGGCTCTTTTCTTCTTCTGCGCGCTTATGCTTTGCCAGGCAGGGTTATTCTTTGCCGGTATACTCTTTCAATATCCGCAACTATTTGCTTTTCATCTTACAGCCTTATATCTTCTGGGAATAATGTTGTATTGCGCCTTTTTTCTTGTAAGCATCCGGCAAGAGCCATTTCCCGATAGGAAGTTCCTCTTTTTTATTCCTTCGATTATAGCAGTAATCTTTGATATTATCTACCTGACGTTACCGCGAAGCGAACAACTGGCCATAATAAAAAGTATCCACCTGGGAACGTATTATCAATATGAGTATTTTGTAAAATCGCTTTTTCTCGGAGTCGCGATCCAGTCTACAATTTATCTTGGATCTCTTCTTATAAAGATCGGGAAAAAATGGCAAATGGGCGAAGAAGTATTTATGATAAGAACTACAGCGGCCTATACTTCGTTTTCAATGCTTATTTTAAATTTTCTTGTTACCGGCTATTTGTTAAACATTATGATCCTGTATTATATTGTCTGTATCAGTATTGGACTGATGATAGTGGGAGCTTTTTTGCTGGGACAGCGGTACCCTGAGTTTCTCCAGCTGATAATTATCAGGGCAGTGAGTGACCGGTACAAACGTTCGCGTCTTGAAGGGGTCGAAACCAACGAACTGCATGACAGGCTTGTTGAACTGATGGAAAAAGAAAAAGTCTTTGCCGATGAAGAGATATCACTTTCGGACCTGGCAGATGAACTCACTATTACTCCCCACCAGTTGTCCCAGTTTTTGAATGAACGGCTCAGTTTAAATTTTTATTCATTCATAAACCAGTACCGGGTAAAAGAAGCAATGATAATGCTGATAGAAGAACCTGACAGAACAATCCTTTCTGTGGCTCACGCCGTAGGGTTTAATTCCAAGTCCTCTTTTTACGATGCCTTTTCCCGGTTTACCGGAAAAACCCCAAGTCAGTACCGGAAGCATATTCTGGGGGGCTGAAATCTATGAGCAGTTCCCTATGTGGTGATATCTATAACAACCATGGTCAGGTCATCTTCGAAGTTCTCTTCTCTTCCTGTCCATGTCGATAATTCTTCCCGAACGCGGTTAATAAATTCTTCAGGACTGTTCTGGCTGGTTTCTTTGATTAACTCATTAAACCGGGCCATACCGTACATCTCACTATCTTCATTAATGGCTTCTGTGACACAGTCGGTATACAGTATTATTCTGTCCTGGGTTTCCAGGTCAATATCTACGGGCTCGCATACCTTGTCTTTGAAATAACCGATAATACTGCCATGAGGCATATATTTTTGAAGTTCCAGACTGTCTTTTTTTAGTATAAGAAGCGGCTCGTGTCCGGCTCTGGCATAATACAATTTATGAACTTCAAGATCCAGAAAAATATAAGAAGCCGTAATAAACTGGCTTTCGATATTTCCGGAAAGCATATGTTTCATCTCTTGCAGTAGCTCTACCGGTTTCTCCCGAAGGCTTTTAAGCGTATTGAAAACGATTTTTACCATTGAGGTAATTAAAGCTGCGGGAACCCCATGTCCTGAAACATCCGATATTAGAATGCCTATTTTTTTTTCATCAACAGGATGGAAATTGAAAAAATCTCCTCCAACCGTTTCAGCAGGAACATAACAAGCTGATATATTAAAATAAGGTGATTGCGGCAGGTCTTTCGGTATTGTGGACATCTGGATATTTCGAGCGAAATTGAGCTGCTGTTCAATAACAATGAGTTTCTGGCTTTCTTTTACCGCTCTTTTTAATTCAACCAGGGTTTGTACCCTTGCGAGAAGTTCTGTCCTGTCAAAAGGTTTGGGCAGGTAATCATTGGCCCCGGCTTCAAAACCGGCAACAATATCGGAAATCCTGCTTTTGGCCGTAAGCATAACTATGGGCATATCGAATAATGAATATTTTTCCCGTAAAATGCCGGATACGTCATAGCCGGACATCCCGGGCATCATGATATCGAGTAAAACAATGTCCGGCGCCTCTTTTTTGATTTGTTCCAGAGCCTCAGGTCCGCTGCTTGCTTTTCGTATGGTATAGTTTTGCAGCGAAAGCATATTTTCAACAACCTGGAGATTTACAATATCGTCATCAACAATAAGTACTATTGGATTATTCGAATCGGTAGATTCCTTTCCAGCCGGTTGAAGATCTTGTATTTCTTCAGTTGCCGGTTCCTGATGATAAGGAGCCGTGTACGAGGTGCCGGTTTTCGCAGGGGTTTCCAGTACAGAGTCATTAATGTGCAGGGGAATAGAGAAAGTAAAGGTCGAGCCCTTGTTTACCTCTGAATCAACAATGATATCTCCTCCATGAAGATTGACCAGGTATTTTGTTATAGTAAGCCCAATTCCTGTCCCTCCGTACAATCGCGATATGGTTCCGTCGGCCTGTTCAAATGGATTGAATATTGCCGATAGTTTATCTTCCCAAATTCCAATACCGGTGTCGGAAACAGTGATCGCTATCCGGCCATCTTGAACGGTTCCCGATACTTCGATTTTTCCTTCAGTGGTAAACTTAATGGCATTTCCTACAAGATTATATAATATTTGCTGCAGCCTGTTTTCGTCTGCCAGAAGCGGCGGCAAATCTTTGGGTGTTGAATCCACAAGGACTACCTGTTTGCCGCCCAGTAATGGTTCGGATATCCTGAGAACAAGTTCTATTACTGATCTTAAATCAACAGGTCTTAGCTGCAGTTTGATGTCCTTATTCTTTAACTGGGAAAAATCAAGAATATCGTTAACCAGGTTTGAAAGCCGTTTGCCGCTTGCCGTAACCATTTCAAGATCCCGTTTGGCAGAGTCGGGCAGGGGGCCCCGGGCTCCGTCAACAAGAGATTCGGTGATGCCGATTATCCCGTTTAACGGGGTTCGCAGTTCATGAGATGTATTTGATAAGAATTCGTCTTTTAACTTGTCGGCCTGTTTCAGGTTATTCAACGCATCGGTCTGGGCGTTTTCTTTTTCTTTTTTCATGATATTAATACGGTCAGCAAGGGCCAGAGAGAACATGAATATCATAAATAAGCCGCCCGAATCCATCACTTTATAGTTTGTGAGGTCATCAAGAGTATATGGTGTCCAGTCATAATAGCTTAGAGGGTACAAGAACCCGGTAATGACTAGAGAGGAGGTTGCTATTATGAAATATTTAGCCGGTGGATAGCCTTTCCGCCAGGTAATGATCCCTAAAATAAAAAGTGATATAAAAAGAACTAAGAATGACAGGTTGAGAATATTTTCCCCGAAATTAATTGCTTTTATATTGAAAATAATCGTGAGGATTGCTATAATTATAATGAAAATGTTGATTGCTTTCTTAAATCGTGGCGTATATTTTTTTGAGTTTAACAGGCTGCAGGAAAATAACCCGAAACTTATAACAGAGAGTGATCTGAATGTTGAAAAAAGGATAAATCGTGAATAAAAACGGATTTCAAGGAAAAAATAACCGTTTAGTATAAGCTGGAGGAGACCAAAAGTGATTATCCAGGAGACATAGTATATATAACTCAAATCTCTAAATGAAAAGAAAAGAAATAGATTGTAAAAGGCCATTATTAAAACTATTCCTATAAATAGTCCGTAAAAAGCATACTCCTTTTTGTTCTCATCAAAAAATGACTTGGGTGTTTTTATATCAAAATTTAGCGCATATCCGAAGGAATAACATCTAAAATAATATGTGGCGGTAGTGCCGGGATTTATTGAAATATTAAATGATTTGTGATGTTTGTTTATTGATGGAACAGGTTTATATGTATCCGTGTCTTTTTTATATAAATCGGTTGACTGGGCTATTTGGACGATAGTACTGAGCAAAACAAATTTAGAGTTTTTTTTTGAGTTATTTCGTATCGTTAGTTTTCCCCAGAAGTAGATGAACTTGTTTTCCGGCAATGCTTTTTTCGCTTTTTTAAGGTCAATAAATTTTTCCGCATAGCGTTCGTGAGTAATGTCATTAATCGTTATTGTGTTGTCTCTGTCATGAAATATTTTAATGTTTTCTATTGTTGGTAGTAAATTGGTATCTGTGTTTGACGCTGGTGTATCGATAATTGTTTTAGCATCTATGGTCGTTGCTGCAATACAACAGGACAGTATCGATATACTCAAGATAATTCTTTTTACGATATACATATGTTTTCCTTAATAGTATAAAAGGGTTAATTCAAATGAATTTTATCATTAATATGGGCTCTTCGTCAAGAGTTAAATTTATATAGTTATACATTTAGGGGAAACTATTTTTTTTATTCGATTTTTTTTATTTGACTTTGAATATATTTAGGCTATAATATTTAAATATTTCTTTTGTGCTATTAAATAAAAGTGCACTTTTATGGGAGAATTCCTCCTGGAAATTTAATAAATTGAGAGGTCTAATTATGAGTATTACGTTTCTTCGCCATTTAGAAAAAAAAATTATTGATGATCTGGCAAATGATCAGGATTTAAGATCAAGTTTTATGGCAAATCCTAAAGCGGTTCTTCAAGATAAATACAATTTATCTATTCCGGGGGATATGAGTGTTAATGTACATGAAGATAATGCTAACACTATAAATGTTGTATTGCCTCCGGGACCGGACAAAGAGCCGTATGGCTGCTGGTAGTATTGTTTACAGTAAAATATGCCGGAAATATTATTTATTTTACCTCCCTTTTTCACGGGAGGTATGCCTTCTATTGTATTAAGTACTCTGAAATCCATTCTTAAAAATGAAAATATTAATTCGGAGATATTATACGCCAATTTACTCTTAAAAAAGAAAATCGACATCCGTTTTTATGAAGAATTGTCATTTTTATATAACCATTATGAATTAGTAGAGTACATTTTTGCTTCTCATGCTTTTCCTGTTTTATACGACAAACATGCTGAATATGATTCCATTTTAAAAAGGAACAATAAAGCGTTGTATGAAAAAATTAATGAAACAAGAGACCAGTTAGGGAATTACCTTGAAACACTAAAGGACATTATCGTAAAGAAGTCTCCCAAAATTATTTGGATTAATTCCTTTGTGAAACAGGTGACAGCATCTATTTGTATTTCTAATGCGGTTAAAGAGTCTTCTCCCGAAAGTACTGTTGTTGTTAGCGGGCATAGCTGTTTATTTCCCATGGGGGATGAATTGCTGAGGATTGCCCCCGCGATTGATTATATATTTTCCGGGGAACCGGAAGAAAAAATTGTCAGCTTTTGTAAAACCCGGCTGGAAGGTGCCGGTGAATTGAAGGCACGGTATCCTCATGAAATTATCCAGTGCCCCCCGGTTAGCGATATAAATCAGTTTCCCGCTCCTGATTTTTCCGATTACCTGGATCAATCGGACAAATTATGGTTTTTTAATAAAAGCATTTGCTTTGAAGGAAGCCGCGGCTGCTGGCAGGGATATAAATCTCACTGTCTATTCTGTGGTCACAAAGAAGAATATATCCACTACCGCAGGAAGAGTCCGGAAAAAGCGTTGTCTGAAATTAATTATTTGATAAAAAAATATAATCCGGAATACATTTTTGCCGTTGATCCGATTATGCCTATGGAATTCCCCGGAACTGTTTTTCAGCATTTAGAAAAGACAAAAAAGCTAAAAAATTTTTTTTATGAAATAAGTCCTCAATTAAATTTAAGCCAATTGTCGATATTAAAGGATAAAGGGGTTAATTCCTGTCAGCCGGGGATTGAGTCTTTTAGTACCGCTCATTTGAAAATATTAGGAAAATTAACAAGTGCTCCCAATAATATCAGGTTTTTACGGGATTGTAGAACAATAGGAATTGAACCATATTGGAATTTTTTATTTGGTATCCCCGGAGAAAAAGAAAATGAATATGTTGATATGATTAATTTTATTCCTTTTTTGCATCACTTTAAACCTCCCGCGAAAATAAGAGCTCTTATTATACAGAGATTCAGTCCATTGTATGAACAGTATCAAAAGTATAATATAAAAAATCTTCGGCCTCCGGAGGCGTATTACTATATATTCCCCGATGAGGCGGATATAGGTAAATTAGCCCTCTTTTTTATAGGAGAGTACAAAAAAGCATTTGAAAACAGAGAGCTGGAAAAAGATTTTTTTGAAGCAATAGAGAAATGGCAGAATTTATGGAAAGATCGAAATGCGATACCTGAATTAAAAATTATTCCCGGTAAAGAAGATGACCGGCAGTACTTGATTATTGACAGCAGGGAGAGCTCTGTTGTTAAGCAGGTACCGGTGAGCAAGGATCAATATGAAATTTTGAATTTTCTTCGGCTTCCCGTACCGGAAGCCGATGTACAGAAATTCGTCGGGGAGCTGTTATGTGAACAAGTATTCACGGAATTGTTAACTAATAATTTCATTATCAAAATTGATTATTGTTATCTTTCACTGGTTGTTGACAAAACAACAGAGCTGTTATAAGGAGTTCCAATTGCATCGTACTTTAGAAAATGTTATAAGAGATTTATCCGGTTATGTTCCGGAACAGGTTCTTTCAAAAGCATGGCTGGAATCTATTTATGATATTTCAAAGAATTTTGTCCCGGATATAGGTCCACGGTATATTTTTGAATCAAAATTAAATGTACCCGAACCGGTGACCGATTTTGCCTTTACAGTGGAACGGAACATGAGGGATAGAATTCTTCATGGTTCCGGAAATCCCCCTGAAGGTTTTAGACAGCTGTTTGAAATTCCGGTTTGGAACGCGATACGGCAATTTTTTACGGAATGGGCCATAAAAAATTCGGAAGCCGACAGGTATGTTGATTATACCTGGTTTGAATTTGATATAACAAAAAATATGCCTTCCATACCGGAACCGCTGTTTTTTGTTCATTTTACTGATGAAATGTACCTGGAAAAAAAGCCCAATTATAACCGGATCTTCAAATTATTGTCGATATTAAGCGGCAATACCATGAAACAAGAAATATTCGATACTATTGAATTCTGTTTTGCCAAATTGTTCAATACGGTAAAAATTAATTATTTCGGATATATGCCAACGCGGAACAAAAACCTGGTGCGGTTATGTTTAATTGATCTCTCTGAACAGGAGATGTATGAATACCTGGGGGCCATTGGACTTGGACAGGCTGCTGAAGTTCTGAAAGAGACCGTAGAAGAATTAACCGGTAAATTTGATTCAGTCAGGCTTCACCTGGATATTGGCGAGGGGATTGAGCCCAAAATAGGAATTGAATTGCATTTCGATAAACCCTTTACAAATCAGGATAAATGGACCCCTATTTTTGAATATCTTGTTGAGAATAATCTGGCGCTGAAAGATAAATGTGATTCTTTTATTAATTGGAAAAGAGTTTCAAGAGAAAAGCATATTCCTGAGTTTGATAATTATTATACCTATCGGTATTTGTATTATTTAAAAGCTGTTTACCGTCCGGAAGAGCCGCTTGAAGTGAAAGCCTATTTTGGTTTTTTTAATATGCCCGTCGCGGGATATTCCACATGAGTGATGTTGTTCTGGTTGTGCTTCCTTTTACTTCGGACGTGTCTCCATCCATTGGTCCAAGCCTGCTAAAATCGGTTTTACGTGATCGGGATATTGATTCAGAGGTTTTTTACGCGAACCTGTTATATAAGAATGATATATCTCATTTTTTATATGATAAAATTGCTGTGGCATATAGTAGTTATTTGTTGAGCGAATATGTTTTTTCCTCGGAAGCTTTCCCCGCCGGAAGAAAAACACTGGAACTGTTCGAAAAAAAATACCGGGATTATAAATTCAAAACATCGTACCCGGGAGATTATGTTGTAATGGAAGAGCTGACAGGCTTGCGCAAGGAAGCCGGAAATTCCATAGAGCAGATCGTGGAATCTATCCTTAAAAAAGATCCAAAAATAGTAGGTTTTCAATCGAGCAATAACCAGGTAATGGCATCCATCGCTGCCGCGCGGGTGCTGAAAAATAATAATCCCCGGATTATTACTGTTATGGGGGGATATAACTGCCAGGAACCAATGGGTAGCGCGATTCTGGAAATAACGAATTCTATAGATTATATTTTTTCCGGGGATGCCGAATTTAAATTTACGGCCTTTTGCGAGAATGCCTTACACAATGTGTTCCCTCAGAATAGAATAATAAATTGCGAGCCGGTACTGGATCTTGACTCTTTACCGTACCCGGATTACACCGATTATTTTAAAGAAATGCAATTTGCTCATTTCAGGAAAAAAGTCCGTATGCCCTTTGAAAGCGGAAGAGGCTGCTGGTGGGGAGAAAAGACGCATTGTGTATTTTGTGGCGGCAATGGACTTTCTATTTGCCACCGGCAAAAATCTCCGGAAAGAATTGCTAAAGAAATTAATGAGCTTGTTGAAAAATATTCAGTAAGTACATTTTATCCTACCGATAATATTATCCCTAAAAACAGACCCCGGCAATTGATAGATCCGGGTAGTGATTCCATTAAAGAAATGTATTATGAATTGCGGCCAACAATACCCTTTGAAGAGTTGTATGATCTAAAACGCAATCGTTTAACATTATGCCAGCCCGGTATTGAAACATTTAACAACCGTCTACTTGGCATTCTCCGGAAAGGAACAACTGCTGCCGGTAATGTTCGCTTTCTCAGGGACTGCAAATCATTAAAAATTTTTCCGGCCTGGAGTTTTTTGTATGATATTCCCGGTGAAAAAGAAGAGGACTATTTGGAAATCCTGTCCTTTCTGCCGTATATTACTCATCTAACACCTCCATCTAAGATCAATCCTGTCGTTATTCAACGGTACAGCCCTCTTTTTGATTCGTATAAAGATTTTAATATAGAAAAATTGCAGCCCCTGGAGTTCTATTATCATATGTTTCCCGCTATTACCAACTTTGATAAGATATCAATATATTTTGAAGGGACTTATTCTACCGCTTTTTGTAACGAAGATCTTAAAGAAAAATTTTTCTCTTTATTAGGTGACTGGAGTGGGGCATCCGCAAAAATTAAATCAATTTTACAGCTTGCAAGGTTAACCAGTGAATATTACCTGGTAATTGATACTCGTGATGTTGGTAAGAAAACATTTTCGGTATTGGATGAACAGGACTTTGCCGTACTGGATTTTTTGTTTGTCCCGGCATCAAAAATAAAAGTTCGTTCATTTCTTTCCTCAAACGATTTGCAAAAGAAATTCGATATGTTACTGAATTCGGGATTTATTCTTGAAATTGAAGATAGCTTTGTAAACCTGTTGGTTGAATCCATTAGAGAAACAAAGCTCGCAAACGAAAATGGCCCGGAACCGGAAAAAACAAATAGTAAAACAGCATTCCAGGTTGAACAATTTATGGAAGATCTAAATAGTAATCCCGGCCTGTTTAGTGACTTAAAACGGGATACGGTGAATTTATTGGCTTCCTATGGTTTGTTTCTTACTGAATATCAAGCTAAATTTATCAAAGATCAATTTAGTAGTATTTTTTTATAAGGTCTCCTGGTAAATTTCCGAAAAATCGTCAATTGCCATCATGGTTTGCCCTATGCCGCATTGACCATACCCGGCCCAGAAATATCCGTCCATTCCCCAGTCTTCGGTCCAGCTGTTTTTGCATAACCATGCCTGTTTTTCATCATTATACCCAATGCAGAGAATACAATGGCCGCCAATTTTAGTATTCCGGAAGTCGGTAGATTTTTTATATACCCCGTCTTTGTAAAAAAGCAGGTCCAGGTAAAGGCTCATTCCCGTAATGAGCGGTCCCCGGGTAGAGAGCCATTTCTTCATTTCTACAGGGTTTGATATTTCATGGAAGGCTGAGATCTTTGTTACTTTGTCCTGCCATCCCTGAGTGATATCACACTTTTGTTTTTCGTAATCCCAGGGCGGCTGGTATTTCCAGGGAAAATAACTCTCCGGGGCCACTCCTGTTCCTTTACAAAATTGTAATGCCTCAGAAGGATACCACCCTGTTGAAGCTTTTTCCCCGGGACTGCAAAAGAAAAGCTGCGCCTCCGACAGGGAGGGGAGGGTTCCGGCTGAAGGGCTATCAACAGGAATGTCTTTTTTTATCCGGGCACCGGCTTCCAGTGCTCCTGCCGCAGCAAAGGCAACACAGGAAGAACATAAGCCCTGCCATTTTACTTTTTTGTTGATATAATTTTTGCCCGATTCCCCGGCTGAACGCCAGTCAAAAGCGGCAGGATATAGTTCTCCACGCTGCTCAATGGCATGCTTTTTTATATGCTTATCGACTTTTTCTTCTTTCGTCTTTGTTTTGTATCCGTCCAGTGTTTTTAGCTCTTTAATGTTACGGAACCAGTACGGATCTTTTAAATCATCTTTGGTAAATTTTCCAATCCTGTCTTTAAGGAAGAGCATAAATTTATCGTCAAGATCGAAAACGTCTTTAAGGTCAGTGTCTGTGCCCTTTTTTTTCCGGAAAAATGATTTAATTCCCATAAATATCCTGCCTTTGCTTATTTATTTAAGGCCCACTCAAGATGCTCCCGGTCCAGGTTTGCTCCTGTCATTACCGCAACAACTTTTTTCCCGGCAAGCTTCTCTTTGACCTTTACCGCGCAGGCAAGCCCGGCAGCGCCGGCTCCTTCGGCAAGATTGTGGGTATGGCGCAGGGACAATCTTACTCCTTCGATTATTTCTTCCTCACTAACCCGGACCACTTCGGAAATGGATTCTTTTATAATAAGGTATGGCACTTCGAAGATCGCGCGGGCAGCTAAGCCGTCCGCGAAGGTGTCCGCGCTGTCGGTAATAACCCGCTCGCCTTTTTCAAGGGAAAGAGGCAGGGCAGCCGCCTTTTCCGCAACAACGCCGATTATTTCAACATTAGGATTGATTGCCTTTGCCACACGGAGCAGGGAAGCACATCCCCCGCCGCCGCCAATGGGAATAATAATAACATCAACTTCCGGGAGGTCTTCGAATATTTCAAGCCCCATAGTTCCCAGGCCATTAAGAATATGCGGCTCGTTTTCCTGCTGAACATAATAATAACCAAGCTGCTCGGCAATGTCTTCGCAATACTGCTGGGTTTCATAAAAATCTTTTCCCTGCTCCATAAGCTGGGCGCCAAGGCCCCGTATGGCATTATTTATTTCAGGATTATTATTCTCAGGAACCACTACATTACAAAAAACTCCTTCCTGCTTCGCGGCCCAGGCTGTGGCAAGTCCGTGGTTGCCCCTGGTGGCGACAATGATACCTTTTTCCCGGATCTCTTCTGAAATGTTTGACATAAAATTGACAGTTCCGCGGATTTTAAATGATCCTGTTGGGTTATGATTCTCGTGTTTTACGTATAATTCCGCGCCCGTTAACTCTGAAAGGCTTGAATAATGAATGAGATGGGTCTTTTTTAAACTCTGGTAAACAGTTGTTCGTGCTTTATAAATATTGAGAAAATTTACTTCCTGGGCCTGGTCCGCGTATTTGCTTAACATAGTAATATCTCCCGGTTGAATTAAATTAATTTAATTCAATTATAATGGGGTAAAAAAATCAATAACAAAATGATAAAAGGGAGCTCTTAAAAAGTGTTTATTTGTCCTTGACAACCGGTTCGGAACAGTGTATTATTTTTTGATATTTTATTCCCCGTGATTTAAAAATAAACAAAAAACTCATTATGGAGGCTTGATTATGACCTTCTCCGAAAGTATGCTCAAAAATGACCGGGATCGTCCCGAAAGTGTGCGGAATGGCTTTACCCTGCCCAGGCGGCAGGAGTATTTTCCCTCTCCTATTGACTGGAGAGATGAGGTTCTCTATTTTTTATTGGTAGACCGTTTTAGTGACGGAGGTGAGAACGGCAGAGATCTTCTCGATAGAGATAATCTTGCTAATGCCCGTCCCCCTTCCGGAAACGGCGAGCCCTGGAGCTGGGATCTCTGGGTTAAATCGGGCGGTGACCGCTGGCAGGGCGGCACTATTCAGGGCGTTATTTCAAAACTGGATTATCTCAAAGATCTGGGAGTTTCCACTATCTGGCTGAGCCCGGTTTTTAAGCAGCGGGGCCACCTGGATACCTATCATGGGTATGGGATTCAGGATTTTCTCGATGTTGATCCCCGTTTTGGTACCCGCCAGGACCTGGTTGACCTGGTGCAGGCGGTTCACGATAAGGGGCTTAGAATTATTCTTGATATTATTTTTAATCATTCCGGGTATAACTGGGTTTATCCTCCGGGAACTCCCGGAGGCCAGGAACAGGCCGGATATACTACGGGGAATCATCCATTTGGTTCCTGGCTTGGTGAGGATGGACGTTTTGTCGATAGCATTGTACAAAAGGGTGATGGCGTCTATCCCCTGGAGCTGCAGGATACCGGGAACTATACCCGGGCCGGAAGCGGCAACCTGGGTGCCGGGTTTTCCCATGACCCCTGCGCCGAACACAAAAGGACCGATTTTTGCAATTTACGGGATTTTAATCTCGATAAACCGGGTGTGCTTAACTACCTGGCACGCTGCTACAAATATTGGATTGCCTTAACCGATTGTGACGGTTTTCGTATGGATACAATGAAACACGTGGCGCACGAACATGGGCGGAATTTTTGCGGCACCATTAAGGAATTTGCCGCTAATCTTGGCAAAAAGGATTTCTTTCTTGTTGGTGAGATGGCCGGCGGTGATGATGTTCAGGCTCAATACCTGAATACTATTTCCCGGAATATGAACGCCGCCCTGGATATTGGCAATATGCGGGTGAACCTGAACCAGGTTGCCAAAGGGCTGGCCGCTCCTGATTCTTATTTTAACGGGTTTCACTTGAATGATGATAAATCTATGGGCTCTCATCGAAGCCTGGGGAAGCGGCATGTTTCCATTCTTGATGATCACGATCATGTTTTTGGCGCGAAGATCCGTTTTGCCAGTGAAGCCGCGTCTCCCTGCCAGGCTGCTGCCGGTGTTGCGCTGCAGTTTTTTTCTCTGGGTATTCCCTGTGTCTATTACGGCACTGAGCAGGGTTTTTCCGGGCCTGAAGAATCGGAGCGGAAATGGCTGCCCGGATGGAAGGGCTCCGAAGACCGCTACCTCCGGGAGGCTATGTTTGGGCCCCGTTTTCCCCGGAAACAGGGGCTTGACGGTTTAAGCGGAACTCCGCAGGGACTGGATGAAAACCTTCCCGGTTTTGGTCCCTTTGGTACTGCGGGGTATCATTGTTTTGATCCCGGGAATGATCTGTACCGCCGTATTAGCGAAATGGCTCAGCTTCGAAAAGAGGTGCCTGCTCTCAGGTATGGGCGTCAATACCTGCGCCAGACTTCGTTCTTTACTCTTCCTTTTGGTTTTTACGGTCCCGGTGAGATTGCTGCCTGGTCCCGTATTCTGGATGATGAAGAAGCTCTTTGTATATTGAATTCTCATGGCGCTGAAAAGCGCGGTGCCCGTGTTGTTGTTGATTCCGGTTTGAACGGGCCGGGATGTTCTATGACTGTGGTTCTTAATACTGAGGAAGCTGTTGCCCCGGATAAGTATGAAGGCTCATTGGCTGTTGGTTCAAAGCTGGAAGTTCTCAGGGATGAGCTGGGCGTGGCCTTTGTTGAAGCCTGGGATGTTGGCCCTTCGGAGATTGTTGTGCTGATGAATTATCCTGATGGTGAAGAGGGCGGGCCTGTTTGATAGAGGGGAGGCGCGGTTCGTAACCGCGCTTTCAGAACCGCTACTCTTTTTTTAAGCTGAAACTTATTATTACAAAAAGGAGAATTGTTACTGCCAGAAGAATAAAGCCGGTTTGATATTCTTTGAATATTATCTTTCCTATGGAAAAGAGCGAGGTGTAGACCATGGCTATCCCTAAGAACCAGTTGAGAAAGAGTTTGTAAAGAGGCTCCTGTTTAATGATATCGGCATTATTTTCTTTGTGTTTGGCTGCTTCTTTTTTCCAGCCCGGGCCGTTGGGCTGGACCCTGGCGTAGAATTCTTGCAGTTTTGTTTCTTCTGTTGGTTTGGTAAGAAAGGTTACAACAATCCAGGTGATTGTTGTAGCTCCTACGATGAAAAAGAGGCTTATTGGGAACTCTATTTTCAAATCTAACTCGATTAACCAGAACTTGTTTGCCAGCTGGATTGTGGTAAAGGCAATGAACGGGGCTATCATGGCCGCTATCTCCGACCAGGCATTGATCCTTCGCCAGAACCACCTGAGTATGAGAACGAGACCCAGTCCGGCACCGCATTCTATAATGAATTCCCAGGCGTGTTTTATGGATGAGATGTAGAGCATAAGGAAACTTGAAAGGATTACCAGGATGATCGTGACTATCCTTGAAGCAAGGACATAGTGTTTTTCGTCTCCACCTGTTTTAATAAACCTTTTATACAGGTCATTAATGATATACGAACTCCCCCAGTTCAGGTGGGTTGATATAGTGGACATATAAGCAGCCAGGAATGCTGCCACCAGTAATCCCAGGAGTCCGGGAGGGAGATGTTTCATTGCTTCAATATAGCCGAACCTGGCTGTTTTGGGATCTGCTGCCAGCTCCGGGTAGAGAACAAGAGAGGCCAGCGCTACCAATATCCAGGGCCAGGGCCGTAAAGCATAGTGCGCGATGGTAAACCAGAGTGTTGCCAGCATTGAATGGCGCTCGTCTTTTGCGGACATCATGCGCTGGGCTACATACCCGCCGCCGCCCGGTTCGGAACCGGGATACCAGGATGCCCACCATTGAACGAATATATGCGCGATAAAAGCGGAAAAGGAAAGCGCTATTGCCCCAACTGCTGCAGTTTTACCGCCTGTTGATATATCGGGAAAAAAGTTGAACACGTGTTTTGGCAGTGCTGCTTTGAGACCGTCAATGCCTCCCACCTGTGGAAGATCAAGAACTACATAGGCCAGTACTATGCACCCGCCCATGGCAATGAAAAACTGGAACATGTCGGTTATGGCAATTCCCCAGAGTCCGGAAAGGGCTGAGTATAATCCTACCAGGAGCATTGCTCCAAAAATGTAGTACAGAATCATATTTTCGGGGATGCCAAATAATCTAACAAAGATCGTTGCCAGGGCTACGTTTACCCACCCCATTATTATCACGTTCATAAAGATGCCCAGGTATATGGCCTTGAATCCGCGTAAGAAAGCGGCTGGCTTGCCTGAGTATCTCAGTTCAATAAATTCTACGTCCGTTAGAATATTGGCTCTTCGCCAGAGTTTCGCGAAAAAGAAGACCGTGAGGATATTTCCCGCTACCATATTCCACCAGAGCCAGTTCCCGGCAATACCGTTTTTGGCGACCATCTCTGTTATTGCCAGGGGCGTGTCTGCGGCAAAGGTTGTTGCCACCATGGTTGTTCCCGCTATCCACCAGGGCAGCTTCCGGCCCGAAAGGAAAAAATCCTCGGCGCTTCTGCCTGCTTTTTTGGTCAGCAGCAGGGCTATTCCCAGACTTATTACAAAGTAGGTTATGATTATGATAATGTCAATTGTTGCCATATGGGAACCTCTTAAGGGACTTGATTTAAAACAGGCCTGTTTCCGAAGATATTATCCGGGGCCTTTTCTGTCTCACGGGGTTTTTAACCCCGGGAGCAGAAAAGGCTCCGGTTAATATTCTCCGGACAGATACAGATCCATTTTTTTTAAACAGTTTCTGACCTATTTTTTCCCGGCCATCCGGTGTCTGAGCGGAGCCGAAGACCCGGGTGCGACCCCACAGGGCCACCGATTACCTTACTCTTCCAGGTCTTTAAAATAAAGGTCGATATCAAATCCGCCGTAGCTGGATGAGAATGAAAGGTTTACATTGTCGAAAAGGGCTTTCATCTCTATAGGGTCGTCGTTAAATTCAGGCGGAGAAAGGACCAGTTCGTGGTTAACATACTGAAGCTGGTTGGCAAAGGTTCCGGTTATGAGATTGGCAAGTTCTCCGGCAACATCACCGTGACTGTTTTTTATGGTGTTTTTACTGCTGCTGACGCCAATGAATTTTTTGGTTATATGATCAAGAGTGGTATGAGGCAGGTTGATAATAATCTCCCCTTTTATAGTCCCTTTAATCTCTACCGCGACCTGTGGGTCGTGCTGCCCGGCCTGGGTCTCGTAGATCTCTTCGATTGAATCATCATCAAGGAATTTGGAAAAGATGTGGTTTACCGATCGTACTATCAGTTTTGAGTACCGGTTATGATTACTCATTTAATGCCTCACCTGTTTATTTATGTTTTTTTTTGCGAAAATAAGCTAACATACAGAGTTATTATTCCCTGATAAAATATCAAGAGAATTATTGTGTTATGTCACTTTTTTTGAGAGAATATATTTGACTCTAATATTACTACTGTATAATATAAGCTTTTCATCCCGGAATTTATTAAGGAGTTATACTATGTTTGACAAAGAAAAAGCGCTTTTTTACCTTGAGTTATGCAAAGCTTCCGGAAGTGACAATCCCGGTCATGAAAAGATATCCGGAGTGGAATTCTTTAATAAAGTCGATACCCAGGGATTTACCGGTATCTACAATGGCGATACCCTGGTGGTTGTTTTCCGGGGCTCAACTTCGGCCCTGGATTGGGGGAGAGATATTCTCTTTGCCGGAAAAAAGATCCCCTATAATAACAATGCCACAAAAGTCAGGGTCCATTTTGGATTTATGACCGCTTATGAAGGGGTGCGGGATTTTATTCACGAGAGAATAAAAAGATCCGGCTTAAAAAAGAGTATTGTTACGGGACATTCTTTCGGCGCTGCCCTGGCTACCTTTTGTGCTGTTGATATCCAGTTTAATTTTCCCGATATTGACCTTGAAAGCTGTAATTTTGCCTCTCCCCGGGTTGGGAACAAGCACTTTGTAAGCTCTTTTAACAGACGGGTCCCGCACAATATCCGGGTAGTTAATGGTAATGATATTATCCCAAAAGTTCCCTATGAAACCTGGGGATACCGGCATGTTAATAGCCTGGTTCATGTTGGGGTGAAACAGCAGTGGTGGAAGATTTTTGGGCGCATAGGGAAGCATACTACGGATTCGTACAGGGAAGCGGTGGAGGGGAGGTGATCGGTTATCAGTGATCGGTGATCGGAATTTTAGCCGGGGCGGAATCGTCTGCCCGGGGGTTTACCCCTCGTTATGAAAAAATATCTATTATAAGGAAGAAAACACTTAAAAGTGGTGTGTTGTTGATTATATGAACCTGGTTTTGTTGTTTGAAGAAGATTTTGTTGGTGATCCCGGTAAAAGAAGGGTTGTTTTGGAAGGGAGGCGGCTGGAGCATATTTTATCGGTCCATAAGGCTGTGGAAGGGGATAGTTTGCGGGTTGGGCTCTTGAATGGGAAAACCGGCAATGGGTTAATCCGGTCCATAAGCGCGGAATCGATTGAAATGGACGTGGATTTCTCAGGAGATCCGCCGGACCCCTTGCCTGCAACTATCATACTGGCCATGCCAAGGCCCAAAGCGCTGAAAAGGATCATACAGCATTGCACAACCCTTGGAGTTAAGCGTATTTATATTATTAAGACCTGGCGTGTAGAGAAGAGCTTCTGGGAAAGCCCCGTTCTAAAGGAAGAAAACCTGTTTCATGAAATGGTCCTTGGTCTGGAACAGGCCCGGGATACGGTTTTACCCTTGATTGAGATCCGGAAATTGTTTAAACCCTTTGCCGAAGATGAATTGCCGGGAATAATTAATGGAACCAGAGCCCTGGTTGCCCATCCCGGATCTGAAAAGGAATGCCCTCGTTTTATTAATGAACCCGTAACCCTGGCTGTGGGCCCGGAAGGCGGTTTCATTCCCTATGAGATTGAAATGCTCGAAAAACAGGGGTTTGAAGCCGTATCTGTTGGAGAGAGAATATTGCGGGTGGAAACCGCGCTGCCCGCTATTCTGGGAAGATTGTATTAAGAACATTTTTTTTGTATTGACATTACAAATCTGTATGTATCTAATACTATATAATTCCCGATAGGTATATATATATATATATCATACATTATTTAGAGGCGCTAAAATGAAAAGAACCAGGATTCCAATAATAACTCTTTTTGCCGTATCCCTGGCACTCCTTGTCTCATGCCAGCTGGATGTTCCTTTAAGGGTCATGGTAAAAGCACGATACGCTATTGAACGAGCTGAGCAGGTTAAGGCCGATAAATACGACAAAGCAAACCTTGATAAATCCCTCAAGCATCTCTATAAAACTCATGACTTTTTAAAGGCCGAAGAAGAGAAAAAAGCCGCTGAAGAAGCTCAAAAGTCTCTTGATGCTGCCAATGCCGCTATTACAACATCACTCCCGCTGCTGGCACGGGATACTCTGAAAGAAGCAAAAGAGATATATGATGACGCGGATGAACTTTACGCGAAAAAACTGGCTCCCGATGATTTTGCAAAAGCCGGAGCACTCATAAAAGAAGCTGAAAGTCTTAACGAAGAAACAAAATTCTGGGATTCATACCTTAAATCAAGAGAAGCTATTCCCCTGGCAAAAGAAGCGGTCCGGGTTTCGAAAGAAAATATTCCCCGTTTAGCTGCCGACATTAAACGGCTGGAAGGTGAAAAGGCCGAACTCGAAGCCCTTGAATCGAGCGATACAGCGAAAGAAGAGCTCGATCTCGCGGGCGAACATCTTGTTACAGCTAAAGAGGAGCTGGCAAATGAGAAACTGGAGCCGGTTTTTAATAATATCGATGAAGCTTCAGCTAAGCTGGCTCTGGCCAAAACCAAAATTGATGTTGCTTCCGCTCAAAAAAGAGTTGAAGAACTCAGGAATGATATTGAGGCCTTGAAAAATGACCGGGGCGCTGAATTTGCCGGTGAAGACCTGGAAGTGGCTGCCTCCAGCCTGAATGAGGCCGAAACCTTATTAAAAGAGAATAATCATTCCGGAGGCGTAACAAAGATCGCCGACGCCGAAGCTGCTATTGCCGCTGCCCGTGAAAAGATCAAAAAAGGCGCTGAAAAAGCAGCTGAAAAAGAAGCTGCTGAGGACATAATGGCTTCTGTTGAATTACAATATGAAGCTATAGGGGATAAGGATACTAAAGATAAATTTTTTGAGGACAGGGAAGAAGCCGCTGATATGATCAGTGATGGAAAAAGTATGATAGACGCGGGCGCGTACGATGATTCCATTGCCAAAGCTGAAGAAACGGAAAAGTTTCTTGCTGCTTTAAGCGCTTCTATTGATAAAGAATACGCCAAAAGAGGGATCGTTCCGGGAAAAACCAGCCTTTCCGGTAAAGACGGAAATATTTATGTTGTTCGATACCGGAAGAAAAATACCGACTGTCTCTGGCGTATTGCTAAAAAAGTATATAAAGATGCCAGGTTGTGGCCTCTTATTTATGTAGCGAATAAAGACCAGATTAAAGATCCCGATCTTATTTTACCGGGACAAAAATTTGTTATTCCTCCTATTCCAAAGAGGAAACCCCTTTCCGAAGAACCTCCTCCGGAAAAGGCCGCCGATACCATAGGCGAAGCTACTGATAAAACAACAGATGAAAGTGCTGATAAAACTTCTGACGAGACCGGCTCCCCTGATGAGGCTGCCGGTGATAAAACATCCGACGCGACCCGTGATGAAAGCAGTTCCGATGCTTCGGATTCCACAGCTGAAGAGAGTAGTGGTGATGATTCGGATGCTTCCGGTGACAAAGATACGGGGGAAGATCCTGATGCGGAAGAGATAATCGAAGAGGACACCGTTGATGTTGATGCCTTGAATTTTCCGGGAGCTGAATAGCCTTCTTTATGAGGTTGTTTTTGAAGAAGTATAAGCTGCGGCTTTCCTGCTTTCTTTTGACCGTGCTTTTTTGCGGCCTTTCTGCCGCAAACGCGCGGGATATTGATCTGGATAAAATGTATATTAAAACGGATTCTTCTTTATATAAGCAGCTTTTGCGGAAGAAAACCGGGCTTTATTATGCTATTAATTCTCAGTATATCGACAAAAATGTTATCTTTGCCGGGTGGGTTCAGAGAAATACTGTTGTATATATTCAGGAATTCTCCGGCACGAATGTTGTGTATACCTACAACCTGTCCCGGAAACGGCGGTCGGAAGTAACCAGGCTGGGTGGTACTATTACCACAGTGCGGGTTAGCCCTAATGGGAAATATGTTTTTATCAAACGGTTGGTTATAAAGAGTGACGGGTATCCTGTTGGTGAAACGATCCTGTTAAATATCCGAAGCCGTACGTTTAAGCTTTCCACTACCCCCTATCCCTTTCTCGATTTTTCCGTTACTCCCGGCGGGAACTCTATTCTCTTTGAAAATGGAAAAGGTATTGTTGAGCTGTTTCCTGAATCGGGAATAAAACGCCTGGTTAAAGACCGGTCATTTTATGCCGACATTTACGGTTCCGGCTCCCCTGCTATTGCCTGGCTTTCCCCGAATAAAACAAAATTGCTTATTGTCCACGGCAGCGGCGGTTCCTATAGAGCCAAGGTTATTGTTGGTGACTCGGGCAGCCTCGTTTCCGGTATTACTTCTGTTGAAGAGGTTGATTGGATCAACAATAATGAGTTTGTCTTTAGAAAAGGCTATCCCGGGAATTTTTCCGTTCACCTGTTTAATACTAAAACCGGCTCCGATAAAAAGCTGCTTTCCCATTCTTTAAATACCAATATCCGGCTTTCCCGGTATCCTCAACTTATATCTTTTTTAAACAACCAGGTTATCCAGGTTTATGATATCCGTAATGAGAGCCTTTTTAATACAGGCCTTGAAGGAGAAGATATCCTCTTCTCCCCGGGCGGCAGTAAATTTACCTCCCTTCTGTTTAAACGGCTTTTTATTACCGATATTGACTCCATTAAGAAAAACCGCCTCACTATTAAACGGTCTTCCAAAAAGATCCTGAACCTGTACGAAATACTTCTTAGTAATAAGTCCTATTGGGATAATGAATACTCCGCTGAGTATATAAGGAAGAAGATTCGCGTTTATAAGAAGCTTGTTGGGGAGTAGGGGACGGTGACCCGGGTCTTCGGCTCCGCTCAGACACCGGATGGCCGGGAAAAAATAGGTCAGAAACTGTGGTGATACCGGGGTCTGTTTCCGAAGATGCTCCGGAAAAGGTGTGCGACCCCTGCGAGGGGTTTGGTTCTGAGAGACGTTGCAGTGCAACGCCTTTACTGGCTGGTTTCAGGCCAGGGCTATGGAGATTCCGGGAAGGAGTGCGGCCCCTGCGAGGGTATTCGGTACGTGTAGGGGCACGGCGTGCCGTGCCCTCACGGTGTTTATTTGGGATTCCCCCTCTGTGGTGTTGACCCGGCAGGGGGAAGGTAATCAGTGGCCCTTTGGGCCGGGTAACCGGTGATCGGTTAAGAATAACCCGCCCACCCGGGCCACCAATCACCTCCCCTCCTTACTCTATCCCATTCTTCACTTCATTTTCTCTTCTCCATAACTTATCAACATTAATCAAAAAGATAAACAGAAAGATCTTTCTGTTATTTAAGACTTTTTTAAATCTCTTTAATAATTAAATCTCTTTTTTTATGAAAATACCGAGTCATTATTCATTTTATCTCCTGATCTATTCAGCATTTAAGATTTTATGTCACATTCCATGAGTGATATTTCAAAAAGATCAACCAAACGGACTGTTATACGATGAAAAAAATTTAGTAAATTAATGTACATGGTGAATAATTTTGTGGATAGTGTTAATAACTTTGTGGATAACTCCAATATTTTTGGAAAATACCGGAAAAAACATTGAAATTTATAGGCAATAATTTAAAAATGTATATGAAAATATAGTGTGATTAATAAATTCGGAACGCTTGTTTTATACATTCCTGCGGTTAATGTCATGAATATATTTAATCCCTTTCATGGTCAGGACAGGATCGGTGATATTTTTTCTTTCAATGTTTTCCCCGATTATTTGAGAAAATCCGCCGGTGAGTAGTACGGTGAATTCTTGATTGTATTGCCGTTCTATTTTGCTTATTATTCCTTCTACCATGGATAACCAGCCGTAAAAAAAGCCCGATTTTATGGCGTTTACACTGTCCCTGGCTACCAGGCGATTTGGTTTTTCAAAGTCTATACGCGGCAGCCTGGACGCGCTTGCTGCCAGGGCTTTGATCGTGGTTCCTATCCCCGGCGCGATGAGGCCGCCGTCAAAGGTACCGTCTTCCAGCACCAGGCAAAAGGTTGCAGCAGTTCCGATATCTACAACTATGGTTCCGCCTCCATGTTCCCGGTATGCTGCTTCGGCGTTTACTATCCTGTCGGCTCCCAGCTGCTCCGGGTTATCGTAACGAATTGATATACTGAGCTTGTTCTTATAATTTATTTCAAGTGATTCCAATCCAAAAAAGTCCCGTGCCATTGACGCGTAGCGTCCGTTTACTTCCGGCACCACACTGGAAAAGGCTATGCCCTGTACCTTGCCGGATATCCCCTCTTCGGAGTTTGATTCATTTAAAAAATCAAGAAATTTTAATATGAGCAATCCCAGCTCATCGGAGGTGATATTCTTTTCCGTCCGGTACCGGAATATCCGTGCCGGTACTGCCGCTTCCTCGGAATAAATTCCCAATACGGTGTTGGTATTCCCGATATCAATTCCCAGGATCATATTTATTTTTCCTTTATGTAAAATTATGTAAGAAGATGTTTAACTGTAGCCGGTTTGTAAAAATTAGCAAGCTTTTTTTATGAAGGGTACTACAGGCCGCCTCACGGAAGAGGCGGCCTGGTTGAAATAATAAGTATTAATCCAGAGACTTTGAAATTGAAAGATCCACTTCCAGCGGCACTTCACAATCGATATCAACAACCTTTGAGCCGTAATAGTTGAACCCATTTTTAGTTACATTAAGGAAAAAACGTCCGGAGATAGAATCAAGTTCTTCTAATAAAACATAAGGAACTCCATCATCACCCATTGTGACTGTTCCGCTTTTATATAGAAAACTGGGATTACTCGCGTCCAGCAGCTCCAGAGTATCGCCTACAACGTCATTCACGCCATCTCCGGTTAAACGAACCTTTGCCGAAGTAGTCAGGTATTCCGAAGTTGCAAAAGGCATCCACTGCTCAAAAGGTGTAGAGAAATCCATTGTGAAGGTATAAGAACCGGTCTTCCGGTACTTCTTCTGAGGATAACTCTGCCCATCCCGGTACACTATTGTTGCATCAACCTGGTATTCCCCAAAATCTACATTTGAAAACTCCAGGTATTTTGAATTTTTCACATGAGTTCCAACTGGTACCGGGTCAATCAACTCTCCGTCTTTATAGACATTTATCGCCATACTATCTACCATCGTCCACATTCCGGTGATAAAAACCAATGTTGTACCAATGGGTTCCCTGCTGTCCCCTTTTATGGTTACTGACGTAGTAGGATTTACAGGATCATTGCTTACAATGCTTAGTACAACCTCATAGGCTTTTTCCTCATCGGGAGCGAATGAAAAAGAAAAAGGTACACTGCTTCCGGGCGCGATTGTAACAGGCAGGCTGGGATACTCATAAGCACACATATCATTGGTGGGATCTCCGCTTGTTGAGATGCTCTCAATGACCAAATCCGCAAGACCATCGTTTTTCATGGTAAACGCGGCAATGTAATCATAAGTGGGGGCGCAAAATCCCATGTCCAGAACCGATTCACTCTCGAAAACCCGGTTTTCAATACCGCCTTGAGCGTAATTCGCCATAAGAGTCATGCTCGGCTTTGGCAGCCTGCTGTCCCCTTTTACAGCAACCGTAAACGTTCCGTTGTCGGGATCATTGGTTACTATGGTTATTACTGCCTCGTATTCTTTTTCCTCATCAGGCGCGAAGGAGAAAGAAAAAGGCGCGGTTTCTCCAACCTCGATAGTCGCAGGCAGATTGGGAAGCTCATAGATATCCATATCCAGTGTTGGATCTCCGCTTATTGAGATACTTTCAATCTCTAATGCCGCGTCACCATCATTTCCCATAGTAAATGCTATAATATGGTCATTTCCCGGTATACATGCCTCCATATCCAGCACAGAACCGGATTCAACAACCTGGTTGTCGATACCGCCATCAAGATAATCCGCCGTAAGCGTTAAACTCGACGCCGATGAGATGTCGCAGCCCATTATTGACAGACTAAACACAGCCATTAGAACCAGAATAGAAAACATTTTTATTTTTCCAATCATACGTTCATTCCTCCATATACAATTTTTTTTAATGTTGCATTCAGAAACATTAAACTCTGCAACACTTTTTTGGAGTAGCCACTTTTTGTAAAGATTTTTTTTAAAAAGTTCCCGGGACAAATATGTACCGGTTTTTTATCCGACCGGACGGTTAATAAACAATCTCAGTTAATATTATTGACACGATTCTCTCTTCAGGGTAGTCTTACAAAACTAGTTTTGAAACCAGGGCTCATTTGTCTCTGCCCCCTGATCCCCCGGCGGGGGCACGTGACAGGGTCTTTCCTCTGGTGCTCAAAATCATCATTTCTGGACTTAGAATCCTTTCAACTACTCTTACGCCCCCTCCGGGGGTTGGGGGGCGATTGTTGGTTCAGATTCATTATTAAATAAAGGATATAATCTATGCTGGATCTGTTTGTTCAAACGTATATAAAGTTCTTTTTTCTTCTTACGCCGTTCTTTCTTTTATCAACATTCCTCTCCATGACCCGGGAATTTGACTATAAAAGAAGAAGAAAGACCGCTTTTAAAGTGACTATCTCAATTATTCTTATTTGTGTTATTCTTCTGCTTATTGGCAACCAGATATTTGACATATTCGGTATCACCCTCAATTCTTTCCGTATTGGTACGGGTATTCTTCTTTTCCTTTCGGCCGTTGCCCTGCTTCAGGGGACGGATACGGTTCAGGCTAAAGATCCTTCTGAGGATATTTCCGTTGTTCCCCTGGCGATTCCCGTTGCTGTTGGCCCTGCCACCACGGGGGTGCTGCTGGTTATGGGCGGTAATATTCCCGAATTATGGCAAAAACTAATCAGCGTTGGTGCGATTATTTCCGCGATCCTGAGTGTGGGAGTTTTGCTTTTTGTTAGCGGCTATATTGAAAAGGTTCTGAAAAAACAGGGGCTTACTATTCTCTCCAAAGTTACCGGTCTTATTCTCGCGGCTATTGCCGCTGAGATGGTTATGACCGGTATTTTGGGGTTTATGGGGAAAAAGTAGGGGAAAAAAAGTAGGGGCGAGGCATGCCTCGCCCCTACTTTTTTCACAGCCCCAGCGATACATCTATCTTTGCGCGGGTAACTGCCAGAACCTCTCCGGTTTCTACCCGCAGGAGTTTCACAAAAAGCTCGTATTGTCCCCGTTTTTTATAGAGCTGGCCGGTGATGAGCATTTTGGCTCCCATCATTTTGCCCACTTTTGAGATGTTTTTTTCTTCTACCAGTCCCGACATCCGGATAGATATCTCTTCTAATATTTTTTGCAGATTCTTCCGCTCCACCATGGTAAAGACCCTGTTTTTGCTCAGGGCAAAGATCATCTGCTCGGTGAAATATTCCGCATTTACTTTTTCATTTTTGGTTTTCCCTGCCGTTGTAAACGGCAGCACTGCCACTCCGGTCCCTTTTTTGATTGAGATACTGGAATAATCAACAAGCTGGTCAATTGCCATGCCAAAAAGCTTGTTCACTGTTGCCTTTTTCTCCTCATAATCGACTTTCTTTGCCTGGAAATATCCCTTTCCATCTTCTATTGGTTCATCTGTTAAATAACTCAGTTCTTTTTTCGCGAACCGGATAATTATCGCTTCCAGTTTGCCTGTCTGAAAATTCGCGCCTGTATGATGGCTCACACTGCCGGGTCTGCCGCCGTGACTCTCTCCTTTTTCTCCGTACGTTAGAAATATATATTTTCCATAGGTTTGCTGGGCCACCTGTCTCAGGACATATTCTCCTTTTATATTCAAGCCCCCGGTTCCGATTGAACAAATCTTTATGGCGTCTTTCCTGGCATCCCGGACCGCGTTTTTATAAGTATACTTTTGCCGGTAATCCAGGTGAGGCGGCGCGTCTGTGACAATAAACCCCATGCGGATTCCATTGCGGTTCCATTTCATTTTTTTTATGGAATCACGCAGTGCCGCCTGTAGATCTTCGGGCTCATCTCCGCCTCCTGAAGCATAGACCTCATCGAGCCTGTTCTTGAACTTTTCCAGGCTTGGAGTAAACGGTACTACCTGGGTGACATATTCATCTCCCACGTCTTTATACAGGACCATGCCCAGCCGTACTTTCGGCTTTGTGGATAGCGATGACAGGTTTAGATAAATTATTTCTATGGTCTGCTTTAAGCGCAAGATCTCTTCTCCCATACTGCCGGTGGTATCGAAAATAAAAAGGATATCCAGCGGAACCCGTTTCATAGCCGCCCTGGTTAAGGCCATTTTTATGGGCACGGTTCTCTTGCCAAACCGGTTAAATTTTATGGTCTTTGCGGCCTGGTTATACCTTACTGCTGCGCTGTATTGAGACATTCCGCCCGAATACCGGGAAGGATAAAAAAAACATGACCCGTCGGCGTAGGTTTTTCCCGTAAACAGCTTCTTATTTCCCGTACTTATTTTTACCAGGGCATTTGATACGGGCTTATTATTCTTATCTTTTACTTTTAGAATAATTCTTTCTCGGATATTTATTGGTAAATGAGGTGCCTGGCCCTTATATTTTTCAAGAAATTTCACAAAACGGTTGTACTGCTTGTTGTCATCCACATACCCGGCTTTTAAGCCCGACTCTTCCGGCGGCCCGCCGGTGCCATTCTCGGTTTCGGCCATATCGATCTTGCCTCCCGACGCTCCCCGCTCTTTATCCTTATTCAACAAAAGATCTTTAATTGTTTTGTCTCCTTTTGGAGGCCTTTTTCTCCCGGTTTTCTCAGTTTCTCTTTTTTTCAGGTCACGGTCACGGCCCGATTCATCCCTTTCTGCCGTTTTAATCTCTTCAAAATTTCCCTCGGAAGCTGAATCATCATCTCCGGAACTGCTTCCTTTTATTAAGCCGCCCATTGTCCCGCATCCGAGCGCTGCCACGGCAATTATTAGTATAAAAAGTAAGATAAAATGTCTAAATAAACGCCTGTTGGTATTCATGATCCTTCTCCTCTCTTTTTTCTAATTTTTAGACAAATTCCGGGAGATAAAGTTCTTATTTTTTTACGGATAGGAAGGTGTGGTGATATTATATCGCTCCATTATCGCCTTTTCTCCGGCCAGAGCCTTTTTCTTTTCAAGAATAATACTGGTGCCGCCGTTAAAGTCAATCTTTATAAACCTGGTATGGGCATTTTTTATTAATTCCCGGGCCCGTGACAAATCCGGCACCTTTTTTCCGTTTATTTTCTTTATTATAAGATTCCGTTTATGCTGATAGCCGCTGTTTACCGCTGCCGGCAGTATCCTGTTTAATATTACGATCCGTTTCTGCCCGGGCTGGGACTTCATAAGGGCATTTTTATAATACATTAGAAAGCGCTTGTTTGCTTTACTCTCCCAATCCGCTCCCCATAAGTTTACATATCCCCTGGTCATTTCCTGCAAAATAAGGCCTCCGAATATATAATACTCCGGCGGGGTGTCAAAGTTCTGCTGGGGTACTACAAAACGCTCTACCGGTACCGGTTCCAGTTTTATTAGTACATCTTTTCTTTTTTTCTGCCTGATTATCTTCATTTTGATGATATCGCCTACAAAATGATCGAGATATAAAAGCCCGTGATAGCTGAGTCTTCCGTATTGCGGTGAATGATACATGCCGCTGTCATCTACATTCACGCCTCCCATACTCAGGATCACATCTCCTGTTCGCAGCATCCCGGCTCCGCTCGACAGGGGCGCTATTTCACTTACCAGTATCCCTGATTCTTCCGCTGTCATGCCCAAAAACTCCCGCAGGTTCTTATCACTCTTCAGGGGCTGCAGCCGGGCCAGGAAAAAGGGAACTCCTCCATATTGTTTCCCTTTCATATCTATGAGCATTCTTTGCAGTGCTTCTACTCCGCATACCCTGATGGTCCGTTTATTCTCATTAAATCCTATGGCTATCCCTGTTAGCCTGTCCCCGATAAATACGGGTTCTCCGTTCCCGCCATAATCAATTCCTGTTGTCATATGATGGACCAGTACCCGGTAAAATGGTTCGTAATACGCAGTTACCGGTTTTTCCATTGATGACTTATATGCTTCTGCCGCGTATTCTTTTAGTCCTCCCGACATGTCCCACTTTACTACTACTGCCTTTTTGCCAATTAACCGTTCCCTTGCTGCCAGGGAGACGGGCTTTAAGCCTTCGAAAAAACTCTTATCTTCTACCGTTAGCAGTGCCAGCCCCGAATTGTAATCTTTTACGATGACCCTTGCCGGATACCGCCTGGTACTTCCGTACTTCAATGCCTCTATTAACAGGTGATCTGTCAGGGGCCATGCTTTAATTAATATCATGTTATTTTTTAATATGGTCCCGCTTATTGTGTTCTTGCGGATGGCCCCTTTTTTCCAGGGTGAATAATAATCATAGTGCTGGGACGTTATTGATATCCGGACCACATGCGTTTCCATTGAATTCGCCTTTAACGGCATACAAATAAGGGTTATTCCTATTATTAATGTCAGGGTGATAATAATATATCGTGTGGTTTTCATTCTTCTTCCTCTTAAAAAACTAAATCTGTCTGCCCCCTTTCCCCCTGAGGGGGAAGAAGATGTTGAAAAAAGGTTCTAAACCCAAAAAGGCACATTGCCTTTCCAAAAACTCTTGCGCCCCCTCTGGGGGTTGGGGGCCGATGAAAATTGACCCCGGTATCACCACAGTTTCTGACCTATTTTTTCCCGCCCATCCGGTGTCTGAGCGGAGCCGAAGACCCGATTACCTTCTCCCTGCCGGTATCTTATAATTCCTCAATATCCGCTTATCGGCCCCGGCAATTTCCGATGCTTTGAGGATGAGCGGTTTATTGGTCCCTTTTATTCGAATTACGTGATAGGCTCCTTGCGGGGTTTTTACTGCTGCTGCCACATCCGCTAAAGACCGTATTTGTTTGCCGTTTATTTCCGTTACCAGTTTATCGTGCATTTCCGATATATAGGTATTTGCCGCGTCCGGTAAGATGCGGTTTATTATTATAAATTCTTTCCGGTGCGGGTCGAGTTCATCGGAGAGATGATAGTGATAGGCATAGAGTATATCATTATCCACATTTGCTCCCCAGGTTCCCCAGCACTTGATATATTCTTTTGACAGGGGCTGAAATAGTATCCCTCCGAATATGAGGTACCGCGATTTTTTCTCATACTCGTTATTCCGGGCTATCCTTACGGGAAAAAGTTTCAACGGGAACTTCAGCCGCCGTTTCTTTCCATTTCTCAGTATTCGCAGTTTAATCCGCTCTCCCACCTGCTTTGTATAGATCAGGTGTGTTGCTCCCACCCTGCCTCCGGCAAAAGAGATACTCCAGTCATTTGCCACGGGTATATTCTCTATATGGGTTATTACATCTCCCTTTTTAAGATACTTTTCCGCGCTTCCTCCAGGTATCACATGAGTTACAATTACTCCGGTCCGTTTTTTCCCCATTCCCAGGTAAGCGCGGTATTCCGGGTTCTGTAATGAATGCTTCTTTATTCCCAGGGACGGGAATCCATGATATCTTCCGTCCCGTATATCTTTTAAAAAATGTTTTACCACTGGCGTGGGGATCATATACCCGATCCCGGAAGTTCTTGTTCTCCGCTGAAATGCCACTCCCGCGATCTTTCCTCTCTGTATTACCGGGCCTCCGCTGTTTCCCGGGTTTATTGCCGCGTCGGTCTGTATTATAAGAAACCTCGATTTTCCGTCATGGGCGTAGCGCCCTATCTCTATTCTCGACACCACCCCTTCCGTAATTGATATCCGTTCTCCTCCTACCGGGTACCCATAGGTTGCCGCCCTGCTTCTCAGCTTCGGCAATCCCCCTATTTTTAATCGCGCGGTATTCCTAAAAAAGCCTTTCTCCTTCAGTACTACCAGGGCCAGGTCCGCTTCATGGGATATATGAGCCACTCTCGCATTATACAGCTTCGGGTCATTTTCTTTTTGCACCTGCACAAAAGTAGCGTCGGCCACCACATGGGCGTTCGTTAATATCATATTCCCCCTTATTATTGCTCCCGACCCCACCCTGCTTCGATTCGGCTTCATTTTCCAGGGATTACAATGATCCGGTTTCACGTAACTCGTAAGAATCTTCACCGTTGCTTTCCGTATTCTCGATGAACTGTCCCTTTTTGCTCTCCTTCCCGCGTGAAGTATATCTCCGCTAAACAGGCACACAGCCGCCAGCAGTATAATCCCTGTTTTTTTATCGAATTTCATTCTTTCACTTCCCTTTTTTTTCTCTCAAGAAACTCCTTTTCAATAGAGCCTTTTTCGGGGGATCTTACCCGGGGTGGTTTCAGAGACGTTGCAGTGCAACGCCTCTACGGGCCTGTTTCCGAAGATATTGCCCGGGGGTCAACACCACGGAGGGGTTAAACCCCAAATAAACACCGTGTACG
>JAAENB010001193.1 GCA_024224995.1 bacterium | reverse complement strand
GGATGAGGAATCCCAACAGCACAGGCTTCCTGAATAGCAGGGTGCTCAAACAAAACTTCGTCAATTTCACGGGGATAAATATTATACCCTCCGGCAATGATCATATCTTTTTTACGGTCAACAATAAAGAAATAACCTTCTTCATCCATAGTGGCAATATCGCCGCTAAAGAGCCAGCCCTTCTGAAGGGTGTTGGCAGTCTCTTCGGGCATATTTAAATACCCGGCCATAACCTGGGGACCGGTAATAACCATTTCACCAGCCTCCCCCTGGGGAACATCGGACTTTCCGTCTTCCAGGCTTACGATCCGGGATATCGTATCGGGCAGGGGAAGGCCAATGCTGCCGGGTTTGGATTTCCCTTCGGTAAAAGGATTCATGTGCGTGCAGGGAGAAGCTTCGGTCATGCCAAAAGCTTCAACAATAGAGGCCCCGGTCCTCTCTTTGAATTGTTTGATAATTTCAACAGGAATGGGAGACCCGCCCGACACAAGGACTTTTAAACAGGTCATATCGGTTTTATCTACAGCCGGATCGGCCAGCATACCAATAAACATCGTAGGAACCATAGGCGCGAACGTGGGCCTGAACTTGCGAATGTTTTCGAGCAGGGGCTCGGGCTGCGGTTTGGGAACCAGGATCAGTTCCCAGCCCATGGACATGGCAAAACTCATGGAAGCCTGGAGGCCCATAATATGAAATATGGGGAGAGCCCCAAGCATAATCTCTTCGCCTTTGTTGAACCGGGGAAACCATGACATGATCTGCTGGACCTGCCTGCTCATGCTGCCGTGTTTAAGCAGAGCTCCTTTGGAAACACCGGTAGTTCCCCCGGTATACTGGCACATGGCAGTATCATCAAAAGAGATATCTATTTGAGGCGGATTAGAAGAATGCTGTTTGATAACATCCTTCCAGCGAAACACATCCTCCGCGGGTTTAACTTTCGCGGCCAGTCCTTTGCCCTTAGCCACAAGAGGAAAGAGAATACTTTTGGGAAAAGGAAGATAGTCGCCAATGGAGGTGTAGATAATTTGTTTGATAGAGGTCTTCGGGCGAAGATCTATCATCCGGCTGCCAAGAAGATCAAGGGTAATGAGGATCTTAGCTTCGGAGTTGTTAAACTGGTATTCAAGTTCACTGTCCGAATAGAGGGGGTTGTTCATAACCACAACGCCGCCAATTTTTAAAATAGCGTAATGACACACAACCGTAGGGATGAGGTTTGGTAAAAGAACAGCAACCCGGTCTCCTTTCGCAACGCCAAAGTCAATAAGGCAGGCGGCAAAGCGGTTCACCATATCGGTAAGCTCTTTATAGCTAAGAGTGTATCCCTGAAAGTTTAAGGCTTTTTTCTCGGGGAACTCCCTGCCCGATCTGTCCAGGAACTCATGTAAGCAAAGATTTTCAAAATTTATATTCTGTGGAACACCCTCTTCATAATGAGAAAGCCAGGGTTTGTCTAAATACCGGGTTGCAGCAGCCATATTGATCCTCCGTAATAAATAGTTCTGAGACTATATTTTTATGGACAGTATTTGGGTTTTGTCAATCCAAAAATCTTTTCTTGACAGGAAATCGTATATGAGTGATTGATACGAGTAGAGGTTCTAAAACATGAAATATTCCGGTTTCGCGAAAAAGTTATTAATAACAGTGGGGATAATTATTCTTTATAGAATAGGTTCTTATATTCTTATCCCCGGCCTTACCTATGGAGGTCTTGAAGACCTGGTACAGAGCTCGGGTACTTATCTGTATGGACCTTTGCCAAATGGATTTTCAATTTTTAGCCTGGGGATTGCTCCCTATTTTTTTTCCACTGCCATTATATTGCTGTTGGCAATGGTTGTACCACCCTTGAAAAGGTTATTGTACGGCGACAGGAATGATTTGCTGAAACTGGAAAAAATAATAATGATAGTAACGGTGATCTGGGCTATTGCTCAGGCAGTATCGCTGCGTACCTATATTCAGAACGTTGCATGGAGGTTGGTGAGGGATCAATCCGGTTTCGAGCCATTCATATATGTTCTGGTGCTTGTCTGTGGTTGTTTAATAGTTGTTTTCCTGGCAAAAACAATTACCAGGAAAGGGATTGCCAATGGGGTATTGATCCTTGTGTTCCTGGATAGCTTGCAGGACGGCAGCGGGGCTGCTTTAAATCCAATGAAGTTCGCGCGCCTGTTTCATATGGATAGTGAGGCTGTTTTATTTATTTTGCCCATAATCGTGGTCATGGTAGTTCTTTCAATAATCATTATCCAGGCTCGAAGAAATATTGAAATAAGCCCGGAAGCCGAAGAAAATCATACTATTTCATTTCCCATACGGGTTAATGCCTTTGGGGTTATTCCCCTGGTAAACGCCGCGGCAATAGTGGGAATAATGATGTCTTCTTTCAATTTTTTTTATATCCAGCCAGGCGAGGAATTTTTCAAGGTGTGGTCTTATGTTATAACTGCGGCAAACGTGTTGATTCTATCATACATCGCGGCTGTTATAATATTTAAACCTAAAAGTGTTCTGGAAACTCTTTCGTATTATAAGTATTCCATTAGCGAATTTTCTCCGGAAGAGGATCAAGCAAAAAAGCTTAATTCTATTTATTTAAAAATAATAACTCCGGCTGTAATTTTTCTTCTGTTAATCGTACTGAGGCCTTTATTGTTTCCTACAGTGGTTATGGATTACGATAGATTTTTTAGTATGTTTTTCACGTACAAGGTTTTAATTGTATCTTGTGTAGTAATCGATATAATAAAACGGTATAAAGACGGGAAAGCAATTGAACCCGAAGACCGGAATTCCCTGGAATTGCTCACCTCATGCAACACGGAATTGGAATCTCTTTTGATAAGTGATATTATGAAAAGAAATAATATCGCCTGTTATATTAATAAAACCAGGGTTTTCGCGGCATCAGGGACGTTCTTTCTCTGGGAAGTCTGCACACCTCGATTACCGTACCTGGTATACCACCGGAACCTGGGAGACGGCAATATAGAAGTTCTTGTTCCCGGAGAATCTCTGGAAAAAGCTTCAGCTCTATTGATAGATCTTGAAGAAGAGAATACCCTGCCGGAATAATTCCGGCAGGCGGTCCTGTCTATTTAATCCTGATGATCCAGACAACAGACATATTAGCCGGCCGGGTCTCGGTATCTCCGGAGTCCAGGGCGTGATCATGAGAACCGGACTCGCTTGTTGTTCTGGTGGTGTAATAATAATTTTTTCCGGACTCATTTGATCCTCCACTGTCGACGTCTTCGGGAGTATAGCCGTCATGTCCCGAATGCCGGTCGCTAACTGTATGAGTATGCTCTCCGCCCAGACCCATAAATAATCCGTTTACTGCGGTGGCGTCTTCCTGGAACACTCCCGATGTGGAAGCGCCTCTTAAAAATCTACCGGAACTGTTAAGATCGGGAACTGTTTTGCCGTTCCAGTGGCTGCCGAAATCATAGATGGTCTGGCCGTTGCACTCAACCCAGTTGTTGCTAAGAAAATCAACCGCGCTTGAGCCCGCGCCGTTTTTATGCCATGCCATAATTGTACCAACAGGAACCATTTTGTTATATATATCTGAAAAACTGAAACCACTGTCTGAATTCTCACTGGAGTCGCCAGCAACAAGTCCTGCTTCACAAGCGCTAAAACCGATAACACAGACTACTAATAAAATAAAAATTTTTTTCATAATTGTTCTCCTGATTATTGTTTTATTATTATCATAGAGCATATACTGATAATTATTATTTGTGGTGGAAAATTTGAGAAAAATTTTATAAAATCTTAAAAAAATTAAAAAATTAATATCTATTTGCTTAAAAGGTGTTTAGTAATTGAAGTAAAATGTAATTGACGGAGGTTGTTATTCTATTATAATGTAGAATCAAAAATGGCAGGACAGCCCGTAAAAGGATATGAGCGAAAAAATTAAAACACTGATCATTGATGACAGTATCGCCGCAAGGGCGCTGGTAAAGCAGCGGCTTACTGTATATGAAGATGATTTTTTGCTTGATGAAGCAGAGGATGAGGCTTCGGCATTAAAGATCCTGGCAGAAAAGAACTTTGATTGTATTATCCTTGATTATATGCTCAGGGATATGAACGGGCTCGCGTTGGCCCGGGAATTTAAAAAAAGAAAGATCTCAACTCCCATTATTATTCTCACTGGAATGGGAGATGAAATGCTGGCGGTAAAATCACTCAAAGCCGGTATCGAAGATTACCTTCCCAAAAAAATTCTATCGGACCCGAATTTTTCCGATATTTTACCATTAACAATAAGAAATACCGTGAAGATATACCATATCAAGCGTGAAAAGGACCGGGCAGTGCAGTCCCTGACAAAAAGTGAAGAACGATACCGGAACCTGGTAGAAAATTCACCCATGTTAATGATGCGCCTTTTCCCTGATGATAAAATTGTCTCATACGTAAACGGGCATTTTTGTGAATATTTCGCATATGAGAAAATTGAAGCTTTAGGGGATCATTTTGTTGACTTGCTAAAGGGAGATAATTCCGAATTTCTCCTGGAAACAATCAGTTCAATTAACGCTGAAAACACTACCGTAACCTTTGAAAACGGCAGTGTCATAGGCGGTGAAAAAAAATGGCAGCTCTGGACAGCCCAGGGAATATACGGCAAGAATCGAAACATACTAGAGTATCAATGCATGGGAGAAGATATTACAGAGCTGAAACAGGCGGAAGAAGAATTGAATTATACCCTTGAAGGAGTCATCACCCTGAAGAACAGTCAGGATGGAGATTATTTTCTTACCAGCCTGCTCCTTGAACCGCTGGGTATCAACAATGCCAATAGTGATGTGACAAAGATTGATTTCCTGGTAAAAGAAAAAAAGGAATTCCAGTTCCGAAAATGGAAAAAAGAGATCGGGGGTGATATATGTTTGTCCCATAATATATATCTAAAAGGAAAACCCTATTCTTTTTTTGTTAATGCCGATGCAATGGGAAAATCAATACAGGGAGCCGGCGGAGCCCTGGTACTGGGATCGGTCTTTCGGGGGATTATTGACAGGACCAGGTTTTCATTTCAAGAGCAGGATCTTTACCCGGAAATCTGGATCAGGAATTCTTATATAGAACTACAGCGGATCTTTGAAGGGTTTGACGGCTCAATGATGCTTTCCCTTGTTTTTGGTCTTGTTGACGACAAGACCGGTTTGCTTTATTATATAAACGCGGAACATCCCTGGACAGTTCTTTACCGGGATGGAGCCGCCTCCTTTATTGAAGAAGAACTTTCTCTCCGGAAACTGGGCGTGCCCTACGCGGAGAATTCCATCTGCGTCAAAACATTCCAGTTAGCTCCCGGGGATGTTATGCTGATTGGCTCCGACGGCAGGGATGATATTTTGATTGAGCCCGCGCCTGGTGAAGAAAAAGTAATGAACGAAGATGAAAGACTTTTTTTACAATTTGTAGAAGAAGGCAGCGGAGAGCTGCAGGGTATATATACTGCCATTACCAACCGGGGAGATTTAACCGATGACCTGTCCCTTTTACGGATCGCCTTCCACGAAGGAGAGAGCGATACGGTCTGGATACGGGATGATGATCACGGAGAGCTTATTCGCGGCATTAAGAAGCTGAAAAAAGAAGGTAATACCAGACAAGCCCTTGCGGAACTTGAAGAGGCGGTAGACCAGGGAGACGCTGATCCTGCCCTGTTAAAAGAGCTGCTCAAAGCATTAATTACCGATAAAGAATATTCCAGGGCAGTGGAATACGTGGAATTGTATAGTGAGCTGCGGCCGGAAGATACGGAATATATTTATATCGGCTCCTATTGTTTTTATAAAACCGGGGATTTTAGAAAGGCCTTTGAGCTTGCGGAAAGAGCCTGTTTAAGAAATAACACGGAAGTACGCTACCTGCTGCATCTTGCCAGGATCTGTATTATACAAAAAAAGTATTTCGAAGCGGATAATATTATATATACTATTTTTACTCTTGATCCGGAAAATAAAAAAGCCGTAGACCTGAAAAAAATGTTTAAGTCAAAGATCAATATCGTTAAATGGGGTAAAGGGTTGTCTGTTGGAATACCGGAAATTGATAAACAGCACCGGAATATTATTGAAATAGTCAACAACCTGCAGCGGGCTCTCAGTCAGCCCAATAAAAGAGTTATCATTGAAAATATTTTACTCGATATGACGGATTATTCCAACAAACATTTTACTACGGAAGAAACGCTCTTTCTTGAGCATGACTACCCTGATTATGAAATGCATAAAATAAAGCACTACAATTTTTTATCCGAACTGGGCCGGTTTAAAAAAGATTTTACCGCGGGCAAGGCAATGCTGGTGGAAGATGTCCTCATTTTTTTAAACAACTGGTGGTTTGAGCATATCCTGAATGAAGATAAAAAATATGAACTATTTTTGCGTGAAAAAGAAACTAACTGACCGTGAACGCCGCCGCTTTAAAAGAAGAGGGCCACCAGGGAGTAGCGCTGCTTCTTGATGAGCTCTGTGAACTTCAGGCCGGGAGTTTTTCCGTGGAGAAGATACGGAGAGCCCGGCCGAAAAATTTTTAGAATACGCTATTCATAACACATCAAAGTCCCCACCCCATATTCGCTTTCAAGCAGCCCAATAATATGCCCAACCGCGGCAGCATCAAAATAGGGCTCCGGGCACACAGCCTGGTTAATCTCATACAAACCAAAATGAACATGAGTCCCGCCGCCCACAAAGGTTAAATCTCCAATAGGATCTCCCTGGCTTACAATGTCCCCAACCTGGATGTAAGAAAGAATATTGTTTAACTGGTTTTGCCCGTCGGTTTGGAGCAGCGTCATGGGTTCGAAACCGTAAGAGACCCAAAACCGGGAGTTAAACCTGATGCCAACATTAACCTGCCAGTTACCGGTGTGCTCGTTGGCGAAAAGATTAATATCGAAAATTTCGCCATGGGACACGGCCCGGAACAGCGCGGAGGAACCGGGATCAACAAAGAAGTCAATGCCGTTATGTTCAAAGCCCCAGGGCGCGGAGCTGTCCACGCTAAAGGCTTCATGGATGCCGGTGATAGCAGCGTTGTTTGTGTACGGAGATATCATACTGATATCTTCACCGTCCCAGGGGCACATATTTTCCACGCCGGAAAAAATTCCCTGGTCAATAATGACATTGCTCGCATCGGTTATGGTAAAGGAACCGGAAAGGGAATCACCGGCAGGAGAAAACGTAAGGGTGATATCCAGGTTGTTTCCATCGGGCATGCCGCCGCTAAGAGTCATTGTGGAACCGGAAACCGTACCGGAAGATTCAATGGTGTCACCGGAAAAAATTGTACAGATAGCAGAGTTCCCGGATTGGGCAATCACCATGTTCATTGTCTCATTGATACAGTAAACACCGGAAAACCCCTCGGACCAGGGAGTATTGACATGGCCGAAAAGGTCCGCGCTGTCGAAATTATTCCCGGGATTCTTTGGATAGGTAGAGCCGCGAACAGAGAACAGGTCCGGAAGTTCCAGGGGAACCAGGTCAACAGCGAATTCAATATACTGACCCGCCGGAGCAGTGGAGCCATTAATATTCTCGATCGCTTCATCGGCAAGATCGTCTTTGGCATAAACTGTCCATTCCGAATCAAAGCGGGAATAGACCTGCCGTTCAAAAGGAACAGGATCGGAGTTTATGGAATTTATCTTAAGGGCATACACAACATCCGCGGGATTAACATTACCGGAGAAACTTTTAAATAAAATAAAGAGCCTGGTTTTAGCCGGGTTAACAGCAAGTTTAACATATTCAATATCGGCCCCGGAAATAGCGGTTTCACCTGACGAGTCATTAGTAAAAGGAGCAATAGAACTCCAGTCCGATATGACTCCGTCAATAGTTATTCCCTGTGAAGCAACAGGAATATGGAACTCCGGAGTGGGATCGGGAATGAGGTCACAGGAAAAAAATAATAAGATTGAAAGCATGATTACGGGCATAGCTTTTTTCATGACAGTCCCCCTTTATATATTTTTTATTTAATATAGTATATTATTATAGTATCAATAATTCTAAGAAAATGCCAATTTTTTTATGAAATAAAAGAGTCGCTGTTTTAAAAAAAGGGATGGGGCTGTCCTGCTCCTGCCAGGAGGCAGGAACAGGAGCCCCATGTTTTAAAGAAGAGAGATCATGAAAAAACATAAAACTTAATAATAATATACACCCAAAAATCCCGATCGTCAAGTATATGGGAATGAACGCTAACTGGATGGGAATGAACGACAGGAACTGACGAATTGTAAACAATGTACACTTTATTTAAGAGCAAAAATGTTCCGAAAGCTTGACGTTATTAAAATAGTGTCAGTTTTTTGATGAAAATTGCACTCTATATTCCTTGACATGAGGCTAATGAAGCAGGTAAAAGGTGCAAGGGGAAAGATAAAAGGCAAAAAATTTTGGACCTCGAACTTTTTAATGGAGAAAATAATGCTGGAAAAAGGATATACGCAATTATATACGGGGAACGGAAAAGGAAAGACAACAGCTTCGCTGGGGCTTGCGCTGCGGGCATCGGGAGCGGGCTTAAAGTCGATAATTATACAATTCATGAAAGGTCAGTTTTACAGCGAAATAGACGCGGTAAAGAATACGAATGGGCTAATAACCCTGGAGCAGTACGGAAGCAAAAAGTTCTGCCGGCCCCAGGATGATGAAACATACCCGGAGCATAAAGAGTTCACGGAAAAAGGACTGGCACGAGCCAGAGAGGTTCTGGCCGACCCCGGCTACTCCCTGGTAATTCTTGATGAAATAGTTACAACAACACTATTTAAACTCATAAGCATTGAAGAAATCATAAGCCTCATAAAAAGCAAACCGGAAAACAAAGAACTGGTAATCACCGGAAGAGGCGGCACTCAGGAACTGATTGACGCGGTAGACCTGGCCACGGAGATGAAAGAGTTAAAGCACTATTACACGAAAGGCGTGGAAGCACGGAAGGGGATTGAGAATTAGGAGTCAGGTGCAAGGGAACCAGGGGAAAGAGAGGCCCGCGCACATGCACAATTTAGTTTCTTAAGAGTGCGGACCCCGTCGAACGGGGTGC
>JAAENB010001192.1 GCA_024224995.1 bacterium | reverse complement strand
TATGGAGATATCATACTCAAGACCCCTTGCGGATTCTTTGAGATAGTATAGCGCAAGGTTTGAATGGGTATACCTGGCATTGATGGCTGTTAAAAGGATTTTTTTCATAGTTTTATTTCGCAGAATACACTATTGTTTATTCCTTTTTGCCCTGCAAGGAAAAATTTAACCGGGATTTCTATATTAATACCGCAAAAATTGACAACTAATACTAAAGTATGAGATACAATTGGATAAAATCAACCCTTTGATCGATTTTCAACAGGTACTTTTTTCGCTATTTTATCTGTATAACCAAGCAAAATTATGGAGATAACAATGAAAATAATAACCAAAACAATGATCCCGATACTCATCATTTTAAGTCTGATATCCACCATTGCATGCCATTCAATTGAACCTGTCACTTTCAAGGTTACCGGGGACTCCGAAGATGTAACAATTACTTACTCTCTTGATAATGGGGATGTTACAATTGAAAATGTAAGTCTTCCGTGGGAATTGACTATAGAATATGAAACATTTAATAAAAATATTAGTGCTTACATAAAAGCATGTAATAATGATGAATTTGCCACCTGGATATACGCAACAATTGAAGCAGATTTTCCCCATGGACCATCGCACTCTGAATCTGATAACTGTGTCTATGCCGGTCTCTATGTGGCAGATTAATTCTGTATTAAACCTGCTGCGTATCGAAAATCGGCAAGATGGAACAAAAAAAAAAGACGAGTCCCGAGGCCAATGGGGACTCGTCTTTTTTTACGTTAAAACTTATACGTCACCGAAACCCGGTATCCCGGCAAAGCCGTAAATAATGAACTCATTCCATATACAGGATACTGTCCCCCGGATTGAAGAGCTGCCTGGTCCGCAATATTCAGCTCTGTTTTCAAGTCTATATTATAGCCTTTTACTGCATCGTCCAGGTATGAATCCGCAATACAAGAGATTATTATGCCTACGGCAAGAGTTCCGGCTCCCACTCCCCATAAAACCGGTTCTGTTTCTCCCCCTGCCGCAAGCGTGCCGATGTTCCAGCCGAGACAGGCTCCGGCAACTCCGCCAAAAACCCCGGATGTTATAGTTAAGCCATTATACATACTCCAGTTATCACGGACTTCCGCTGATAAAAAACTATCGGTAAATAATGGTTTTAATGCCCCATTCTCGTATTCTTTATTATCAATAATGTACCCTCCAAACAACTTCTCCGATTTATTTATTTTGTTCTTTTCATATGATATTTTCCTTTCTTCTATTGAGGCTGTTTTGTTTAATTCCGGCTTTTTGGCCATAGTTACGCAAAACAGGTTGGCTGAAACAACCAGAAGCAATAAAATCCGGAAAAAATGGGATCTACTTTGACTCATATACGATTCTCCTTCACAATAAAATAATTTTTTTTTATAAGATATTACTATATAAGTGACGATTTTAGCCCATTCGTGACATTCTTTTCGCCGGGTTTCAAAAAATTATTTATTTTATCAGGCATAAAAAAAAGACGAATTAAACAATTCGTCTTTTTTGTGTATTCGAGGCGCGTCCGGCAGGATTCGAAGCTGCGGCCTACGGATTCGTAGTCTGAGAATTGCACATTCCTTTGGTGATCTATGATGATCTTTGGTTATCTGTATATATTTTTGGGGGGATTTGTCAATGAAAATTAGTAAAGATCTATAGTGGACTGGTAGTACCTGGAATCAAACAAAACTCACGGCCTCCAATGGTGCCGCCGGGGACTACTTTGGACATAGTGTAGGACTATCCTCCGATGGCAATACTGTTGCTGTAGGTGCTTATTGGAAAAACAGTAATCAAGGCTCTGTCTACCTTTTTTATCAGTAAAATAATTAAGACGGGGATTATCAAATTTTATGAGTAAAGCTCAGTAATCATCTGCCGGATAAATAAAAATTCAATTAACCAACCATACAGAAAAAAAGACCTCGTATCTCTTCAAATGGAATATTTCAAATCTATTTAAGAGAAAAAGATCAATAATTAACCAATATCCGTATCAGTTTACTCCTGAAATCACCATAATCGCCAGATTCATTTTCATCTTCAATTTTAACTTTTATTATATACATTCCTGGTTTAACCAGGCTTCCACTGCTGTTTCTTCCATTCCATTGCACGGGCAATTTTGAATAGGTCCGTGAAAAAACTTTATCACCATTTATATCGTATATATTTATATCTACTCGCAAACTGAATTCAGCAGTAGCCCCCGGTTCTCCTATTGTAATAAATTTTATTTTATTTGGATTAAACGGTACAGGATATGCTACAATATTTGTCGCAGTAAGAGCAAAAGCTGCATTAACTCCGGCAAGCACCATGAAAACTATTACTGTCACCTGCTTAAAACCGATTCTTTTTCTCATAGCCTTTCCTCCAAAATACATTTACCTGTGATTTTCACAAATCTTTATACTGCGGTCAATAAATTTTTCTTACTGTGCTTGAATATTCTCTGTTTTCTAAAAAATTTACGTGATAATGTTCTCAGAACTCAAGCCAGTTATTGAAAAACGTCTTTTCACTATTTCTTTCTTTTTTCTCTGGCACATTACGGAAACTAAAACCGGTTTACTCAACCCGTACCGGGCAGCAAGCCGCCACAGGAAAAAGAGAGGCTGCTGAGGGCGTAAAAAAAGACGAATTATAAAATTCGTCTTTTTTGTATATTCGAGGCGCGTCCGAGAGGATTCGAACCTCTGACCTACGGATTCGTAGTCCGGCGCTCTATCCAGCTGAGCTACGGACGCGTATTATACTTCAAAAGAATCGGTATATTTTTTAATAAACGGGAATTTATATTCTTCCCCTGCCTTAATTTTCAGAGTACCAATAACGCATAAAACAAAATACAGTACATACAGCAGGTAGATAATAATAACAATAGAGAGTCTTAAAACCCTGAGATCAGTTGGAAGAAAAACGGTAATTCCAAAAAAGAAGAGAAGAACAACACTAAATACAACAGCCATAACAAAGGCCTGTTTCGCGTGATGCATGGCAAAACTGTCCTCTTTTTTCATGGCCATAGGGTAGAACCACCCTACAAAAGGGATGTATGTGATCAAATTAAGTATTTGTTCCATACCGCAACAAAAGCCTCTGTTTTTTTATAGTAAAATAGCTTACGATTACCAGGGTTAATTAAGACTATGGGGGTGCCCGTGGACACCCCCATATAAAAAACTCTCGGAGAGAGAGGGATTCGAACCCTCGGTAGAGTTTCCCCTACGACGATTTAGCAAACCGTTCCTTTCGGCCTCTCAGGCATCTCTCCATTTTAAGTCTTCCCCTTTTCAGGGGGATGTTGTAAAAACCCGACAGCACTTCGCTAGAGTACCATCTTTTTGAATCGCTTTCCAATCGCAGCCTTTTAAAAACCGGGCTCCGGTTGATCCGGAGAGTGAGGGATTCGAACCCCCGGGGCTATAAACCCAACGGTTTTCAAGACCGCCTCCATCGACCACTCGGACAACTCTCCGTGAGCAAATCTATAAAAACAAGATTCAATGTCAAACAAAAAATTTTAGTAAACTTTTTTTATTGACTCTTAAATTCATAGTAATATAATTTAATATTGAACAGGAGAACCGGAATGATAAATTCAGTATCAATAAACTTTCGCCCTAATGATGAAGATTCGCTCCCCCTTATTAAAGAGCTGGTGGAACTTTTAGAAAAAAAAAGCATACAAATTATGCTTCCCGATTATAAAATCATAAAATACGAGGAAATATCAAAGCATATTGCTACGGTAAGTGATTTTGTAACAAAGGCAGACCTGGTAATAGCCATTGGCGGAGACGGAACATTTTTAAGAACAGCCCGGCTTTTCCTGGAAACAGACCAGCCCATCCTGGGAATTAACAAAGGAACACTGGGATTTCTTACGGAATTCAACCCTGATGAATACCTCAAATACATTGAAGATATCCTTGACGGAGATTTTACCGTAGCGGAACGCCTGGTTTTTGAAGCGATCCATTTCCGCAACGGCAGGGAACTGAACAGCATATGTTTTCTTAATGACGCGGTACTATCCAAAGGAGCATTTTCCCGCCCAATTGGGCTGGAACTTGAACTTGACGGCATATTCATTAACTCCTATTCAGGAGACGGTCTTATTATAGCATCTCCAACAGGATCAACGGCCTATTCCCTGTCGGCCGGAGGGCCAATTATCACTCCATCGGGCAGTTTTGTTTATTTAGTGAACCCTGTTTGCCCGCATTCTTTATCTACGAGGCCAATTGTTGTGCCTGCATCCGTTGAATTAAAAGCAAAGATTGTGTCCGAATTTAAGAATCTTCTGCTGACGATAGACGGGCAGGAAGCCATTCATATAGAAGGGGACGATCAGGTTCTATTTAGACTTTCCGATAAAAAAATACGGCTCATTACCCATCCGGAGAAAAGTTACTACACTATTTTAAAAGAAAAGCTCGGCTGGGGCTGAATTTCAGCACACCACCCCACACTTTTTAAGTATTTTTAAATTAATTATTGACAATTAGGACAGGGAAACTATCAAAAAGTGGTAAGCGGCAGGTAAGCCAAAATTATTCCATTCAGGTGCTGAACATGTTAAGTGAATTGCGTATAAAAAACTTTGTCATAATTGAAGATCTTACAGTCTCTTTCCGCAAAGGGCTGAATATTCTCACCGGAGAAACCGGTGCCGGTAAATCGATCCTTATTGATGCTCTTTCCGGTGTTCTTGGTGAAAAAATGACAACCGATATGATACGGTCGGGATTTGAAAAAGCTTCCCTGGAAGGGGTGTTCGATATAAGCGGCCATCCTCATGTAAAAGAGCTTCTGGATGATTCGGGTATTGACTGCGATGACGATATGCTCTTTCTTAAGCGGGATCTTTACTCAAGCGGCAGAGGCAAATGCTTTGCCAATACATCTCCCATACCTATTGGAAAACTTAAAGAGATATCGGAATATCTTGTTGATATTCATGGTCAGAATGAACATCAAAATATTGCCAAAGTAGCAAAACACCGGGAGCTTCTGGACAGTTTTGGCGGCCACCAGGAAGAAGTTGCCGCGATCCGTGAGCTTCATGAGCGCCTTCATGATATTAGAGACAAGCTTGCTTCTTTTGAAATAGATGAAAGAGAAAAAGCCCGCAGAATGGAATATAATTCCTTTGCCATTAATGAGATTGAGTCGGCAAAACTCTCCCCTGGCGAGGAGGATGAGCTCAAGAATGAGTCTACTCTTCTCGCGAACGCTGAGAAACTTTTTACTGAAATAAACAGTGCTTCGGGCCTTATGAATGCCGAAGGAGGTGTACTTAACAACCTTCGCAAAACCGAAAAAAGCTTATCCGTTGTTTCCGAATATGATACGGACATATCAAACATCCTGGAAACTATTAAAGAGTCTTTATACGCTCTTGAAGACGCTTCAATGTTCCTGAGGGATTATGAATCAAATATAGATTTTTCCCCTGAAAGGATCAACCAGGTAGAGGGCCGCCTGGCTCTCATTTCCACACTTAAAAAGAAATATGGAGACACGATTGAAGATATCCTGGCATACGCGGACAAAGCCCGAAAAGAACTGGATGCCATATCTTCGAGCGACGAAGAACTGGAAAAACTAAAAGTAGAGCAGAAAAAGACCATACAGGCAGCCAAAACCAGGGCAATTGAACTTTCGGAAAAAAGAAAAGAATCGGGCCAAAAACTTGAAACACTGGTTATTAAGGAACTGAGAGACCTTGGCATGTCGGGAACTGTTTTTCATATATCTATCAAGCAGGAATTAAGCGATAAAGGTGAGATAGAAAACGACAACAAAAAATATGTGCTCTACCCTCATGGTCTCGACCGGATTGAATTTCTCCTTTCCGCTAACGCGGGAGAAGAACTGCGCCAGCTTCGCAAGGTGGCGTCGGGCGGTGAAATGTCCAGGATAATGCTGGCGCTGAAAAATGTTATTCTTTCCGCCGATATTGTGGACAGCCTTGTTTTTGATGAAGTGGACGCGGGAATTAGCGGGAAGACCGCTGAAATAGTAGGTAAAAAGCTTAAGCTTCTTGCCGGAAACAGGCAGGTAATGGTTATTACCCACCTTCCCCAGATCGCGGCAATGTCGGACCGGCATTTTTTGGTTCAAAAAGGAAAAGTGGGCGACCGGGTGACTACAGAAATTAAAAAGTTGAGCCGGAAAGAAAAGGTCAGAGAGGTTGCCAGGATGCTGGCTGGTGAGCAAATTACCGATCTTTCCTTGCAGCACGCCGATGAAATGGTGAAAATGGCTGAAAAATAATGAAAAAGCAAGATGAAATAAATTTAACAGATGTATTGACCCTGATTATCCAGGAGATAGTGAACCGGAGCCCTTCTTTTGGGCATATTGACGTAAGCAGGTCACTGGTGTGTGTATCTTCGAACAGGAAAGGCAGCAGGGGAGGTATTTACGGGAAGCTGGTACCGCTTCGATTTGAGAACGGGTCAGGGAAAATAAAATACCGGGGCAATTATTTTGCCATGCCCGAAGTAATACACAATAATATTAGCCAGTTATATTTGATATATTTTTATATGCCCAAATTCTTTGACCTGCCGCCAAAAGAACAATTAAACGTAATATTTCACGAGCTGTATCATATAAACCAGGACTTTAACGGGGACATCAGGAGAATGGGCGCGGTAAAAACCGCTCATGGCCACTCACGGAAGCACTTTGACTCATTATACAGCGCCGAATTAGAGTCTTTTTACCGTTACATAAAAGAGACACCGTACATGAATTTTCTCCGGCTCGATTCCCGGGATATTTATAAGAACTTTAAAAAAATAACGGGACAACGCATGAAGATTCCCAGGCCTACTCTAATTAAAGGCGCAGCCGCAAAGGAAGTATAAAAAATCATGAAGAGGGAAGAAAAATTAGAGCAAATCCTTGAAGTCTCGTTAAAAATTTTTTCCAGGTACGGCTTTAAAAAGACAACTGTTGAAGATATAGCTAACGAGCTGGACATGACCAAGGGAAATCTCTATCTTTACGTAAAAAACAAGAGAGATCTCTACGAGCAGACCGTTGCTCACGCGCTGGTCCGGTGGCAGCAGCGAGTCCTGAAAGACCTTGAACAAGAAACCGACATTGTGAAACAGTTTATTATAGGCTGTTCAAAATCCTATGAGTACCTTTCCAAAGATGTAGACCTGCGCAATCTCCTAATAGATGACCCGTCCATATTTCCACTTTCGCACAAAGAGGACCGTTTTCTCGCCATAAACCGCCAATCTATGGATATATTAAAAGACCTTTTACAAAAAGGGATCGACGAAAAACGCTTTCGCGCGGTAAATGTTGATCAAGTAACGGAATTTCTTTATTCGGTTTACATCATGTTTGTTATAAAAACCTATGTAAAATCGGAAGGGAAGTCAACAGGCAGCATGTTCCAGGAAGCTCTTGACCTGGTGTTAAACGGCCTGCTGATAAAATAAGGACCGGAGATCAGGGACTTATAAATAATTACTTGAAAATTTTTCAGCATCATATAGACTGAAATTTCAAACAGAAAAATAATCTTAATTGATCAGGGAATTCAAATGAACAACCACATATATATATTTTATTTACTCATAAGCTTTTGCGCAGGCATGGTTTTTCTAACGCCGAGCCTCCTCTGGTACTTAAAAAACAATAAAAACTTCAAATATTACCAAAATTACCAGTATTTTTTCCCGTTCTTTTTTGCTTTTACCGCAATAATTTTCTCTCATTCCATACATCTCTATGTCTCCAGCAATATGCCCGATGCCGGTTTTTACAGCCTTATAATTTTAGTTATTGTCCAGGTAATCGGCATACACCTGTTTTCCCTTTTTCTCGCGTTATGGGTGCATAATTTCTTCCAGGTTAAGTATAAAAAATTCCTGGATACATTTATCCTTATCGCGACAGTAAGCTCTTTAATTGCTATTCTTACCATTTTTTTCACTTTTTATATTGGAAAAGAACCGTCAGGGAAACAAATAATCTCATTTCCCACTACTTATATTTTTAATACCATATTCTCAATTATAATAGCCTATGGCTCTCTTAATGGCATTATTTATTACAGGAAAATGGATGATCCTCTTTTAAAAAGGATGGTGTCTGTTTATGTTTTCCCCACTGGCTTAATATTGCTGGCAATCTATATTGGATCATTTATTAAAGGCAGTCCTGTAGCCACAGAACTGGAAACCATTAAAGGATACCTGTTGCCGGCCTTTTATCTCGCCTGGACCTTTCTTGGAGCCTACTATTGTATACGCTATTATTATCCTTTGCCGCTTCTGGGTGAGGAAAACAGCACTGAAAAAAAAGCGGGGCAGGAATTCTCCCCGGAAGATTTTGTAAAAGAATACGATCTCACTGCCCGTGAAGGAGAAATCGTAGAGCTCCTTATTAGAGGATGCAGCAATAACGAAATTAGTGAAGAGCTTTCAATCTCGCTCCCTACAGTAAAAACCCATATCCACAACATCTTCAAAAAAACCAGCTGCGGCAGCAGAACAGAGCTCCTCAGCATTGTTTTCCAGGGGATGTAAAAGAAAGTTCAAAGTTTTAAGTTCAAAGTTTTAAGTTTTTCGGCAAGAATCCCCCACAGATTACCGATTACCCGGGCCAAAGGGCCACCGATAACCTCCCCATTTCCTCATACTAAAGTATGAGATTTCTCTAAACCGGAGTATGAAAACAAAAGTATGATATGATTCTGCCCGGGATCATACTTTTGGCCAATTGGCAGACCCTTCAAAAATCCCTATATTCCTCACATGAAAGTTTGAAGTTTCAAGTTTGAAGTTTCAAGTTTTCCGGCCCGGAGCAATTTTCAGGGCTGTAACAATTTTAAAATATTAAAATTAAATGAGGATTATTATGAAACGTACATTTTTTCTAATTCCGGCCCTGTGCCTTACTTTGATGGCGCTGGCAGCTCCAAAAGGGCTTTTTGCCCAACAGGATATTGAAAACGAGCCCGAAAGTGCTCCTGTTTCAACGGAAACCGCGTCCGAAGGAAAGACTTTTTACCAGGAGTTCACTTCTCCCGGGCTTCATAACAGCAAGCTCCTGCTTTTTGGCGGACAGCACAAACATCTGTATGGTTATACCGATGCCAGGTATGTAGGCGCAGACAAAGGAGACTACCTTGAAAGCCGGCTTATTTATGGCGGTCTTGAACTGGTTTCAACGGATTTTTCAAGCTGGCACAGTTCACTTGATGATGTGAGCTTTGGAACGAATCTTAATTTTTATACAATAGGCGGAAAAAGCGGGGAGACATATCTACAAGCAAGCACCTGGCCTATTACCTACCTCAGGACAGATATTCCGGGAAACGATAATGAAAAAGGCAGAAGATATGGTTTCAATTTCGGTTTCTTTGGCGGGATCGACAAAAAATGGTATGGTCTTACCGGAGGATTGACCGGCCGGGTAAAGCATTATACTGAAACAAACCGCAAAAGAAGAGTAATTGACGAAGATGGTAACCCTGTAATGGTAACTGATCCCAATACCGGTTCATTGATTGAGCAAACAGTTGACATCAAAGGAAGGGGACTGGTGGCGGATGGCGAATTTAGTATTCGCCCAAACTTATTTCTCCGCCTGGGAATGGAGGACAAAGCTCATTTTACCTTCAGCATCTTCCAGGAAGATTACAATCCTGTTTACGGCATAATACAAACCAAACTTGTTATACCGGTAAATTCATATTTCACCATGAAAGTGGGCGGCTATCTCTATGAAACTACAGCTATCTTTGTTGAGCCGGAATTAAACCTGGGAGACTTCTCAATCAGCGCTAAAGCGGGAACCTTTATTGGGTATAAAGACGATGTTATGAGCAAAGTAGACCTTGTGGACAGTCTTTTTGCTTCAGCGTCAATTTCTTACCGGTGGAAATAGGTGACTAAAATGAGATCCTTTCTAACCCTTTTGATTACCATACCGATTTTGTTTGCTGCTGTTCATGTGATGGCAGCAGCAAAAATCACCCTTCATTACGAGATGGGCTCATATAACAAAGGGTACAAGGAATATGAGTTTGGAGATAATCTCTCCTCGCCTTCTTTAATGATGAATTTTGGAATGGAGTGCAAGTACAAGGATAGTGAAGGTCATATTGTAGGAGGCGGAATTGTTGAAACAACTATCAAAGAAAGTTCAGCACGTTTTCTTAACAGAATTCCCAATCCGAGCACCGGAGACTATAAATATATAAAAGATGACTATTTAATGCAGCCATCCACATCAATAACGGTCCCCTATTTCTTCGTGGGCCAGGATTTTAATTCCTGGGGCCTGGAGCTTGGCATTAGCTATTATCTCCATGTTGAAGATTTTCAAGCGAGAAAATATATTGATACCGACAACAGTGAAATAACAAAAGACAACGGCGGTTATGACCTGAACCGGCGGGAATCTACGGTATATCTTAATATGATGGCCCGTATTCTGCCCGAAGATTTTATCCATTTTAAGATTCGCTTTGGCAGGGAAAGTTTCAACGCTGTTGACAGTTTCTTCAATACAGCAGTAGTTTTTCCTTTTGAAAACCACACCCTGGAAATGAATGTTTCCTTTGGCCTGGGAGACTATTTAAAAAACAACCAGCGCGTAGGACTGGCCTACTCCTACAAAGCAGAGCCCTTTTTCATTGGTCTTTCAGCAAACTGCCTCATTTCAAACGAACGTGCCGGTGACGGAAACAGCGTTGATTTCTTAAACAGGTTAAGCATGGGACTACAGGTTGGTGTGGCATGGTAAAAAGAAAGATTCTTGACAATTCCCCAATATACTATTAAATAATGCTCTATTCAGGGTAGATGCCGGATACCGGGAAAAGTGAGGTTAATCATGAATGAAGCGCTCGAAGCAATCCAAAAAGACCTGGGTTATTATGCATTAATGTTAATCGGCGGGTTTTCCTGGTTAGCCGCATACAGTTTGATGATCCGGCGGGGCTTTAAAGATAAAACCTATGCCATGCCCTTTGCCGCTTTGTGCGCGAATATCGCATGGGAGTTCATCTTTTCCTTTATAAACCTCCACGATCCTCCCCAGCTTTATATTAACCGCCTCTGGTTTGCCTTTGATGTGGTTATTTTAGCACAATTTGTTTATTTTGGCATGAAGGAAATAAAAAACCTTACCTGGCCGAAATTTATAGTTTTTACAATAATTTCTCTTATTACGGGCTACCTGGGCGTTCTCCTTATCAATTATCATCTTAAAGATTTCTTTGGAGCCTATGTGGCATTCGGACAAAATTTGATGATGTCTATCCTGTTCGTTTCCATGCTTCACCACCGTCAAAGTATCCGGGGGCAATCGATCTATATTGCGATATTCAAGTGTCTGGGTACGCTTACGGCTTCCCTGGCTTTTGGTTTGTACCGTCCCTTTGATACCCCGGTAATGGTCTATTTTTATGTCGCCATATTCGTTTTTGACGTGATCTATATTGGGATGCTGTATGGGCAGTTCAAAAAAGAAGGAATTAGTCCCTGGAAACGGCTTTAATCAACCGTTTTAACCGGCTCCATTGTCAGTTTCATGGCATCGTACCATTTTTGTGCCATTAACTCTTCACCCTCTTCATTTGGATGAAGCCCGTCATAGGTATACATATGGGCATTAAACCCGGTATTCTGGTCCACAATATAAAGAGGAGACAGGGGCATATCCAGTTTCCTCGGCAGTAACTTAATGATGTAATTCAAATAAAAGATTGTATCATTATCCTCTTCTTTTTTTGTTGGGATCACTGTTGCGAGAAAAATAATTACTTTAGGATTCGATTTACGAAGCTCAGCAATGATGCTTTCTATTTCCTTAATAGTTCCTTCATTACCCTGCTTGCAAAGAATATCATTTGATCCGATATGTATAAGAGCAATATCCGGCCTGTTCCGCTTAAGCCAGCAAGGGAGTTTTTCCAGGATCTGCTCGGCGCGCCATCCCCAGTGCCCTTCATGATCCGTATCAAAATCTTTTATTGGCGGGTCACCTTTAAGATTTGTAGACAGGGATCCCACAAAATCGACTGAGTAGCCCGCTTTTGTGAGCAAATGATACAATGGTCTCCGGTAACTGTTGTGTTTGGCATTGCCCTGGGTAATGGAGTCTCCAATAGGCATTATCTTAATACTGTCTGTTTTTTTACGCAGAATAGAGGAGACACACGCGTAACCAAGGAAGATTACACAGCAAAAAACCAGGCATTTTACAACTATATTATGTTTTTCCACACTCATATAAAAATTGTGCCATAGAATAGAATAGTGTCAAGAAAATTTGAAAAAAAATCCCAAACATTGACCATTGAGCATTTCCGCGCTTGACCCTCCCCCTACAGGAGCTCCTATCTTATGAATATATCACAAACTAAAGGAGGACGCTATGTACCTGGCAGCACAAATGAAACAATTCTTTATTAGCAGTGAGTACGATCAGGAGTTTACCCGGAGTAAAACCGGCTGGGTTATTATCATTCTTAATATGCTTTGCGCTATTAATTCCGCTTATGCCTTTTTGACAATACTCAACACGGGAGTGGACGGCTGGCTTATGATGAACAGCTGCGCGCCGAGTATTTTTATATTTACAATTGGATTCCTGGTCAATTCGCCGGTTATACAATCAGCAGGAGCGCTCATGATGTTCCGTTACGGCACCCTGGGACTCTTCGTTTTCAGCTGGGACGGCTATAATATCATAGCCCAGGTTGGGCATATTTTTATGACTATCGGGGTTATATATTTTGTTGTTAAAATAGTTAAAACAAAACAATGGAAAAATCTCATACTGGGGCTTTTACTGGGAGCCGCTATCCTGGTCCCCTACCTGTTGATACAGAACGCCTGGTTCGACGCCCATCCCGGTGTACTTGAAAAATTATTCTCGGGAACATTACAGCCGGGGAAATAGAGAAAAAAATCATGAATAAAAAAGACGGTTTAAAACCCGTCTTTTTTAAAATTGGCTTAATAAACCAATTGTCTCTCTGTTTTTTTAGGACTTTGCCTGCAATCAAGAACTCTCCAAACAACAATATTCTCATTATTGTCAACTTTGTAGTAAATAGCATATGGAAACCGGCTTGACAGCATTCTATAGTAACCGAAACATTTTGGATGAATTCCACCGTATAAAACTAATGAATCAATATCTGCGAACAAAGTGTCGAAAAAATAGTCTCCTAAATGTTCAGCCTGTTTTTCATAAAAAAGTCTACCTTTCAGTAGATCATTATAAGCAGAAGTTAATAATTGAATTTTCATTTAAATTCTTTTCTAAGTAGTTGTTTAGCTTCACTCCAATCAATTAACTTTTCTTTTCCTTCTGCCATTCTCTTTTCTGTTTCCGATAACGCTTTTTTATGCCAATCAGGAGAATCAAATTCCTTTTCTTCTGATGTTAATTCTTCCCACAAGAACTCCATTACTTTTATTTTTTCAATTCTTGGAAGATTATGAATGCTTTGTAATAAATCCATAAATATCCTCCTTATATTATTTGTTTAAGCTAACATCTTATTATACTACTAACTATAATATGGAAATTCTGATACAGCGTCAAGAATAAATAATAGATATTTTTTTTAAAAATGTCTTGAAGACAGGGAATACTCCATGATATGGGAAAGAATGGTGTTTAACCTTGTGTATATGGAACAGTACTATAAAAAAATCCTTTGTGCTCTTTTTATCACCCTGTGCTTTATCCCGGCGGATCCTATTCCCATAGAAGGGAAATCTCCCGGCAAATATTATATCATATGGGCTCTCTCGGATCTTCATCTCGATAAAGCTCGAAAAGAGAATAACCGCTTCCACACATTGAGATACCCGTTTCAATGGAAAAATAAAAAATCATATATGATAAGAAAATAAATGAAACGCTCAAAAAAAATAATTCTTGTTACGCTAGCCATCCTCATGACCGGTTGTGCCGGCTCAATACGGCGGTGGTATTTTTTAAAGGACGCCGATTCTTCTCCGGAGTCCTACTATACCATATGGGCTCTTTCGGATATTCATCTTGACGCGAAAAATACCGAAAATTTTGAACAGGCCGTAACGGACGCGGAGATTAATATCAGGCATATTAATATGGCTATAGTTGCCGGAGATATTGTTGACTATAAAAGATCGGGAAAACATTTTCAATGGTACGTGAACCGGAAAAAAAAATCATCAATACCGTACTGGTATGAGATTGCGGGTAATCATGACTATTATGATTATTTAAACTTTAAAAAATATATTAACGTTCCTCTTTACTACGCGGTCCGTAAGGGCAACATGCTTATCCTGTTTTTGTCGGATGAAAACCGTAAAACAGCTGTTCATATTTCGGATAAGACGTTCCAGTGGTGGAAAAAGCAGGTAATAGCAAATCAAAACAGTATTATAATTACCGTAACCCACGGACCTCTTGAAGAAAGCGGGCTCTATCACGCGGATTATCCCGTTATTAAAGACTCAAACCGCTTCGCGAAAGTTCTGGAAAAATACTCCGTTGATATATGGATAAACGGTCATATTCATATGCCTCATCGTTATATTAATTATCGCTACAATACGGTAGAGAAATACAACAACACTCTTTTTCTCAACGTAGCTTCCATTGTAAGAAATCATTCTACCGATACAAATTCATGTGTTCTTTTTTTTAAAAAGAATTCAAACACTGTATTGATCCGGTCCGGAATGCATGATGATAACAGCTACCTGGGCAGTGTTGACAATTTCCACACAGTGCGGTATCCTTTTATATGGAAGAAAAACAAACCGTCCGGTCACACGAAAAAGTAAACACAACCTCAAAAATTTCATATAAAAATTAGAACAAGCTTGACAAAAGATTTCTTTCCCTTCTTTTGGTAGCTTCTATGAAAAAAATCAATTAAATCATTTACTGGAGGGTAAATATGTCACAAATTACAATCAACAATCTTCAATGTGAATCAAAAGAACTGACCGCTTCCGAAGCGGGTATGGTAACTGGCGGGGGTCTCACCTTTGGAGAACTAAAAGATAACTTTTACAAGCAGGCAGATTTTGTAAAAACATGTGCAAAATTTGCCGTTACGGGCTGGTTTGTTCCCTGGGTTGGGCCTGTATTAGGCGGATTAGGGCTGGCCTACCTGGCACTATCTCCGGCCATAGTTTCAGTCGATTTTACAAAACAATTAATCGAAGACATAAAAGACTAGTCCCGGGACCGGGGCAGAGGCATGGACAAGCCCTGCCCCGGCAACGGCAAGACGATTCTTCTTTATTCTTGACTCCTTTCTATTACTGCTGTATAGTATATTTTTTTTATAAACAAATCCGGAAGGAGAACAATTATGTTAAAAGATATTTCTTATAAAGATTTTTTTCTCGGCTTTTTATCGTGCCTTTCTCTTTTTTTGCTGCTGAACTTTTTCAGCTGCGGCAGAACCCTTTCCCGTTTCGGCCTGGGTGATCATACGCTTAACCTGCCGAAAAATTTCCAATCCATAGTAAGTGTCAGTTTCCATACAGGGAAAGACGGCAAAACCACCAAAGATGTTACCTATATAACAAATACCGGTGAGATCCGGTCAATTGAATACAAAGACAAGCCCTGGCAGTTAGAAGGATCAATTCGCTGGAAAAAGCCCAAATAAGTGTTTAAGGGCGACGCTTGCCTGTGTTCTAGTATCGGGCGGCAAGTCTAAACTTTTCAGACGCGTGCATTATTCGCAGCTTAAAAATTTTCAGCAGGCGAAAAAAACTGTTCCTGAAAGCGGTAAGGACCAGCTGCATATCCATTGGTAGAAAAATAGCCAGGGCGGAGCCTTTCCGCCACCCGGGATTCAGTTCTTCATAGTCATTCATTATAGTCCCGGCTTCAGCGATCAATTTCCAATTACGCGAAAGAGGATAGCTCCCGGTGGAGACGATTCCTTTTCGCGGATCCCAGGTATTTCCGAAAATTTCATACGCTGCCGAGTAAAAAACTTCAGCTCTCTTCTCGGGAATTTCCCGGCTGTTTAAAGTAAAACATTTCTTGATGATCCCGCGAAGATTTATATACGCGTCCGGGAAGGCGTGTCCTATAAAATATTTTTGGCTGCTGAAATGTTTTAACGCATGCAGCCCAATGTACATAATGCCTTTTGCCCAATATTGAAATTGTCCCCGGTAGGCAGGTTCTACAATGCCGTAATCCGAATAAAAGAATATACTTTTTTTTCCATTGAACCTGGATATTATTTTTTTGATGATATAAAAACCTCTCAATTTTTCATCACCCTTAGAGCGTATTACACAAATCACATCACAGGTTTGAATATCATAATTAAAAGCACGGAAATCGTCATCAGGGTCTACATCACGGCTTAAAGGTAAATATTTATTTTTCAACTCATAAAGAGCGTCGATATCGGATTTAGTAATATTTCTATTTTTAATAAGTGTAATTTTTCCTGCCATTGGTTTTTGAGCCTCCATTTGAAACTGCTTTGCCACAGTAATATACCATTAATTCTAATGGTTCATATTTGTCTTATATTTTTTTATTAAAATCTCTGTTTAACTGTTAATTTACGGGAAAGATCTTTAACCGGGGGAAATCATTTATCGCAGAAAGGAATATGAGGACACAATTCCTCTCTGCGATTATTATACATATTAGTTATATTGTAGATTCCAAAAGTTACTGGACCACTTAACCAGCTCAAAACACTCCTCAAAACTGAGCGTTCCCAGCTTTGCCAGTATTCCGGGCAGGCTTATTTCCCATTTCATCTCCATTGAATCCAGATCCTCAGATTCCAGTATTCTCATTTCCACAAGCTGCGGCCGGTAATTGATTCCCGGATCAAAATCCACTCCCTTATGCATATCGGCAAGGAATAAAAGCTCATCATCCTCAAATATCGCCAGAAGAGCGGCTGGAGCTGTTTTTACAAGGCTCTCAACTTCATGATGCCCGCCGGTAAACAAAACGGGGCTTAATGTTTGTTCTTCTGTTGCTGCTTCGACCTGGGTTCTGTTGTTAGTTTCTTTCATGTTTAGTACTCCTATGTTTTTATCATGGGTTTTGTTCTCTTATCTTCTCTCCTGTATAATATAGTCTATTTTTCTCTATGCGACAATAGAGAGGGAATGAACGCTAGCTGAGAGGGAATGAACAACAGTATTTTTTTTTAAAACCAAATAAGTAGACAAAAAAATGATTTTTGTTAGCATTATTTTCGAAAATACTCTAAAAAATTTACCCTTTTTCCTGAGAAAACCATACTTATACTATAGTTGTAGCTACTTTATTTTTTACACCCTCCACCAGATAAATTATTTTTATCAATATATAATAAAAGGAGAAAGGATTCGAATGAAAAAAATTAAACAGTTTCTACAAAACTCTAAAAAAGCAGGTAATTATAACCGGAGTTTTTCCGGCATTATCCTGATTTTATCCCTTTGCGTCTATGGTCTGGGCTGCGGGGATGAAACTTTCAACGACGATGTTGATACTGAGCCCCCTACTGGCGGATTTGTTATTAACTACGGTCTGGATAGCACCTATTCCAGGTCTGTTACCTTAAAAATCGATGTTCGTGAGGCTGTTCAGATGCGCTTTAGCAATGACCAGTTGGCCTGGACGGACTGGGAAGAACTCTCGGATACTAAAAAAGAATGGCCGTTGGAAAATGAACCTGGCACAAGGACCGTATACGGACAATTTCGTGACGCTGCGGGAAATGTTGCAAAATTCAAAGACTCTATTATTTTTGAGGATTTGCAGGAGGCTCAGTTCCTGGTAAATAGCGGCTCTGATTATACTTTTTCAAGTACTGTTACTTTAAAACTTAACTTACCGGGAACAAGTGAGATGCGATTCAGTAATGACGTGAACAAATGGAATGAGGACTGGGAAACGTATTCTCAAAAAAAACCCTGGGCATTGGAAATCGGCCCCGGTGCTAAAACCGTATACGTGGAGCTCCGTGACTCCTCCGGTTCTATTACCAGGGAAAATTGTTCCATTACTCTTGTTGACAGCTCTTCATGCAAGTTTATAATAAATAATGACATCTCCGGCACCTTCTCACAATCCGTAATTATAGGTATGGATGTTCCGGGAGCAGTAAATATGCGTCTCAGGGATGACGGGATTTCCTGGTTAAATCCGGAAGGCTACGACTCAAACAAAAATTGGGACTTGAGCTTTGGTTTTGGAGAAAGAACTGTATACGGAGAATTTTATGATTCTGAAGGAAATGATTTATTGTTAAGTGATACAGTAACCCTTAATGATAAAGAGAGTTGTTCAATTGAAATTAAGAACAATGAATCCATCAGGTTCTCACGTTCCGTTGTTATTGATGTAACCTCGCCCGGAGCCAGTCACATGCGCTTCTGTAATGACGGGTTAAGCTGGCCTGCCTGGGAGAGCTGCTCCTCATCAAAAAACTGGGTACTACCCGTTGGGTCCGGTGTCAAAACAGTATACGTGCAATTTACCGATTCCCGGAGAAATACTTTTGAAAAAAGCACCACAGTCCCCTTTACTGATGCAAGCGAATGCTCATTCGTTATAAACAACGATGATTATTATGCAGATTCATATTCGGTAATTTTAACGATAAATGTACCCGGCGCTATAACAATGCGTTTCAAGGATACGGACTCCGGCTGGGAGGGTTGGCAAGATTATTCTTCAACAAAAATGTTTGGTCTCACGCAATTTCATGGTCAGAATAAGACTTTATTAGCCGAATTCAGGGACTATGCCGGGAATATTATCAGTAAAGAGGATTCAATTTACATTCGTCAATAATTGTTCAGTATCTATGAACAAATGAAAAGGCCGCGCTTTAAAAGCGCGGCCTTTTTTTATGAAGGTGAATCATGAAAAAAAATTTTAACCACTACATCACTTTTGCTTAATGCTCAATAAGAGACTCTCCGGAGTGATTTGTTACAAAAATTCACCCTTTTTATTAAAAAAATTTACTCATTGACAAATTTCTATCCAATTTTGTACTGTCTAATATTTCAAATTATGAACAGGTTACAATTAATGGAATCAATTAAAACAATTAAACCGGGTATAAAAATCCCAACCGATATTAAGGATACCATACACAAAATCGCGAAAAAGTTTAATGAAAATGGATATGAATGCTATCTTGTTGGCGGTTCGGTTCGCGATCTTGTGCTTGGTCAGGACATTTATGACTATGATTTCGCTACAAACGCCACTCCCAATGAGGTTATGAAACTCTTTAAAAAGGTTATCCCTACCGGTATAAAGCACGGTACTGTTACTGTTCTTATTGAAAGTATTCCTTTTGAAGTAACCACCTATAGAGCGGACGGTAAATATATCGACGGCAGACGCCCTGAATCGGTCTCTTTTTCCAATACTCTTGAAGAAGATGTTGCCCGGCGCGATTTTACCATCAATGGCCTGGCCTATGATATTATTAACGAGAAGATCGTTGATCATGTTGGCGGCCTCAAAGACCTTGAAAACAAAATAATCCGCACTATTGGTAACCCTTTAGACCGGTTTAGTGAAGACGGGCTTCGAAGCTACCGGGCCTGCCGCTTTGCCTCAAAACTGGAATTTGAAATTGAAGAAAAGACTTTTGCGGAAATTTCAAAAACCCTTCATATTGCGGGGCAGGTTTCTGTTGAACGGGTCCGGGATGAAATCATGAAGATGATGGATACTGTGCGGCCTTCTATCGGCCTTGAATATATGAGAAAATCAGGGCTTCTGGACCTGTCTCTTCCGGAGCTGGCTGCCTGCTATGAAGTTGACCAGAATAGATTTCATGTTCATGACGTCTATTATCACAGTGTTTATTCCTGTGATGCCGGGCCTAAGGATGACCCGCTTATTCGGCTTGCCGCGCTGCTCCATGATATTGGAAAAGTTGCTTCCAGGAGAGTGGGCAAAGACGGAGACCATACCTTTTACAATCATGAAGTGATCGGTGCCAAACAGGTGCGGCGGCTCATGAAACGGCTCAAATTCTCGAATGATGAGATTGCCAGGGTCAATAACCTGGTTATTAACCATATGTTCCATTATACTGATGACTGGACCGACGGTGCTGTTCGGCGTTTTATGAGAAAAGTTGGTGTTGAGAATATGGAATCCCTTTTTCAGCTCAGACAGGCCGACAGGGTGGGGAACGGTTCCCGCGAAGGTATTCCCGCTCCCATTAAAAAACTGGTAAGAAGAGTGGAAAAGGTCATTGAAGAAGAGAATGCCATTACTGTGAAAGACCTTAATATTGACGGCAACATCCTTATGGATTCCTTCAAGCTTCAACCGGGTAGAATTATCGGTAAAATTTTAAATGAACTCCTGGAAATGGTCCTGGATGAACCGGAAATCAATACCAGTGAAATTTTGCTTGCCAAAGCAAAAGAGATTCTTGATAATTCCAATACTGCCCCCTCAGGGGGATAGAGGAAGGAATCAACAGAAACAGTTTGGAGGAAAAGCATTATGTCCGCAAAAGATATTTTCGCCGCGATTAAAGATTTTTTTGTTAAAATAGGCCTGGTTTTTTATCACGCAGTGGAAAAAATTCCTGTGTTGAATAAGCTGACGCGAGCCGGGGGTATAAAATTCAAATGGGCAATTGTTATTTCCTCGGTTATATTAATTATCGTTCTGCTTTTTAGCCTTATTTTCACCATGATGTCGATAAACGCTCTTCTTGAGTCTAACGATAAATTATGCCGCACTATCGCGAGTAATATTTCCGCGACTGAAGAGATATTAACCGGTGAAAAAACCTATAAGCGTTCAATTATTTTACAGGATTTTATTAAACGCCTGTCGAAAAGCAAAATTGACGGCCTTGAGTATGTTTCCATTTACGACGTGAAAGGTTTTACTTTCAAAAAAAAGAAGTCCGATAAAAAGGTCTTATATGCTGCCCATATCGATACCCGCAGCAAATACAATAAACAGGGTAAACGGGTCTCCAAAGCGATCGTAAAAGAGATAAAACTGGTTGAGAAATTTGAAAAAAAGGAAGTTGTTCTTCGCAGGAAAGACCCAAAAAATAAAAAAGATAAAAAAGCTACGGTAAAAATACCCTGTTTTCAATACCGCATGCCTTTTAAGTTTTTTGCCGGTACTAAAGATGAAGCCATTGTTGGCGTTATTGAAGTTGCTTTTACTAAAGAGTCAATTTTAGGGCCTGTTGAAACAATAAAAACCTATATTATGATCCTGGGTATTATTATGCTTCTTATTGGCATTGCCATTTCCCTGTTTACGGCAACCAGTATGGTGCAGCCCATTCTTACTCTTTCCAATGGCATGAAAAGTGTCCGTGACGGTGATTTAAGCATTGAGCTGAATATCCTGAGACACGACGAACTTGGCGACCTGAGCGAAGAATATAATAATATGATTACCCACCTGAGAGAAAAGCTGCAAATGCAAAAATTCGTTTCCGGTTCTACAGTCTCTATGATTAAAGAAAAATCAAAATCCGGGGATATCGGCCTTGGCGGTTCCCGGGAAAACCTGGCCTTCCTCTTTTCGGATATCCGGGGTTTTACTGCCATGTCGGAAAACATGGAACCGGAAGAGGTTGTGAGTATCTTAAATGAATATCTCGATCTCCAGGCCCAGATTATTATCAAAAATAATGGTGATATCGACAAATTTGTTGGTGATGAAGTTATGGCCGTTTTCAGCGATGAGAACCGTGCCGATGACGCGCTCAGCTGTGCTGTTGAAATTATTGAAGCGATTGACCGCCTTAATGAAGAACGGACAAAACAGGATCTCCATACCGTTGATGTTGGGGTTGGTCTTAATATTGGCGACGTTGTTCACGGCCGTATGGGCGCGCGGGACCGGATGGACAACACCTCTATTGGTGATGCCGTTAACCTGGCTGCCCGCTTATGCTCCCAGGCTGAAAAAGGAGCTATCCTTGCCTCAAAGATTATTATGTCGGAAGCGACCAAAGGTAAATTCAAAGGGAAGAAACTGGATTCCATCCGGGTCAAGGGCAAAGCCCGGCCAATTCCTATTTTCTCGGTTACGGGGAAGAAGGAGTAAGGTAATCGGTGGCCCGGGTGATCGGTTATCGGTAAAGAAAAGGTCCGTTGATGGCTTAGCCCCTTGCGACGGACTCGATGATTGTTTTTACTTCTTCGCGGATGTGGTCGGTGATGCTTTTCAGGGCTTGTTTGTAGCGTTTTTTGTTGTTCCTGACGTTTTCGAAAAGGAGGGCTCCTTTTATTAGTTTATCGAGGTCTTTTTCTGTTGATCCTCTGGTGTGAAGCTCGGCGTGTTCTGTTGTGTCGAGGATGAGGCCCTGTTTTTTCGCTATTTCTTCAAGTAAGATTATCTCAATTGGGATATCCATAATATCTCCTATGGCATTCCCTATCCTGAAAGCTTCATAGGCAAAATTATCAGTTAAAAAAGACTTTATGTTAATCTTTTTTACGATGATATTCGGTACTTTGTATTTTTTTAAATAATCATCCAGGATCTCTTTTTTGTTCATTCCATTATCCCTCTCTTTGGCTGTATTGACATGATACTGTTTCAAAAAAGAATGGAAGTCAAGAAAAAAATTTGATGATATTCGTGATTCTTCCGCCTTTAAAAAGACCGTAAAAAACAATAATTTTTTATTGATATATCTTTATACCAGGATATACTATTAATAAAAAATCAGGATAAATCTATGCGTTTACACTATGTCCTGGCAATCATTGTTTTTATGCTGTCAGTTCCGCAGGCTCTTTCACCTGCCGTAATAAATGATGACCTTACGGTTATTATTTGCAAGAGGCGATAAAAATTTTAAATTTGGAGGGATCAATATGAAACTTTTCAATCACGATGGGTATATGATTATTCCTGATCCGGTGAAAAAAGAGGCCGGGAAGAGCGAAAAGGTTCTGGCTGTTAAAGAATGCTTTTGCCAAAACGGGCATAGTCTTATTAAGAGCAGAGCTCAATTTAACGGGCATGCCGGAATTATGCTCAAAGTCAAGCTGGACTCCCTGGAAGGGCTTGTTGCCATTAGCCCTATTTTCGGTGAAAAAAGCAGAATCTCTATTGACATTGACCTGAAAAAAGATGATCTTCTTTCCTTATGCTGTCCCGAGTGCGGTGAACCGCTTCCGGTCTTCTCTCCCTGCAATTGCGGCGGCGAGCTCATTGCCCTGTTCAACACAAAAAAAGCCGATTTCGCCAATTGCATCGGCGTTTGCAACAGGGTCGACTGCCCAAACGCTGTTACGAAAAACGAAGGCGAGCTGTTATCGATCTCTATGATCGATAGTATGTAAAGGCAGAATCGATGCGCAAGAGCGGTGAGCGGCTGGGGCAGGCGCGGTGGTCCGGGAAGGGTCGGCGCGGTTGCGTAACCGCGCTTTCAGTAACCGCGCTTTCATGAGGATGCAGCTCAGGAAGAACCTATTCCGCGATGGGCCGCCCTGGGAGTGAACTCCCGGGCTACGTGACATAGCCCCTCCGGGGCATAGAGTTTTTGCGTAAAATCTTGTTTTATCATCAGAGTATCCATTTTTTTGAGGGTGTCATTTTTTTATCAGCCTTACTTTTTTCTCCCATCCCTTTTTTTCCGCCAGGCCGCAATCGCGTCCTGCAGGCTCGCGCCCTTATTCTCTTTAAAAAACTCTCTTACAAAACGGTTATATTCAAACTGTTTCGCTATCTCTTTCTCTTCCCGGGGTTTTTTTTTCTCTTCGTGCCACAAGGCTATGGCATCTCCCAGGGTCTTACCTATTCCGTCTTTTTTTATAAAATCCCGCATTGGCCCATCATAGCGGAACTTCTCGCCAAGCTCTTTCTCAAAAAACTTCCGCAGCTCCTGACTACAGCGCCACCCTTCTCCGACAACAGTTTCCCGCTTAAACTGTTTGGGCATTTCCGCCTTCGGACGAGTGCCCTTTGACACGGGTTTCTTTATCTCCCCTGTTTCCAGGAAGAGCCTGATGCGTCCGGCTATGGCTTCTTTTGATCCGCCCGTGGGCAGTCCGTGGGCGCTGCAAAAAGATGCAAGCTCTTCTTTGAGCCAGTACCAGGCCATGAACTCTTCTGCGGAGAGATCTTTTGTTAATTCAGGTCTTGTCATAGGGGTTTCTCTTTTGTTTCTCAGGATTATTTGTATTCGATAATAGGGGAATATTTTATTTTGTAAAGCGATTTTTAAAAAATACTGTTGTTCATTCCTCCACACCTAGCATTCATTCCCATGCGATGGTCATATAGAGAAATATTTAGAGAGGCGACAACGGTGACGGTTATGACACCATAACTTTTACCGGCATGAATATACAAATCGTTAATGGTTCAGGCACAACCGAAGGTGTGGTTGAAGGAGTAGGCAACCTCATTGTTGGATATAATGAACGGCGCAATACGGGTGATTCCACCCTGGTGACTGACTTTAGCAATACTCGCACCGGTTCTCATAATATTGTTCTTGGAACCAAGCAAAATTATTCTTCTTATGGCGGATTTATTCTTGGATGGTGGAGTACAATAAGCGGTGAGTGCTCAAGTGTAAGCGGCGGATATAAGAATACTGCAAGCGGCTGCGGTTCCAATGTGAGCGGTGGATGGGGAAATACCGCCAATATTGATTATGCCAGCGTGAGCGGTGGTTACTTAAATACTGCAAGCGGTCTTTCTTCCAGTGTGAGCGGCGGACATTTAAATACTGCTGAGAGTTCTTATGCCAGTGTAAGCGGGGGATATGAAAATACTGCCAGTGGCGGACAATCCAGTGTAAGTGGCGGATGGGGAAATATTGCTAGCGGCGACAATTGTAGTGTGGCCGGAGGCAGAGCAAACACCGCTGGGGGAAGTGCAACATCAATAACCGGTGGACACCTGAACACTACCATTGGGACCATTACCTCCATTACAGGAGGTGCGGAAAATAATGCAAGTGGTGATTATTGCGCCACCGTAACCGGCGGTCAATATAATAATTCCAGCGGTAGTTGCTCTAATGTTATTGCTGGTAGCAATAAAACGGCTTCAAGCACCTGTCAAGTTGCCTGGTAATTGATTATAAAAGCCTGCCGACGTTTAAAGATAGAGGGGGTGACATTGAGTCACCCCTTTTCCACGGCCTGCCTCCCACCCCCGGCACTCCCTCCTAAATTCCCTAAACCCTTTGTATTTTATATTTTTGCCACACTGATATTGAAACATTACATTATATATATAGTCTTTTTTTGAGGAAGGTGTTTTTTTTTGAAAATCATTGACAAATTTTTGAATCCGCTGATAGTGATAAAATCATCATCAAAAAAAACGGGAAAAAACCATGAAAAAACGATTATCGACAATTTTTCTTTTAATCTTCGCGCTCATCCTTACAATCGAGTTCACCGGCTGCACCACGATCTATCAATACATGAAGGAGAAGCGGAACAAGACATACAAAGAAGGAGTAACCCTGTATAACCAGGGAAAATACGAAGAGGCCAATGACCGATTCGATACGGTAGTATCGATTGATCCCGAATACAAAAACGCGAAAGGCTACCTTGCGAAAACCAATAACTACCTGAAACGAGAAGAAAGAAAAGAAAAGCGTAAGGCCGATATAAACTATGCCAGGGGAATGAAATTAAAAAGGGGTCGAAAATACGAAGCAGCTCTTGACCTTTTTCTCCTGGTTGAAAAGCAGGATCCGGACAATGCCAATGTTGGAACACAAATAGGGGAATGCAGAGAAAAGCTGGCAGGAAAATACGATCAAGTAGTAGCGCTCGCGGAAAAACAATTTAAAAGAAAGCAGTATCAAAAAGCATACCGGACCTGTCTCAGGGCAAAAAAAATCAATCCCCTGGGCCTTAAACAATTCACCCTTATGGACAACATAAAGAGCGCGCTGGAACAAAAGGCCAGCCCCTATAGTGACCGGGCTGAGAAATACTATTCCGCGGATAAATTCAAAAAAGCCAAAAGCGAACTGCTAACGGTTCTCACGATCAACCCCTGGGATGAAGATTCAAAAGAGCTCCTGAAAAAATGCAACAGGATGATAGCCCTTGACGCGGAATACCAGGCAGCAATAGGATACTACAATAAAAAAAATTACGTGGCCGCCTACGGAAGATTCAGAGCCATAAACAAAAAAGAGAGCGGGTATAAATCAACAAACAAATATCTTGATAAAACTAAAGAGAGCCTTAACAGGAACGCATCCCGCTACTATAGATCGGGCCTGCGTTATTACGACAGCGGCAAATACCAGGCAGCAATCAATGAAATGAACAAAGTGCTGCTGGCAAACCCGGGGCATGGGAAAGCGCAGGAATATAAACAGCGGGCAAAGGCGAAACTGGCAACCCGGCGGTCATTGGGAGGGAGATAGCTTATATAGCCCTGGGGCACTTTTAGAGACGCTGCATGCAGCGTCTCTACGGGTTCTGTCTTCTCCTTTTTCCTTTCGCCTTGTTCCTTGCACCTTATTCACTCATAAACTTTCTCTTCAACATCATCAGCGTTCAGGGCATCCTGTTCAACATCCCGGACATTCTCTTTTGAAATAACCTTGTCGAACTCTTTATACCACTCATTCTGAATAATAAGCTGCATAATTTCATTGGTACCAACCCAGATCATGGAGAGCCGGATATCCCGCACGATTCTCTCAAGCGGAAAGACGCTGGTATAACCGATCCCGCCAACAGCCTGCATGCATTTATTGGCAATATCCCAGGCTCCTTCGGTAACGAATTTTTTGCTTTCCGAAACCATACGCCGGACTCTTCCGGCGTGGACAGTGCCGGAGTCCACAGCAAGGCAGGTAGAATAGATCAAAGAACGCATGGCATCGAGCTGCATAACGCAGTCGGCCACTTTAAAGCCCACGGCCTGGAAATTCATAATAGGCTGGCCAAAGGCTTTTCTCCGGGAAGTATACCTGGTAGCAATATCAATAGCCGGACGAACGGAACCGATAGTCATGGCAGCAGTACCAAGTCTTTCGGGCACCATCATACGGACAAAGACTTCATATCCATTGTTAATCCCGTTCAGCGCGTAGCGTTCCGGAACCCGCACATCAGTAAGAGTAAGTCTTCCGGCACCGCCGCCGCGGACACCCATGAGCCCGTAAATATATTTGCTTTCAACCCCATCGGTACGGGGAATCATAAAAGCGGTCATACGCTTGTGAGCCGGAGCATCGGGATCGGTAACCGCGTAGACCAGGAACCAGTCCGCGCCTTCGGCACCAACGATAAAACGTTTTTGCCCGTTAATGATCCAGTCATCGCCATCTTTTCGCGCGGTAGTGGTGGCGCCAAAAAAATCGGAACCGCCTCGCGGCTCAGTAAGACACTCCGCAGCAAAGGTCTCTCCTTTCAAAAGCGGAACAACCACAGCCTGCTTGAGTTCTTCGGAACCGAACTCAACAATGGCATCGCAAACAATAGTGGCGCCAACCCCCCAGAGACAGGCAAGAGAGTAACTGGCAACCCCGATCTCTTCCGCCACAATGCCGTCATCGACCCAGCTCAGCCCTCTGCCGCCGTATTCTTTTGGGATCCTGATCCCCAGAAGATTCCGTTTCCCGGCCTCTTTTAAATATTCATGAGGAAACTGTATTTCCTCCGCGTCCATGGCAAGGATCATTTCTCTGGGAACCCATTTGGTAAATTCCCGCGCTTCATCCCGTAATTTTTTTTGCTCTTCTGTCATAATAAAATCAAACATAGTATTCCTCCGTAAAATAGTTAAAATTGTGTTTGTAAGCGGGCCTGGAAGTAGTATGGGCTCTTTGGATTGCTCCGGAACTCGCTTTGCTCAAACAGTCCTCACAACCCAAAGAGCCCATACTACTTCCAGGCCAGATGCAGCTCGCAATGCTATGAAACCCCTGCGAGGGAATTTGGTCCCATTCAATAATGCCCCAGCGGGGCATCGTCATGTAGCCCGGGGTTCTTAACCCCGGGAACAGAACAAAGCCCCGGTCTAAATCCCCTTGCAGGGGTAGCACCCCCGAGGGGGAAGAAGATGTTGGAAAAAGGTTCTAAACCCAAAAGAGTACAGTGCCTTTCCAAAAACTCTTGCGCCCCCTCCGGGGGTTGGGGGGCAATTAAAATATACAAAAACAGCGAAAAAAGTCGTCTGACCTTGAGATATCAGACTTATTTTTCCGTTTTTTCTTATAAATCACTCTGTTAAAGAGCGCATAAACGATTCCAGGGGGCCCCGGTTGAATTTTTTACTCCATAGGATGGCAAACAGGCTTAAGAGAACAACCACCAGGAAAGAGTAAACAAAGGCAAAAGAAAGCGATCTGTTAGTCAATATGCCCAGGAAATCCAACGGAACAATACCCACAAAAACATGCATAATATAGAGCGATAAAGACATTTGCCCAATAGAGCTAATTTTCGGGATCAAATTATTTTCAGAAAAGCGTTCACAAAGAATAATGCTGATAATAATTAGAGCCAGGGAAACGGATGTAGAAAAAATGATATAAAGAGGCATGGGCGGTAAAAGTTCAATGCCAAAGAGAACGGAAATTGTTTCCGGCGGCATGCCCCAGGGGTTCGTGGAAAAGTAATCCAGCAGGAAAAGAGACCCGGTTTTAACAATGAGGGCAATACCAATACACGAGAATAATATTTTTTTACGGGCAGCGGAATTCGAAAGATCCAATCTGCCGAGCCACATGCCAACCAGGAGAAATGCCATCCAGGGAAACAGGGGATGATAGCCGTTAAAAAAGATATGCCTGAAAGAGCCTTCAAGAGACCAGAGATCGGTATAGGCAAGGGAAGCGGAACCGAATATCCAGCCGGAATTATAATCAAAATTACCGGTTAGAATAACAAAAACAATCATGAAAATAAAAGCACATCCCAGGAGCCGGAAATTTGACGTGGAAAGAAAGCACGCAGCCGCGATAAAATAAACCGCGAAAAAATGGAGAATATCGGCTTCCCAGAAAAGGGAGTGAATAAAACCGGCAGTAAATAAAAAGAGAGCCCGTTTTAATAAAACAGACCGGGCTTGCCGGAACGAACCGGAAGATTCAAACATTTTTTTTGACATAAGAGAAATTCCAACACCCGCGAGAACAACAAAAAGAGGAGCCGATCTTCCTTCAAAGATATTAAAAATCGAAGTAAGCCAGGAAGGACCGGAATGAGCGGCCTCCATGGACATAACAAAATTTTCCAGGATCATACCGAATATGGCGCAGGCTCGCGCGAAATCGAAACCCGTAATACGGGTGTTGTTTGACACTTTTGTATTCATAGTAAATATTTTTCCTTATAGACTAATCTGCCAGCGCTGTTCTCAAGAAGTTCGAGGTTTTTTGCCGAAGGAGCGGTTTTAGAGACGTTTGTGTGCAGGGAAGAGGCATGCCTTTTCCCGGAGCATCTTCGCAAAACGATCCCCTCGCAGAGGCACGCCCCTCCCCGGAATCTCCATAACCCTGGCCTGAAACCAGCCAGTAAAGGCGTTGCACTGCAACGTCTCTCAGAAACCCCTCGCAGGGTCCGCACCCTCGCAGGGTCCGCACCCTCGCAGGGTCCGCACACCTTGTCCGGAGCATCTTCGCAAAACAGACCCCGAGCCAGCGATGACCTTTACTTAAACACCGAATAGCTGCTTAAGGAAATCGTACTTTTAACCTTCCCATCAAACGTAACAAGCGGCATAATATTAACGGAAATATCCATTTCAATGTATATGATTTTGGGAAACCAGGAGCCCTTGTTGGAATAATCAAAAGAAATAACCATAAGCATACTGCGGGTTTTAAAGTCTTTTTCCGATATCATTTTCCGGGGACGAGCAGCCAGTTTCAGGGGAGCGCCGGACTTCGCGTCGAGCCAAACCGTGCCGTTCCAGGTGGTTTCTTTAGTTTTTTGGGAATACCGGAATACCACGCATTTTCTATTGTTAATAACAGCGGTTTTACCGGTTCTTTTAATGGAGACGGAATTTTGAACACGGGGATCAAAAGGGTTTTCCTCATCATTCCCGATAATATCTTTGTCGCTGTATTCTTTAAGTTCTTTTTTCTTCTCGGCTGTATAGTCTTTGCCGTCTTTAACCGAGCTCTTAAGAACATAGGTAAAAAGTTTTTTAGGATCTTTAACAAAGGAATAGGTCGATATAGAAGATTCTTCAAGCTTGCCGCCGGAATCAAAAATCTTTTCGTGTTCCTTGATTCGGTGCGGCACAAGGTTTTCATTTGCTTTCGCGATTTTAACCGCTTTTTTCCAGAGCGGGTCGCCTGGTTTAGCCATGAGAGAAACACTTGCCAGGGGGACAAAAACCAGGGCAAGAACTGAGAACCGGGAAATTGCAGATATTTTTTTTGATGATGTAAGTTTCATAGTAAATCCTCCGTAAACATGAAAGTCCTTAAACGCCCAGGGCAACCCCGGCTTTTACGGTCCATGCTTCTTTTATTGTAAATGAATAAATTTTGTTGTCATTATTTTTAACTTCATAATATTGAAAAAGGGAATACCCCGCTTCCATGGTAAGGTGAACCCATTCGTGAAAATGGATATTAAAGCGGGCACCAGCCGCACCCCTGGCATAATAGAGCAGGGGATCGTCGACCCCATAGCTGCCTTTGTTGAGAGTAAAAGTATTTTCTTCAATTTCGCCGAATATACCAATTTCAGCAGCGGAAGAAATATCAAATAAAAGTTCTATCTCGTACGGGAGAAAGACGTTGAAATCAATTCCTGAATTGATCGTCCACTCAAAACCAATATAGGGAAGAACCGGAATTTTGGAACCGGGCCCATAGATAAAGCCAAAACTGAAGATAAAGTTTTTGCTGAATTTTTTTTCCAGGCCAATGCTGCTGGTAATAAGAAAACCACGGTCCAGGATACTATCTTTAAAATCCGTAGCCACGCCGGGAGTAAAGGCCGTTATAAAGCACCAATCTTTCGTAAACTCTTGACGAAGCAGCAGCGTATACGAAAGATCGTGAAGATAACCCGGTTTGGTAATCCCGCCCGGTTGGGAAGAGCTCATGTTTTTAAGTTGAGGAAGGAAAAACCGGTATTCAAGGTAATTCACAAAAACGGTTTTATTATTGTTAAAAATAATAGGAACGGCCGCTTTCGCGTCTACCATATGAGGCCGGAATTCAGTATCCTGTTGAATGCTGTTACTGCCCCCGAAGGATTCAGTGCCGCCGGTATAGGGCGAATAACTGTAAAACAGGGAACCCCCGGCAACATCCTGCGCCGTAGCGTTATTCGCATAACCGGCAGTAAAAAGAAACGCGGCGAGTACTATAACTGTAGACATTGACTTTTTCATAATTCAATCCTTTAATAAATCTTTTGTAAAAGTTCTTCAAACTTTAAACTTCAAACTTGCGGCCTTGCCGCACTATTTAACCAGCTCATCCGTAAGAGCCTGGTATTGAACCAGGAGCAGCTGGTAATTGTAGGCGTTTTGAGCGTATTCCAGGCGCGCGCCATATTCCTGGTCGCGGCTCCGGATAACGTAAAAGTATTTATTTTTACCCCGGGTAAAAAGTTTTTGTTCTTCCCTGGTTTTTTCCCTGGTGGAAGCGATTTGTTCACGGTTTAGCTGAAGGATCTTTTTCAATTCTTTAAGCTGAATAACGGTACGGGCCAACGCGGCATGGAGCTTGCGTTTAACGCTATTCACTTCTTCGGAAAGCTGCTTAAGCTGGAGTTCGGTTTTTTCAAGATCCCCTTCCGCGGTGTTATTGCCCAGGGGATAGCTTAACACCAGGCCCGTATAAAATTCGGGCTTGTCGGTTTTAACGGCATTATTAAAAGTTTTGTCGCCTCTCCGGAGGCTGCCGGAAATTTGAACAGACAGGTCGGGAAGGGCTGCATTCTCGAAACCTTTTTTCGCGTGGATCAGCTTTTTTTTGTGCTGCGAGAGAATAGCCAGAATTCGGGATTTTTGCAGCAAAAGGTCAAAGGCGGCTTTTGAATCCGGGACCGGGGTAGTAGCATATAATGAAAACTCCGGGATATAATTAAAGGCAGAGCCGGAACCGGAACCGGCAATGGAAGCAAGCTCAGCCCGGAAGGCCTTAAGCTGCATATCAATAGAGGCAATGCTCTGCTGAACGGTCTTAACTTCGTCCCTGGCACGTAAAACGTCAACCCGGTCTACGAGGTTGGCTCTGCGCATTCTCAGGTTTTTGTTTAATGAAACCCGGGCCAGTTTCAACCGTTTATGAACAATTTTTTTCTGCTCAACCAGGAGCGTCCATTCAAGGAATTTCGACGCGGCCGAAGTAATAAAATCTTCGGAATTTTCTTTAGCCTGTAAACCGGAAATGGCAATATCGAAATCTTTAAGATCGTATTCAAGCCGTTCAAGAATGCTTCTGAAATTCTTAAGGATGGGTTGAATATAAGAAAGAGTAATTTTATGCTGATAATAATTGTTGTTGGTAGAAGTACCGGTGAAGGAATCGTTCATGGAATAGTTCATTTTACTCCCTTCCCAGCCAAGGGCAACTTTCCCACCCGTAATCCAGAGACTTTTTTCAGCTTCAACTTTAAAACCAACAGTACTGGTCTTTGTGGGGGTATAATCATCCATACCAACATCGGCAACAGGTTTTGAGTATTGATAATACGGAGAGGCTTTAAGGGTGATATCACGGGCACCGCCCAGGCTCTTTTGCTCTTTTTTATTAATCTGCCGGGTCAGAGCTTCTTTTTTAAAAAAAGGATGATTTTTTTTAATAAGTGTTATAAATTCGGAAAGATTTAATTTTTCCTGCGAAAAGGCAGGAGCAGAAAACAAAATTATAACAAAGACAGAAATATATGTTGATAAATTTTTAAATAGATATTTTTTCATATATGGAACCTCGTATTTTGTGGGTTTTTTCCCTGTTTCATGAAAGAAAAGTACAAATTTACGAGTAGAAAGTCGTCTGACCTTATAAAATCAGATGCTTTTTTAATATTTTGGGGATAAAATATGGAATTTAATATAGAAACCATACTGGAAGAGTTTTTCATGGTAATAACGCTCCTGGGAGGAGGCCAGGGAATATTTTTGGTGATAACGCTTTTGACCCGGAAAAAGAATGCCCCTGCCAACAGGATGCTGGCCCTGCTGATTTTTTCTTTTACTTTCAGCCTGATTATATCCTATTTATTATTACGAGAAATTGATACGGTTTACCCCTCAGTAATGGCGCTAACAGGAATGAGCGATTTTCTATACGGCCCGCTTTTTTACCTGTACATCGGTCTGCTGACCTCAAATATCAGGAGTTTGCGGCCCATGCATCTTCTGCATTTTGTACCGGCCCTGGTTAATTGGGTGCAAATAGCTTTTTTCTTTATGATGACTGAGGGAGAAAAACAACAGTTAATAAAAGAGTTTACGGAACAAAATGTAACCATTGATTATGTGGTCTCAGAGATAGTTCTGTTTATCCAATTGATTATTTATGCCTTTTTAATATTGAGGCAGTTCCGGCAATACCGGACAAACCTGGAAAAGTATTTTACGAATATCGACAAACTGAATCTCAGGTGGCTGCGAATATTAATCGTATTTGTAATAATGGCCTGGATGGTGTACCTGTTTTCGTTTATATGTTACTTTATTGATTTTGAATTATTTCTTTTAATGGATTTGGTCTATTTGACTTTATATACCATATTTCTCTATATAATGGGATATATCGCGCTAAACCAGCCTGAGATCTTTAACCGGACACACCAGATGACCGAAGAGCTCGACAAAATTAGTGAGCAGCAAACTGCGGAGCAGCCCGGGGAAGAGAGTGAGGATGAGGAGAAATACAAAAAAACAAAGCTGGATGAAGGTTTGATAGAAGAATATATGCAAAAGATATTGAGTTATATGGAAGAAACTCAAGCCTATAAAGAGGCCGGACTAACGTTAAAAGAGTTATCGGACAGGGTGGATATCGCGTCACATCATGTATCGCAGGTAATAAACAGCAGGCTAAACAGGAATTTCTTCAGTTTTATTAATAATTACCGGGTTGAAGAGGCAAAACGGGTACTAAAAGACCCGGCATACGAGGATGAGAATATACTCAGTATTGCCTATGATGTGGGATTTAATTCAAAACCAACGTTTAACGCGATTTTTAAGGAATATACGCAAATGACCCCAACGCAGTTTCGGAAGGGAGGGTAAGGGGAGGTGATCGGTGGCCCTTTGGGCCGGGTAATCGGTAATCGGAAAGGCGTCTCTAAAACCATCCCGACGGCAAAAACTTCAAACTTTAAACTTTCTCAAGCAGCGTAAACGCTTCTTCTTGATTCTTCAATACTGGTTAAAATATCGGGATTTTTGATTGAATTGTCGGTAATAATATCGACTTTTCTGTCGAAAAGGGCTTCCAGAGCTCTTTTTAGAAAATAATACCTGCTAAAGAGCTTTTCGCTTTTAAAACGGTCAAATTCGACAATTATGTCGATATCACTCTCCGGAGTGAAGCGATTACTGGTGGCAGAACCAAAAAGATCCAGCTTTTTGATCCTCATTTCCCGGCAAATGGCAGCGATTTGGTTATGGTATTTATCAACATTCAGCATAATTACTCTAATCTATAAGAATTAGGATGCACAATAATAAATGGGGAAAGAGTGTGTCAATAAATTAATTTTTGGAATTTCTTGACAAATTTGTTTAAACTGAATAAAATTACTAATATTTTGTTCATATAATAGCAAAATATAAGCATAATTAGTGCAAAAAGCGGGATTTATATGAAACTAAATAGAAAAGTGGTTACAGTAATTCGTGGAAAGCAGGAGCAGGATGACCAGTATGTGTCTTTGTCACCTCGCGAACGTTTATCATTTGTCTGGGAATTAACAAAAGAAATTTTTTCAATAGCAGGAGGATATGATGTTGAATCAGGATTACAAAGAGATGTTATCCATATTATTAGAGGAAAAAGTTGATTTTCTTCTCGTTGGGGCTTATGCTTTAGCAGCTCATGGATATCCTCGTGCAACTGGTGATATCGACATTTTTGTCCGTCCCGATAAAGATAATGCCCATAAGGTATATAAAGCTCTTGCCAGGTTTGGAGCACCAATGGATCAAGTTTCAGAGAGTGACTTTAGCACCCCCGGAATAGTATTTCAAATGGGGGTAGCTCCCAGAAGAATAGATGTAATTAGTGAAATAACCGGTGTATCATTTGATTCGGCAGCAGCAGATAAAATGATAGTCGATATTGAAGGGCTTAAAGTCCCTGTTATCTCAAAAGAAAAATTAATTATCAATAAAGAATCTACAGGGCGTGATAAAGATACTCTTGACGCTAAAAATTTAAAGAATTCATAAGAAATTGCTGCATTTATTCCCAATATCCCCCCAAAACAACTTATTTTTATTGACGCCTTTTTCATCCTTAATAAAAGATTCTCAGGAAACAAAGGAGCAGGAGTCAAATGCCCGATCTAAAAATAAAAGTACAAAAATACGGCGGAACCTCCGTAGGAACAACGGATAAAATAAAAGCAGTGGCCCGCCGGATAAAAGGAAACGTGGACAGGGGCTATTCCGTAGTAGTCGTAGTATCGGCAATGGGAAAAACAACCGATGCCCTGGTGGAAATGGCAGGAGAAATAACAGCGGAGCCCAGTAAAAGAGAGATGGATATGCTGCTTTCAACAGGAGAGCAGGTAACAATATCGCTCCTGGCAATGGCGCTCCATGAAATCGGGGAAGACGCCATATCATATACGGGCTCCCAGGTAAAAGTACTAACCGACAGCAATCATTCCAATGCCCGGATAGAAAGCATATCAACAGAGAAAATTCTTGAATCCCTTAAAAAGAACCATGTGGTAATAGTAGCCGGATTCCAGGGAATAGACAGTGACAATAACATAACCACCCTGGGAAGAGGCGGATCGGACACATCAGCAGTGGCGCTGGCAGCGGTACTGGGTACACGGGATTGTGAGATATATACGGATGTGGACGGGGTATACACAGCAGACCCGCGCCTGGTTAGGCACGCGAAAAAATTAAATGAGATAAGCTACGAAGAGATGCTGGAACTGTCACGGCTGGGAGCAGGAGTGCTTCATTCGCGGTCAGTGGAATTCGCGAAGAAATATAATATAAAGCTCCATGTACGGTCGAGTTTTAAGGAAGACGAAGGGACTATAGTGATGCCCCGGGAGGAGATGGTGGAAAAATTTGTAATAAGCGGCGTAACATCAAAGATGGATGAAGCAAAGATAACACTCAGGGATGTGCCCAATAACCCCGGAACTGCGGCAAGGGTTTTTGATCTCCTGGGAGAGAGTAAAATTTACGTAAATATGATAGTGCAGTCAACAGGAAGAGGAGAAAAGGCATCCATCGCCTTTACGGTCCTAAAAAGTGACCTCACAAGAGCCCTGGAGCTCTGTGAGGGGCTTAAAGATGAGTTAAAGGCATCTGACCTTGAATGGAAGGAAGATATAGCCATAGTGTCGGCAGTGGGAGTGGGGATGCTCTCGTCGTACGGAGTGGCAGGAAAGATGTTCCGGGTATTGTCGGAACACGGAGTAAATATAGAGATGATAGCAACATCGGAAATAGGCATATCGTGCGTAATAGACAGTATGTACGCGGAATTGGCAGCCAAGGCAATACATAAAGCATTTTTGGAAACGGAGCAGTAAGATATGAAAACAGTAGGAGTACTTTTCGGAGGACGGTCAGGAGAACATGATGTGTCACTCTGTTCGGCAGCATCAGTGGTTTCGGCGCTTGACAGGAATAAATATACGGTAGCAGCCATAGGAATAGACAGGGACGGGAAATGGTACCTGCAGGATGAGCCCGTAATTGTGGATGATAAGGATTTCGGCAGGAAAATGCATTTTGAAAAGAAGGGAGAATGGCGGATAAATCATTTCGAACAGGAAAATAAGCTGGTAATAACAGATATAGAATCGGGAAAGAGCGCGGCAATCGATATAGTTTTTCCGGTTATACACGGAACCTATTGTGAAGACGGAACTTTGCAGGGGCTCCTGGAGCTGGCAATGGTACCGTTTGTGGGAGCGGATACAGCAGGATCGGCAATCGGAATGAATAAAGATGTGGCAAAAAGGCTGCTCAGGGATGGAAATATCCCGGTAGTGGACTGGAAAACAGTAACAAAAAGAGCCTGGGACAGGAACAGGGAAGAAATAACAAAAGAACTGGTAAACCAGCTGGGATTTCCCATGTTTGCGAAGCCGGCAAATGCCGGATCATCAGTAGGGGTAAAAAAGATACATAACAATGAAGATATGGCAGAAAGCATCGAATTTGCCTTTAGATATGATAATATCATATTGGTGGAAAAAGCAGTAAATGCCCGGGAAATAGAATGCGCGGTCCTTGGCAATGAAGAGCCGAAATCATCGATTCCGGGAGAAATAATGCCCACACATGAATTTTATTCATATGAGGCGAAATATATCGATCCCGAAGGCGCCAGGCTGTCAATACCGGCAGAAATTGACGAAAACCTGGCAGAGAGGATCAGTGAATTGGCAGTAAATGCCTATAAAACCTTGAATTGTACGGGAATGGCCAGGGTAGATTTTTTCCTGGAAAAAGAAAGCGATACATTTTATTTAAATGAGATCAATACCATTCCCGGGTTTACCAGTATCAGCATGTATCCCAAACTCTGGGACTATTCGGGAGTAGGCTACAGCGAGCTCCTTGACCGGCTCATAGAATTAGCCCTGGAACTGCATAGTGACAGGATGCGCATTAAAACAGAGCTGTAGGGTAAGGTAATCGGAGGCCCTTTGGGCCGGGTGATCGGTGATCGGTAAAGAGCCGCCCCGGCGGCAAAAAAACTTTAAGCTTTGAACTAATTTTTTACGGAGTAATTGAAAATGGATAAATTTGTAGTAATAAAATATGTAGTAATGGCATTTTTTATAGGAATAGTGCCGGGAATAGTGATCTATTTCAAGCTAAAGAAGAAAATAAGTATCTGGTTTGCTTTTGGATTGGTAATAACCTCTTTTGTGCTTTCCTATGTAGTGGGAGCGACAATAGACAAGGCAGAGATGGATCCTGTAGGCAATTTTGAGAAATTCATAAATGAGAAAAAGCATGATGAGGCCAAAAGAGCACTACAGGTAGTCATTCAGTTTGGAGCTGAAACCTTAGGAGAAATAGATACGGAGAAAATATTATACAAAGATCTGTATATGGAAATAAAAAATGAACTCATCGCGGAGTATACGGAAATAGCAGAGCGGTATTTAAAAGAAAACACAGTAGAATTGAGTGATAATTGTGATGATTATGTCGACAGAAGAAAAAAACTGGGGAATCTTAAGCACGCAATAAAACTTGTTGGGTTTTCCGAGTTAATTGAAGGAAAACATGCAGCGTTGAAAGAAAACCTTCAAAAGAAAGTAGACGCGGGCCAGGTAATCGTAAGCGGGATGAAAGAGAAGTGTGATTGATATTGAAGGATCAGATCCGTCCGGTACTTTTTTTTAATTGACAGGACCAATTTACATATATTTTGTGTAAGAAAATTGATTTTTCTTTTTTGTATTAAATATATATTCAAACAGGTAATAATATGGTAAAACGTGCATTAATTCCAAATGTTATAACAATGGGGAACCTGGTAATAGGTTTCTTCGCTATACTGTTCGCCAGTACAGGGGACCCCAAAGACATAGCAATTGCCGGAATACTGGTCTTTGTGGCCTCATTTTGTGATGGTCTTGACGGAGCAGCGGCCCGGGGCCTGGGAGTAACCAGTGAAATAGGAGCGGAGCTGGATTCCTTCGCGGACGCGGTATCGTATGGAATAGCCCCGGCTTTTATATCATACCAGGCATTTTTTAAGGGAATGCCCGAATTAGGTCTGGGATTGGGATTGAATTGGGGTATGCTGCTGGCAGTTACATTTCCCGTATTCGCGGTACTGCGGCTGGCGCGGTTTAATATAGAAGAAGGGCAGGGTGGATTTACCGGGCTGCCGTCACCGGCAGCGGGTATTCTCGTGGCATCTGTCGCATCTTTTCCGCTTTCCAGTTTACCTTTTTTTGAGATAATACCGGCAACAATACCCTCAGAATTAATACCCCTGAAAGTATTTATTCCGTTCTACCTGGTAGCGGGCTTGTTAATGGTATCAACAATAGATTATACCAAGCTTTTTTCCGATCTTTACGGCAAGGGAAAGATTGTCGCGGTGATTACTGCACTTGTAGTTATAGCATTGCTTGTATTTTTCAGAATGTGGGCACCATTTGGGGTAACATTGATCTATATCCTTGTAGGAATGGTTAATTATGTAATAAAAAAAATTAAGGGATCTCCGGAAAAGGCGTAATAATGGCTGAGTTTTCTCATTATTCGGAAGATGGAACTTCGGTAATGGTTGATATCTCAGATAAGAAGATAACAACCAGAACAGCAAAAGCCGCGGGTTTTGTAGCAATGGCACAGGAGACACTCGATTTAATCGAAAAGCGGCTGCTGCCAAAGGGGAACCTGTTTGAGGTGGCAAAAGTCGCTGGAATTATGGCAGCGAAAAAGAATTCCGATCTCATTCCCATGTGCCATCCTCTTTTATTGTCCTATGTTGATGTATCTCTTGCAGTTAACAGGGAGCGTGGAGGAATCAATATAGGGTCGGAAATACGGCTTGAAGGGAAAACAGGGGCCGAAATGGAAGCATTGACAGCGGTTTCCGTGGCAGCATTAACAGTTTATGATATGTGTAAAGCGGTAGACAAGAATATGGTGATTGAAGATATGAAGCTTCTGGAGAAAAGAGGAGGAAAATCCGATTACCAATTGCAGGAATAGACTCTAATAATTGCAAATTATCGCTGAAAAACGTCATAAAATGATTAATTTTTTCAAATTCTATAAAAAAACTTGATAATAAACTGTATCTAAAAATAATCATCCAAATCCGGTTTTAATCGGGTATAATCAGACTTGCCAAATGGCAAAATTTTTTGTACTAATAAAATTATGAAGTTGTTAGCACTCAACTTAATGAGTGCTAACAGTGAAAGTAAATGAAAAAAAATTCAAATTATAAAATACAATAAGAATTAATAGGAGGATTCAAGTGGCAATTAAACCTATAGGAGATAGACTTCTGGTCCAGGTTGAGGAAGAGGAATCAGCAGCAAAAGTTGGTTCTCTATATGTACCTGATTCGGCAAAGGAAAAGCCTCAGAAAGGCAAGGTTGTGGCAGTTGGTGAAGGATACAGAGATGGAGACAAAATTGTTCCTTTGACTGTAAAAGCTGGTGATGTGGTACTGTACAGCAAGTATTCAGGAACAGAGATCAAGTATGAAGATGTTGAATACCTGATTTTGCAGGAGATGAATGTTCTGGCTATTATTGATTAAGCCATAGCATCAAAGGAATTGAAAAGTACTGACTTTTATAATTCGAGTACGAATCCCAAAAAAAAGGGGTTTAGAGGAAATTAAATTAACATTCAAGAGGAAAAATAATGGCAAAGATATTGAAGTACAATGAGGAAGCTAGAAGAGCTATATATGAAGGTGTAGTCAAGCTGGCCGATGCTGTTCAAGTAACACTCGGGCCCAGAGGCAGAAATGTTGTAATTGATAAGAAATTTGGCGCTCCAACAGTAACAAAAGATGGTGTTACTGTTGCGAAAGAAATAGAACTTGAAGATCCCTTTGAAAATATGGGAGCTCAAATGGTAAAAGAAGTAGCTACAAAGACAAATGATGTAGCTGGTGATGGAACTACTACAGCAACGATTCTTGCTGCGGCTATTTACCGGGAAAGTTTGAAAAATGTAACTGCCGGCGCAAACCCAATGAGTCTTAAAAGGGGAATTGACAAAGCTGTTGAAGCTGCGATCAATCATATCGCGTCCATGTCGAGTGAGATCAAAGACAAGAAAGAGATTGCCCAGGTTGCAAGTATATCTGCGAATAATGATAGAGAAATAGGCGATTTAATTGCCGACGCAATGGACAAGGTTGGAAAAGACGGCGTTATTACTGTTGAAGAAGCAAAATCTATCGAAACTCATCTTGAAGTTGTAGAAGGAATGCAGTTCGACAGAGGCTATCTCTCACCATATATGGCAACAGACACCGAAACAATGCAGGCAGTTCTTGAAAACGCGTATATCCTCATACATGACAAGAAGATCTCTTCAATGAAAGACCTTCTTCCTATTCTTGAGAAAGTAGCTCAGGCAGGAAGACCGCTTCTTATAATTTCTGAAGAAGTTGAAGGGGAAGCTCTTGCAACTATCGTTGTAAATACTTTAAGAAAGACCATATCCTGTGTTGCTGTTAAGGCTCCCGGTTTTGGTGACAGAAGAAAAGAAATGCTCGAAGACATCGCTATTCTCACAAGCGGTCAGGTTATTTCCGATGACCTTGGAATGAAACTTGAAGCAGCAACTGAGGATATGCTTGGAACAGCTAAGAAGATCATTATTGATAAAGAAAATACAACAATTATCGAAGGAGCAGGGTCACAAGAGCAGGTTCAGGGTCGAATTAACATGATCCAGAAGCAAATTGAAGCTTCCACTTCCGATTATGATACTGAAAAACTTCAGGAAAGAAAAGCCAAACTTGCCGGCGGTGTAGCAGTTATCAATGTTGGCGCTGCAACTGAAGTAGAACTCAAAGAGAAGAAAGCACGGGTAGAGGACGCTCTTTCAGCAACCAAATCAGCTGTTGAAGAAGGAATTGTTCCCGGCGGCGGATTAACACTGGTAAACTGCCAGAAAATTATTGACGAAATGTCCGAAAAGCTGGAAGGTGATGAAAAGATTGGCGCTGAAATCGTATTACGGGCTGTTGAAGCTCCAATGCGTCAGATTGCTTTTAACTCCGGACTTGAAGGTTCTGTTATTGTTGAAAAAGCAAAAACACAGGAAGCCGGAATCGCTTTTGATGCCGCGTCCCTGGAATGGGTAGACATGGTTCAGGTTGGAATCATTGACCCTGCTAAAGTTGTCCGGTCTGCTCTGCAGAACGCTGCGTCTGTAGCTGGAATGCTTTCCACAACAGAAGTACTCATTACCGACAAGCAGGAAGACGAAGCTGCCGGAATGCCAATGGGCGGCATGGGCGGAATGGGTGGAATGGGCGGAATGCCTGGAATGATGTAGTCTAAAAATTCTATTCTGATCCAATGAGAGGCATTTTTCCCTCTCTACCAAAAAAGATCTAAACAAGAAAAGACTATTTTATATATAAAAATAAGCGGCACTTTGTGCCGCTTATTTGTTTTTAATCCCT